>NZ_JBGCCU010000008.1:0-300000 GCF_041261445.1 Catenulispora sp. EB89
GGGGCGTGGGGGGGGGGGGGGGGGGGGGGGGGGGGGGGGGGGGTGGGGGGGGGGGGGGGGGGGGGGGGCGGCGACGGCGGTGATGGCAGCGGCGATGGCGGCGGCAGCAGCGGCAGCGGCGGCGGCAACGGCGGCGGCGGCGGCAACGGCGGCGGCGGCGGCAACGGCGGCGGCGGCGGCGGCAACGGCGGCGGCAACGGCGGCAGCGGCAGCAACGGCGATGGTGATGGCGGCGGCGCGCTCCAGCAGCGGCGTGCTGCCGAGCCGGTGCTGGTGGCGACGCGGTTGGTGGTGCGGGAGTCCTGTGGGGTAGTGGCGGGGGCTTGATCTTTTGAGTGGTCTGGCTCTGTATGCGGTGCGGTGCACCAATGATGGCTAGGCGAAGCCGTAAAAATCGCCTGAAACCCCCAGACCAACCGCACCCACGCATCCCGCCGAGCCCCCATGAAAGTCAGCGCCGCCGTCTTCACAACTTTCAAGAGAGCGCTCTCACGCTCTTCCTCAAGAAACCTCACCGGTAACGGAATGCCCTGACACCCTCACCGCCCGCCATCCATCCCCTCCACCTGCGCGTTTCGCGTCGTCCCGCGCACGTCAGCCCCCGCACACCGCGAGCCCCGAGCCTCCAAGGGCCCCGTTTCGGCAGTCGGTAACGTCCTGGTAACGGCTCCGGGAGCCTTGTGAGAGCGCTCTCTTTCGGTTACGGTACCGGCAATCCGCAAGGCAACAGCCCCCCAAGAGCCCCATCCGTGACTCCCGTCCGGCCACCGTCCGCGCCGTCCCTGTGAGGGGGTCCAGCGCGCGGTCCCCGAAATGTAGGCAGTCTCATGATTCGTATTCCGGCGACGCCGTCGCGACCGAGAAGAAGGGTGTGCGTGCTGTGAGAGCCATTCTGCGCAGGCTCGCGTTCTACCTTCTCGCCGCCTGGTCGGCCGTGACGCTCAACTTCTTCCTGCCCCGAATGCTGCCCGGCAGTGCGCTGCAGGCGGTGCTCAGTGCCATCCGCTCCGCGCCGATCACGCCGGACGAGCTGCATGCGCTCGAGGCCGAGTACGGCTCGGGCAACAAGAGCCTGCTGTCGCAGTACGCGACCTATATCAGCAACCTGTTCCATGGCGATCTGGGTACCTCGACCAGCAAGTCGGTGCCGGTGACCGACATCCTCGGCACGGATCTGCCGTGGACCATCGGGCTGGTCGGTGTCGCCACGGTCATCGCCTTCGTGCTCGGGACGTTCCTGGGCGTGATCGCCGGGTGGCGGCGGGGCGGTCTGCTCGACACGCTGCTGCCGGTCGCGACGTTCTTCCAGGCGATCCCGTACTACATCCTGGCGTTCCTGCTGCTGATGACCATGGGCTATCTGTGGAAGTGGTTCCCGCTCGGCGGGGGCTACGACATCAGCCGCGACTCGACGGTGACGCCCGGGTGGAACGGCGGCTTCATCGGCAGCGTGGTGGACCACGGGTTCCTGCCGGTCGCGACGATCGTGCTGGCCTCCATAGCCGGCTGGATCCTCGGGATGCGCAACGTGATGATCACGACCATGGACGAGGATTACGTCCTGGTCGCCGCCGCCAAGGGGCTGCCCCGGTGGCGGGTGGTGTGGGTGGCGGCGCGCAACGCGATCCTGCCGTCCATCTCGTCGCTGGCGCTGTCCGTGAGCCTCATCGTGACCGGCTCGATCATCACCGAGATCGTCTTCAGCTACCCGGGTCTGGGCCTGGCGATGAACAACGCCACGCTCGACGCCGACTATCCGCTCATGCAGGGCATCCTGCTGTGCGTCACCTTCGCGGTGCTGGTCGTCAACTTCCTGGCCGACATCGTCTACGTGATCCTCGACCCGCGCGCCCGCCGGGAGGCCTGAACCATGTCCGTCGTGGGTGTCGCCACCGCAGAGCCCGTGGGGAACGCCGTCGCCGCCAGGCGGCGCAAGTCCCGCATCACCAAGTCGCCGAAGATCGTCGTCGGCGCCTCGATCCTGCTCTTCTTCGTCTTCATCGCGATCTTCGGGCCGACCCTGGCCCCGCACTCGGCGAGCTGGCAGGCGAGCAACTCCAGCGCCTTCGCGCAGCCGCCGTCGGCGAAGTTCTGGCTCGGCACCGACCGGCAGCAGCACGACATCCTGTCGCAGGTGCTCTCCGGCGGCCGGTCGACGATGGTCATCGCGTTCGTCGCCGGCATCGTCGCCAGCATCCTGTCCATCCTGTTCGGGGTGACGGCCGGGTACATGGGCGGCCTCGTCGACGAGGTGCTGTCCATCATCGCCAACATCTTCCTGGCGCTGCCGGGCCTGCTGATCCTCATGGTCGTGATGAAGCCGCTGCCCGCCGGGGACACCGACAACCCGTTCCTGATCGGGTCTGTCATCGCCCTGACAGCCTGGGCTTACGGCGCGCGCGTGCTGCGAGCGCAGACCCTCGCGCTGCGTGACCAGGACTACGTGGAATCCGCGCGGATCATCGGCGAGCGCCGGCCGCGGATCATCGTCTCGGAGATCCTGCCCAACCTGCTGCCGATCCTGGCCTCGTCGTTCATCTTCACCGTCATCTACGGCATCGGGATCTACGTGGTGCTGTCCATCCTCGGCATCATCAACCCGGCGCAGGCGTCCTGGGGCACGATGATCCAGAACGCCCAGGGCGCCAGCGCGATGATCTCGAACGACTGGTGGTGGTACGCGCCGCCGGCGCTGTGCGTGGCGCTGCTGGGCATCGGGCTGGCGCTGCTGAACTTCGGGATCGACGAGATCGTCAACCCGCGGGTCCGCTCCCGGCGCGGGAGCCGGCGCGGCGTGCGGTTCCAGCTGGGGCTGACGCCGGTGGTGCGGGCCGCGCGGCCGGATGCTTCAGCGAACCGTGATTCGTCGAACCGTGATTCGTCGAACCTTGATATGGCGGCGCCTGTTCTGGAAGGAGAGAGCTGATGGCCGATCCGGTCCTGGAAGTCCGCGGGCTGTGTGTCGACTACGGCCTGGGCGCCGAGGCGGTCCGCGCGGTGACCGACGCCGATCTGGTGCTGCGCCGAGGCGAGGTCCTGGGCATCGCGGGGGAGAGCGGCTCGGGCAAGTCCACGCTCGCCTACGCGCTGACCCGGCTGCTGCGCGCGCCCGGCGTCATCACCGGCGGGGACGTGCTGTTCCACTCGCGCTCGGCCGAGACCGGCGAGACGACGACGGTGGACCTGCTCGCCGCCGGCGCGCACGAGCTGCGGCGCTACCGCTGGTCGGAGATCGCGGTGGTGTTCCAGAGCGCGATGCACGCCCTGAACCCGGTGGCCCGGGTCGAGAATCAGCTCACTGACGTGCTGCGCGTCCACCGGCCGCAGATGTCCGCGCAGGAGCGCCGGGCCCGCGCGGTGGAGATGCTGCGCATGGTCGGGATCAACGCCGACCGGCTGCGCAGCTACCCGCACGAGCTGTCCGGCGGCATGCGGCAGCGCGTGATGATCGCGATGGCGCTGATCCTGCAGCCGCAGATCGTCATCATGGACGAGCCGACGACCGCGCTGGACGTGGTGACCCAGCGGGAGATCCTCGAAGAGCTGATGGCGCTGCGCGACGAGCTCGGGTTCGCCGTCATCTTCATCACCCACGACCTGTCGCTGCTGATCGAGCTCGCGGACTCCATCGCGATCATGTACGCCGGGCGCATCGTCGAGCGGGCCAAGGCCGCGGAGCTCTTCCACGCCCCGCGCCACCCCTACAGCCTGGGGCTGCTGAGCTCCTTCCCGAGCCTGCACGGCGAGCGCGTGCGCATGGAGGGCATCCCGGGCTCGCCGCCGTCGCTGGCCGCGATGCCCGACGGCTGCAAGTTCCACCCGCGCTGCCCGCACGCCATGGACCGCTGCCGGACGCAGGAACCGCCGTTGACCCGGCCGACCGATGAGGGCGGCGGCCGGGTCACGGCCTGCTGGCTGCAGGACGGCCGGCAGGATCCGCCCGAGGCGTTGGCCCGCGCCTACCCGCCGCTCGCAACGCCTTCGGCCTCCGCTGTCGGCGACCTGTCCAGGAGCACTTCATGACCGGCACCACCGAACCCGCCGAGCCGACCGAGAGCGCGGAAACCGCAGAGCCGGCCGAGTCCGCGGAGCCGACTGAGCTCGCCGATGTGAAGGAGTCCCCTGAGGCTGCGGAACCTGCTGAGGCCGCCGAGCTCGCCGAGCCGGTCGAGTCCGTGGAGCCGACTGAGCTCGCTGATGCGACGGAGCGCGCCGAGCACGCCGAACCTGCTGAGGCCGCCGAGCCCGCCGAGCCGACCGAGAGCGCGGAAACCGCAGAGCCGGCCGAGTCCGCGGCGCCGACTGAGCTCGCCGATGTGAAGGAGTCCCCTGAGGCTGTGGAACCTGCTGAGGGAGGCGAACTCGCCGAGCCGGCCGAGTCCGCCGAGCCGACTGAGCTCGCCGATGCGACGGAGCGCGCCGAGCACGCCGAACCTGCCGAGGCCGCCGAACTCGCCGAGTCGGTCGAGGCGACGGAATCGGTCGAGTCTGCGGTACCGGTCGAGGCGGCTGAATCTGCCGCGCCGGTGGACCCTGCCGACCGGTCGGCAGTCGTCCACGGCCCCCGCCGCCCCGGCGTCCCGAGGCTGGAGGCCCGCGGCCTCGTCAAGCACTTCCCGATGCACAGCGGCATCGGCCGCGGCATGGTCGTGCACGCCGTGGAGGACATCTCCCTGGTCCTGCCGGCCGGCACCGTCACCGCGGTGGTCGGCGAGAGCGGCAGCGGGAAGTCGACGCTGGCCCGGCTGCTGACCGGGCTGATCAAGCCCACGGCCGGCGAGGTCCTGTTGGACGGTGTGCCGGTCGGGACCGGTGCGAAGGCGCGGCGTACTTACACCAGCAGCGTCCACCTGGTGTTGCAGGACCCGTTCTCGTCCTTGAACTCCGTGCACACCGTGCGCTACCACCTGGAGCGTCCGCTCAAGCTGCACACCAAGCTGGGACGCTCCGCGCGCGCCGAACGGATGCGGCAGCTGCTTGAACGCGTCTCGCTCACTCCGGCTGAGGACTACCTCGACAAGTACCCGCACGAGCTGTCCGGAGGGCAGCGCCAGCGCGTCGCGATCGCCCGCGGGCTGGCCGTGGAGCCGCGGGTGCTGCTGGCCGACGAGCCGGTCTCGATGCTCGACGTGTCGATCCGGCTGGGGGTGCTCAACCTCCTGGACGACCTGCGGACCGGCGAGAACCTGGCCACCATGTACGTCACCCACGACATCGCCTCGGCGCGCTACCTGGCCGACTGCATCGTGGTGATGTACGCCGGCCAGGTCGTGGAGTCCGGGCCCGCCACCCGGATCACCGACGAGCCCGCGCACCCCTACACCCAGCTCCTGCTGAGCGCCGCGCCCGACCCGGCGCGCGCCGAGACCCCGGTGCTGCGCGGCCGGGGAGCGCCGCCGAGCCTGGTGAACCCGCCGTCGGGCTGCCGGTTCCATCCGCGGTGTCCGTTCGCGATGAAGGTCTGCGCGGAGCAGTCTCCCGTCGCCCAGCCGGTGGCCGAGGACCACGTCTCGGCGTGCTGGCTGCACGTCTCAGGGCTCAGCGACGACCAGCGCGAGCCGCTGGCCACGGCCACGGCCACGGCGGCCAGCAACGGAAGCAACGGAAGCAGCCCAAGCAACGCAAGCACCACAAGCACTGTGAACGGCGCAACCAGCGCAACCAGTAAGGAGAACGCATGAAAGACCACAGCCGCGAAGGGAGCCCGGGCGGGAACGCCGCCCGCCCCCCGCCGGGGGACGGGCGGCCAGGCTTCGCCCGAGGGGCAACTCGCGCGAAGGGAAGTCAGATCCGTTCCACATCCCGTACAGCCATAGTCATCGCCCATGTCCGCTCAGGACAGGCCGGCCCAGAAGCCGGTCCGGATCTTTAGGGAAGTGTACGCAATGCGTCGTACAGCTATCAAAGGGCTAGCCCTGGTCGCGGCCGTCAGTCTCAGTGCGGCGGCGTGCAGCAGCAGCAAGCCCAAGTCGTCGTCGACCAACAGCAGCACCGGCTCGGGCAAGGTCCGCACGCTGGTGGTCGAGGACAAGCCGGTCGCGTCGTTCACCAACGACTTCAACCCGTTCGACGGCAACTCCTTCGTCGGCCAGGAGAACGCGATCTCGCTGTTCTACGAGCCGCTGTACCAGTTCAACACCCTGAACTCCGCGCAGGCCCCGATCCCGTGGCTGGCGTCGAACTACACCTGGTCCAACGGCAACAAGACGCTCTCCTTCACGCTGAAGTCCGGCGTCAAGTGGAGCGACGGCCAGCCGTTCACCTCCGACGACGTGGCCTTCACCTTCACGCTGCTGAAGAACTTCAAGGCGGCCAACACCAACGGCACGCCGGTCCCGGACAGCGTCACCACCCCGGACCCGCAGACGGTGGTCCTGAACTACTCCACCCCGCAGGCCGCCAACTTCCAGGCCATCGCCAACCAGGTCATCGTCTCCAAGCACAAGTGGTCCGGGATCACCAACCCGGACAAGGCCGTGGTCACCGGCGCCGACACGGTCGGGACCGGGCCGTTCGTGCTGGACAACTTCACCCCGCAGAACATCACGCTCAAGGCGAACACGACGTTCCGCGACGGTGCGCCGGCGGTGAAGAAGATCTCCTTCCCGGCCTACGCCGACAACAACGCCGCGACGCTCGCGCTGGCCAACGGCGACATCGACCTCACCGGCAACGACATCAACGACGTGCTGAACACGTTCGTGGCCAAGAGCAAGGACAACCAGCTCTTCCAGAGCACGGCCCCGTACTTCCCGGCGTCGAACACGGTGTCCCTGCTGCTGAACGAGAAGAGCCCCAGCGCCCCGGCCCTGGCCGACGTCGCGGTGCGCAAGGCGATCAGCGCGGCGCTGGACCGCACCTCGATGGCGACCCAGTGCGAGACGAACTACGAGCTGCCGGCCTCCTCCTCGGGCGGCCTGACCCTGCCGATCGACCAGAAGTCGCTGGCCCCGGCGCAGACGAACGACCTCAAGCCGGGCCCGGACCCGGACTCCGTCACCTCGCTGCTGAGCGCCGCCGGCTACACCAAGAACGGCGCCGGCAAGTGGACCAAGAACGGGGCGACGATCAAGTTCACGATCATCGACCCGAACTCCTTCACCGACTACTGGTGCGACGCCGAGGCCATGGTCAAGCAGCTCAACAGCGTGGGCTTCGACGTCAAGGACAACGGCGCCTTCGACTACAACAGCTGGAACACCGCGATCACGACCGGGAACTACGACGCGGCGCTGCACTGGGGCCAGGGGACCACGCCGTTCCAGCGGCTGCAGTTCATCCTGGACTCCAGCCTCTCCGCGCCCGCCGGGCAGACCGCGGCCGGTGACTTCGGGCAGTACAAGAGCCCGACCGCCGACGCCGCGATCGCCGCCTTCGAGGGCGCGACCACCGACGCCGACCAGGCCACGGCCCTGAACACGCTGCAGGGCGTGTTCTCCTCGGACGTGCCGGCCGTCCCGGTGCTCTACGGCGCCGCCTGGTACGAGTTCAGCACGGCGAACTTCACCGGCTGGCCGACCAGCGCCAACCCGTTCGTGAACCCGTCGCCCCGGAGCCAGGACTACGAGTACCTGATCCTGAAGCTCACGCCGAAGCCCTGATCCGACCGGCGGGGCCGGTGAGCGTCCCGGTCGGTCCGGCCGCCCTCTGGGGGCCGGGCCGCCGGGACGCTCGCTGAGAAGGACATCACCACCGCGGCCCGGCAGGGCGGCTGAAGGTTATCGCAAGGAGTTGTCTTAAGAATGAGTACAGGTACGCGGGCCGCGGCCGGTGACACAGTGTCGGCGAGCGGCCGGAAGGCCCGCACCAGGGCCTTCCCGACCGACTTCCTGTGGGGCGCCGCCACCGCCGCCTATCAGGTCGAGGGCGCGGCCTTCGACGGCGGGCGCACCGCCTCGATCTGGGACACGTTCAGCCGGGTCCCCGGCAAGGTCGTCAACGGCGACACCGGCGACATCGCCGCCGACCACTACCACCGGTTCCGCGACGACGTCGCGCTGATGGCGGGCCTGGGCCTGGGCGCCTACCGCTTCTCCCTGTCGTGGAGCCGGGTCCAGCCCGGGGGGCAGGGGGCGCCGAACTCCGCCGGGCTGGACTTCTACTCCCGGCTGGTGGACGAGCTGCTGGCCAAGGGCGTCAAGCCGGTGGTGACGCTCTACCACTGGGACCTCCCGCAGGAGCTGGAGGACGCCGGCGGGTGGGGCAGCCGCGCCACCAGCGAGCGGTTCGGCGAGTACGCGGCGATCGCGGCCGAACGGCTCGGGGACCGGGTCGACCTGTGGACCACGCTGAACGAGCCCTGGTGCTCGGCGTTCCTCGGCTACGCCTCGGGGGTGCACGCCCCCGGGCGGCACGAGCCGGAGGTCGCCCTGCGCGCCGCGCACCACCTCAACCTGGCCCACGGACTCGGCACCCAGGCCCTGCGCGCGGCGTTGCCGGCCGGCTCGCGCGTGGCGCTGACCGTCAACCCGGCCGAGGTCCGGCCGCTGAGCCAGGCGCCGGAGGATCTGGACGCCGCGCGGCGGGTGGACGCGCTGCAGAACCGGATCTTCCTCGACCCGGTGCTGCGCGGCTCCTACCCGCAGGACCTGATCCAGGACACCGCGCACGTCACCGACTGGGCCTTCGTCCAGGACGGCGACCTGGCGGCCGTGAGCGCCCCGATCGACCTGCTCGGGGTCAACTACTACAACCCGGTGGTGGTCGGGGCGGCGCCGCGGGACGGCGCCGAGCCCGAGCGCGGCGTGGACGGCCACGGCGCCAGCGACTACTCGCCGTGGGTCGGCAGCGAGGCGCTGCGCTTCGTCCGGATGCCCGGCGAGCCGACCGCGATGGGCTGGCCCATCGACGCCTCCGGCCTGCACGACCTGCTGCTGCGCATCCACCGCGACTACGGCCCGATCCCGATCGCGATCACCGAGAACGGCGCCGCGTTCCACGACTACGTCGGCCCCGACGGCGAGGCGCGCGACCCCCAGCGGGTGGAGTACCTGCGCGGCCATCTGGTCGCGGTCCACGACGCGATCGAGGCCGGAGTGGACGTCCGCGGCTACTTCTGCTGGTCCCTGTTGGACAATTTCGAATGGGCTTACGGCTACTCCCGGCGCTTCGGGGTGGTCCACGTCGACTTCGCGACCCAGCGGCGTACGGTGAAGGCCAGCGGGAACTGGTACTCAGGCGTCATCGCGGCCAACGCGGTCCAGGGTTGACGCCCGGTGGTGCCGGTGTCCGCCGGCATGACTTGCAAGGAGCACAGGCGAGAACATGACAGGCAAGGACGGGGGAATCCCGGAGACGATGGTGCCGCGCACGCCGGACACGGCGGCACCGACCCTGGAGACGGTGGCCGCCGAGGCCGGCGTCTCCAGGGCCACCGTCTCCCGCGTCGTCAACGGCTCGCCGAAGGTCTCGCAGGAGGTGCGCGAGGTCGTCGAGGCGGCGGTGGCCCGGCTGGGCTACGTGCCCAACCGGGCCGCGCGCTCGCTGGTGACCCGGCGGACCGGCTCGGTGGCGCTGGTGGTCAGCGAGGCGGAGATGAAGGTCTTCACCGATCCGCTGCTGGCGGCCATGGTGCGGTCCCTGGGGGTGGCGCTGTCCTCGCACGACGTGCAGCTGGTCCTGATGATGGTCCGGGCCGACCACGAGCGGCAGCGGCTGACCGGCTACCTGCTCGGCGGGCACGTCGACGGGGTGTTCCTGATGTCGCTGCACGAGGGAGACCCGCTGCCGCAGATTCTGTCCGACTCGGGCATCCCGGTGGTGCAGATGGCGCGGCCGCTCGGCGACGTCAAGCTGCCCTACGTGGACGTCGACAACGTGCACGGCGCCCGGCTGGCGGTCCGGCACCTGGTGGCCATCGGCCGGCAGCGGATCGCCACCATCGCCGGACCGCACGACATGGTGGCCGGCGTCGACCGCCTCGACGGCTTCCGCCAGGAGCTGCTCGCGGCCCGGATGGCCGACCACCGGGTCGCCTTCGGCGACTTCAGCCAGTCCTCCGGCGAGCAGGCGATGCTCGCGCTGCTGGCCGACCACCCCGACCTGGACGCGGTGTTCTGCGCCAGCGACCTGATGGCCGCCGGCGCGCTGCGGGCCCTGCGCCGCCACGAGCGCCGGGTCCCGGAGGACGTCGCCGTCGTCGGGTACGACGACCTGGACGTCGCCATGCTCACCGAGCCGCCGCTGTCCACCGTCAGCCAGCCCGTCGAGGCGATGGCCGTGACGATGGTGGACATGCTGCTGTCCCGGGTCGCGGGGCGTCCCAAGCCGAGCCCGGCGATCCTGCCGACCCGCCTGGTACTGCGCGCCTCGGGATGAGCCGGGTGTCGGAGCGCACAGCCCAGCCGACCCTGGCCGACGTCGCGGCCATGGCGGGAGTGTCCGTGGCCACGGCGTCGCGGGCGCTCAACGGGTCCGCCGGGGTCAGCCGGAGCGCACGGGCCGATGTGCACGCGGCGGCGGCGCGGCTGTCTTATGTGCGGCTGCGGACTCGGAGTGTGACATCGAGCTTGGCGACTGCTCCGGTGACGAGTTCGGTGACGAGTTCGGTGAGCGCCGCGAGTGTGGCGCGTTCGGCGGGTTCGGCGGGTTCGGCCCGCGCCTGCCAGGTGGCCGGATCGTCCGGTCTGGTCGCGGCGATCGTGTGCGAGGACGGCGCGCGCATGTTCGCCGACTCGTTCTTCTCCCGGCTGCTGCTCGGGGTGACCGGCGCGCTGCCGGCCGGCGAGGTCCAGTTGGCGATGCTGGCGATCCGCGGCGCGGCGGACCGTTCGGCGGCCGAGCGGTTCCTGACGCGCAGCCGCCCGGACGGCGTGCTGATGATCAGCGCGCACGACGGCGACCCGGTGGCGGCCTGTGTCCGGACGCTCGGGGTGCCGACGGTGCTCGCCGGACGTCCGCTGTCGGGGAACCCGCACTCCTACATCGACGTGGACAACCGAGCCGGTGCCGCCGAAGCGGTGGAACACCTCATCGCCTCCGGCCGACGGGAGATTGTGACGATCGCCGGCCCGCAGGACATGGCCGCCGGAGTGGACCGCCTGGCCGGCTACCGCGACGCGGTCCGCGCGGCGGGGATGCCGCAGGTGTCCGTGGTCGGCGACTTCTCCGGACCGTCGGGCGAGCGCGCGATGGCGAGCCTGCTGAACGCCCGCCCGAACCTCGACGCGGTGTTCGCCGCCTCCGACCTGATGGCGGCGGGGGCGCTTCGGGCGTTGTGCCGTGCCGGTCGCCGCGTCCCCGACGACGTGGCTGTCGTCGGGTTCGACGACGCTCCGCTGGCGGCGCATACCCGGCCGCCGCTGACCACGGTGCGGCAGCCGGTGGAGGACATGGGAGCGGCGATGGCGCGTCAGCTGCTGCGGGGGATGGCGGACGGCGCCGGGCGGGGGTCCGGGCCTGTGGAGCCGGTCATCCTCGGCACCACGCTCGTGCGGCGCGGCTCAAGCTGACCGCCGAGACCGTCAGTGCACTGCCGAGGGCTTCAGCGCGAAGGCGAGTCCTACGTCTTCGCTGATCCGCAGCGCGGTCTCCCGCAATGCCGGAAGCAACTCCCGGGGCATGTCGACCGCCGAGGTCCTGCCCGCTGGAAGCGCGATGTTCACCGCCGCCACGACCCGGCCGTCCGGTCCCCGCAGCGGCACGGCGATCGAGCGGACTCCTTCCTCCAACTCCTCGTCCGCGATCGCGAACCCGTGGCGGTCGGCCTCCGTGAGCAGGGCCTCCAACCGGGCCGGATCGGTGACGGTGTGCGAAGTCAGCGGTGCGAGATCGGCGCCGGCCAGCCAGGCCACGCGCTGCTCCGGCGCGAGCGCCGCCAGCAGGACCCGCCCCATCGACGTCGCATAGGCCGGGAACCTGGTGCCGACGGTGATCTCGACCCGCATGATCCGGCTCGCGGCGACGCGTGCGACGTAGCGGATGTCCCGGCCGTCCAGCACGGCGACCGAGGCGGACTCGTGGACCCGGTGGACGAGCTCGACCAGATGCGGCTGGACCAGATCGGCGAGCGGACGCGCGGACACGGTCGGGTAGCCGAGGTCCAGGACGCGGGGGAGCGGGGCGAAGCGGCGGCCGTCCAGGGCGATGTAGCCGAGCTGTTCCAGCGTCAGCAGCGAACGTCGGGCCGTGGCCCGGGGCAGCGCCGTGGCGTCCGCGACCTCGGTGAGCGTCATGCCACCCGGGGTGGACAGCGCGGCGAGGACGCTCAGGCCGCGGGCCAGCGACTGTAGGTACTCCGGGCCCAGTTCCTGTTTGGGGTCCAGGGAATCGTCACGGGACGGCGCCGGACCAAAGTGGCGGTCTTCGGGTTCTTCGAGCGCGGCCGTCATCTGCCGCGCTGCGCCGTGCAGCCGCTTCAGCACGTGATCGGGCAGCGAGGCGGCCGAGTGCCGGCTGGAGTGGCTGACCACGCTCAGCGCGGCGACGACGTGCCCTGAGCCGTCCCGGACCGGCACGGCCATCGCGACCAGCCCCGGCTCGATCAGCTGGTCGTCGAGCGCCCAGTCGGTGTCACGGGCCTGCGCGGCCAGGGCGCGGAACCGCTCGGCGGTCAGCCGCGGCTGCCGGTGCGCGCGGCCCAGTGCGGGAAACGACGCGTCCTCGGGATCGGCGGCCATGCGGGCCTGCCAGCGTTCGAAGGCCGACTCGTCCCACTCGGCGGCGAACAGGATTCCCGGGGCGCAGCGCTCGGCCGGCAGGGCGTCGCCGGCGCGGAAGGTGACGGACAAGGCGCGCCGCCGCGGCGTCTGCACGACGAAGCGCACCGCGTCGCCGTCCGGGACCGCCAGCGAGACGGACTCGTCGATCTCGTCGGCGAGGGCTTCGGCCAGTGGTCCGAGCCGGTCGGCAAGGCGCCCGGCGCGCAGGTAGGCCAGGCCGAGTTCCAGCACCCGCGGCGCGAGCGCGAGTTCCCGGCCGCCTTCGTCGCGCAGGTAGCCGAGCCGCAGCAGGGTCGTGGCGATCCGGTCGACCGGTGACCGGGCCAGGCCGGTGGCGCGCGCCACGTCGCTGGTCCGCATCCGGCCGCCGGGGGCCAGCGCGAGGGTGCGCAGGACCGCGAGCCCGCGCTCCAGCGGGCCGACAGAGGCGTCGGCGGCGGTCGGTGACATCGGTGTGCTCCTTGTCCTCCTGTCCTTCTGTGCTCCCGAACCGTACCGGTGAGGGCCGTTGACACCCGCGCCGGTCGCGGTGGAGACTCACGGAATCGAAGTATATGAAAAAAACTTCACTGGGCGAACACGCATCAGATGGAACGCACAGCGGAAAACGCCAAACACGGCGGGCGCGGAGCCGACGCCGGGGGTGAAAGGGAGCCGATGGACAAGGTGGTGCGGTCGGCCGACGAAGCCGTGGCCGACATCGGCGACGGGGCGTCCCTCGCCGTCGGCGGCTTCGGGCTCAGCGGCGTCCCCGAGACGCTGATCCGTGCGCTGTTCCAGCAGGGCGCCGACCGGTTGAGCGTGGTGTCCAACAACTGCGGCGTGGACGGCGGCGGCCTGGGCCTGCTGCTCGCCGCCGGCCGGATCGCCCGGGTCACCGGCTCGTACGTGGGAGAGAACAAGGAGTTCGCCCGCCAGTACCTGGCCGGGGAACTTGAAGTCGAACTGGTGCCGCAGGGCACGCTGGCCGAGCGGCTGCGGGCCGGCGGCTGCGGCATCCCGGCCTTCTTCACCCCGGCCGGGGTCGGCACCCCGGTCGCCGAGGGCGGGCTGCCCTGGCGCCACGCGGCCGACGGCGGCGTGGCCGTCGCCTCCCCGCCGAAGGAAGTCCGCGCCTTCGACGGCCGCGACCACGTGCTGGAGCGCGGCATCAGCACCGACTTCGCCCTGGTCCGGGCGGCACGCGGCGACCGGCACGGCAACCTGGTCTTCACCAAGGCCGCGCGGAACTTCAACCCGCTGGCCGCGATGGCCGGCCGGGTCACCGTCGCAGAGGTCGAAGAACTCGTCGAACCCGGGGTGCTCGATCCGGACGCGGTCCACCTGCCCGGCGTGTTCGTGCAGCGCGTCGTGGTGCTCACCCCGGAGCAGGCCGCCGACAAGCCCATCGAGAAGCGGATGGTGCGGACGTCATGAGCTGGACCAGGAACGAGATGGCGGCGCGCGCCGCCGCGGAGCTGACCGACGGCTCCTACGTGAACCTCGGCATCGGACTGCCGACACTGGTGCCCGGGTTCCTCGCCGACGACGTCGACGTGGTCCTGCACTCGGAGAACGGCCTGCTCGGCGTCGGCCCGTATCCGAGCCCTGAGGAAGTCGACCCGGACCTGATCAACGCCGGCAAGGAGACCGTCACCGTCCGGCCGGGCGCCGCGTTCTTCGACTCGGCGCTGTCCTTCGGGATGATCCGGGGCGGCCACATCGACACCGCGATCCTCGGCGCGATGCAGGTGTCCGCGGGCGGCGACCTGGCCAACTGGATGATCCCCGGCAAGATGGTCAAGGGCATGGGCGGCGCGATGGACCTGGTCCACGGCGCGCGCCGGGTCATCGTGCTGATGGAGCACACGGCGAAGGACGGCTCGCCGAAGATCGTGCCGGAGTGCACGCTCCCGCTCACCGGGCGCGGCTGCGTGGACCGCGTCATCACCGACCTGGGCGTTCTGGACGTCACCGCCGAGGGCCTGGTCCTGGTGGAGACCGCGCCCGGGGTCACCGCCGAGGAGATCGCACGCCGCACGGCCGCTCCCCTCCGGCTGGAAAGGTAAAGCCCTGATGACACCGACGCAGCAGGACATATCCCAAGAGATCGCCGAACAATCCCGGGCGTATGCCGAAGCCGACCGGACGCGGCAGCACCCGGCGCGCGACTACGCCCCCTATCGCAGCAGCCTGCTTCGCCACCCTCGGCAGCCCCTGGTGTCCGTCGGCGATCCGGAGGCGGCCGAGTTGTCCGGACCGGTCTTCGGCGTGGCCGATGTCACCGCGCTGGAGTCCGATCTGACTCGGCAGCATCTGACCGAGCCGCAGGGTGAGCGCATCACCGTGGCCGGCCGGGTCCTGGACCGGGACGGCCGGCCGGTGCGCGGGCAGCTGGTCGAGATCTGGCAGGCCAACGCCTCCGGCCGCTACGCGCACCAACGCGACCAGCATCCGGCGCCGCTCGATCCGAACTTCACCGGCGTGGGCCGCTGCCTCACCGACGACGAGGGCGGCTACCGCTTCACCACGATCAAGCCCGGCGCCTACCCCTGGCGCAACCACACCAACGCCTGGCGGCCCGCGCACATCCATTTCTCGCTGTTCGGCACCGCCTTCACGCAGCGCCTGGTCACGCAGATGTACTTTCCCGGCGACCCGCTCTTCGCCTACGACCCCATCCTGCAGTCCGTCACCGACGACGCCGCCCGCGACCGCCTCGTCGCCGCCTACGAGCACGACCTGTCGGTGCCGGAGTGGTCGCTCGGCTACCGCTGGGACATCGTCCTCGACGGTCCGGCGGCCACCTGGATCGAGGAAGGACGCTGATGTCCGGCGAGGAGTTCGCGCCGACCCCGTCGCAGACCGTCGGGCCGTTCTACGGATACGCGCTGCCGTTTCCCGACGGTGGCGGGATCGCCCCGGCCGGGCATCCGGATGCGTTCACCGTGCACGGCCAGGTCTTCGACGGTGCCGGGGATCCGGTGCCCGACGCGCTGCTGGAGATCTGGCAACCGGCGCCGGACGGCACGCGTTCCGGCGCGCCTGGATCGCTGCGCCGCGATTCCACGACCGGCGGGTTCGCCGGACGTGACGGCGCCACCTTCACCGGGTTCGGGCGTGTTGGCACCGACGCCGCCGGTCGCTACGTCTTTCGCACGCTGCCACCGGGTGGCGTGCCGTATCTGTCGGTGTGCGTCTTCGCTCGTGGACTGCTGCACCACCTGTTCACCCGCATCTATCTGCCCGGTTCCGATCTGACCGGCGATCGCCTGCTCGCCGCGGTGGGTCCGGAGCGACGCAGCACACTGATCGCCGAGCCGGAGTCGGAACGGGTCTACCGGTTCGACGTCCATCTGCAGGGGGAGAAGGAGACGGTCTTCCTTGACTTCGGCTGATCAGAACCCTGATGCGGCGTGGCTCGCCGCCGACGTCGGCCTGCTCGCACCTGCCCGAGTCGGCACCCGCGTCGAAGCGGCGACTGGCGATGCCGCGTTCTTGCAAGCGATGCTCGACGCCGAGGCCGCACTCGTCTGCGCGCAGGCCAGGATCGGCCGGGCTCCGGTGAGCGCTGCGGCGGCGGTCACGGCGGCGGCGCGCGCCGAGCGGTTCGACGTGCGCGGGATCGCCTTGCGGGCGCGTGGCGGCGGCAATCCGGTGATTCCGTTGGTCGCCGATCTCAAGGCGGCTGTGCCGGTCGAGGCGGCGCCGTTTGTCCATCAGGGTGCTACCAGCCAGGACATCATGGACAGCGCGTTCATGCTGGTCGCCACCCGAAGCGTGGCGTTGGTGCTCGACGACCTCCGGCGCACGGTCGAGGCTTCGGGACGGTCGGCCGCCACGTATCAGGGCACGCCGATGGCCGGTCGGACGCTGACCCAGCACGCGGTGCCCACCACGTTCGGGCTCAAGGTCGCCGGGTGGCGCAGCCTGCTGCTGGACGCTGCGGACCGGCTGGTCGTGCTGCGCCTGCCGGCCCAGCTTGGCGGGGCCGCAGGGACGCTGGCGGCGTTCGAGGTTTCGGCTCCGGCCCCGGCCCCGGCTGGCGTTCCCGGCTCCTCCTCCGGTCTGGATCTCGTCGAGGCGTTCGCCGAGGAACTGGGTTTGGCTGCGCCGCTACTGCCGTGGCACACGCTCCGCACGCCGATCGCCGATCTCGCTGCCGGGCTCGCGGTCACCGTCGGCGCGTTGGGGAAGATCGCGGCCGACGTGCTGGTGCTTACCCGCACCGAGATCGGCGAGGTCGCCGAGGGCGACGCGGGCGGCTCCTCGGCCATGCCGCACAAGGCGAATCCGGTTCGCGCCACGATGATCGCCGCCGCCGCGCGTCAAGCGCCGGGGCTGGCTGTCGTGCTGTTCGGCGGGCTCGCCGCCGAGGACGAGCGTCCCGCCGGCGCCTGGCACGCCGAATGGCAGCCGCTGCGGGAGCTGCTTCGGCTCACCGGCGGCGCGGCCGAGACGGCTGTCGCGCTGGTCGAGAACCTGCGTGTGTTTCCCGACCGGATGCTTCAGAACCTGAATCTGACGCGAGGGCTCGTGGTCAGCGAACGACTCGCTGCGGAGTTGGGCGCTCTCATCGGGCGCGAACCTGCCAAGACGATGCTTACCGCTGCCGCGCATGAGGCCGTCCGCGCCGGCCGGAGCCTTGCGGAGATCCTGGCGGAAGCACCCGAACTCCAGGGCCTGATCAGCCGGGATCAGCTGCGCCGGCTCGCTGATCCGGTCGACTGCCTCGGAGCGGCGTCGGCGTTGGTCGAACGCGCTTTGGAACGAACCATGCCGGTGTTCTCGGATGGGAGCGGCCAATGAGCCCTCTGCTTCACTTCGTCGTTGACGGTCCGGCGGATGCGCCGCCGCTGCTGCTGGGGCCGTCGCTCGGCACATCCCTGGCCGTGTGGGATGCGCAAGTCAGTGTCCTGGCTCGACATCACCGCGTGGTCCGCTGGGATCTTCCCGGGCACGGCGGCTCCGCGGGTGATCTGGTGGGCGCCGGGGCCACCGTCGCCGACCTGGCCGACCTGGTCCTGGCCGGGGCCGACGAGCTGGGGCTGGCGCGCTTCGACTACGCGGGCATCTCGATCGGCGGGGCGGTCGGCGCCGAGCTCGCCGTCCGGCATCCCGAGCGGATCGCCTCGCTCGCGCTGGTCTGCTCGTCCGCGCGTTTCGGCGATCCGCAGGCGTGGCGGGACCGGGCTGCGCAGGTGCGTGCTGCCGGGACCGGGGCGCTGGCCGCTTCGGCGGCGGGTCGCTGGTTCACCCCGGCCTTTGCCGACACCGAGACGATCGCGACGCTGGTCGGCGACCAGCGTGCTGCCGATCCGGAGGGTTACGCAGCATGCTGCGATGCGCTCGCCGGGTACGACCTTCGTGCGGAGTTGGGCCGTATCGGCGCGCCGACACTCGTCATCGCAGGACGACAGGACACTGCGACCCCGCCGTCGCACGCGAGGGAGCTTGTCGACGGTATCGGCGGCGCGGGCCTGGTCGAGATCCCCGGTGCCGGGCACCTCGCGCCGGTCGAGCAGTCGGGAGCCGTGCTCAACGCCCTGCTCGGCCATCTCGGCCGACCGCAGTCCACAGACGCTGCGCGGCGTGTCGCGGGTACGGCCGTCCGCCGTGCCGTCCTCGGCGACGCCCACGTCGATCGGGCCGCCGCCGCGACCACCGCGCTCACCGCCGACTTCCAGGACTTCATCACCCGCTACGCCTGGGGCGAGATCTGGACCCGGCCCGGCCTGGACCGTCGCACCCGCAGCTGCATCACGCTGACCGCCCTGGTTGCCGGCGGCCATCATGCCGAGCTGGCGATGCACGTTCGCGCCGCCGTCCGCAACGGTCTCACCGCCGAGGAGATCGGAGAGGTGTTACTGCAGAGCGCCGTCTACTGCGGCGTCCCGGCGGCCAACGCGGCCTTCGCCGTGGCGAACAAGGTGCTTTACCCCGACGATCCCCAGGACGGCCACTGATGCACACCACTGTCGGTATCGTCGGCGCCGGTCCCGCCGGCCTGCTCCTGGCGCGGCTCCTGCATAACGCGGGCATCGACTCCGTGGTGCTGGAGGCGCGCGACCGCGACTACGTCGAGCAGCGGCAGCGTGCCGGGATCCTCGAACAGGTCACGGTGGACGCCCTGCGCTCCGCCGGGGCCGGGGCGCGCATGGACCGCGAAGGCATCGTGCACCACGGCATCGAACTCCGCTTCGACGGCCGGTCCCACCGCATCGACTTCCCCGGCCTGGCCGACGGCCGCACCGTCATGGTCTACGCGCAGACCGAGATGGTCAAAGACCTGATAGCACTGCACCTCGCTGAGGGCGGGCCGTTGTTGTTCGAGGCCGAGGTCCTGGCCGTCGACCAGCGCGCCGGCCAACAGCTCGCTGACCAGCAGCTCGCTGACCAGCCCGACGGCGCGCCGGCCAGCGTCCGCTACCGTCACCAGGGCCGCGAGCAGATCCTCACCTGCGACTGGATCGTCGGCTGCGACGGCTTCCACGGCGTCGTCAAGAACGCCATCCCGGAGAGCCTGCGGCGTACCTACGAGCGCGAGTACCCGTACTCCTGGCTCGGGATCCTCGCCGACGCGCCGCCGGTCTACGACGAGCTGATCTACGCGCACTCCGACCGCGGCTTCGCACTCGCGTCGATGCGCTCCGCGACCGTCAGCCGCCTGTATCTCCAGGTCCCCACCAACACCGACCCGGCCGACTGGCCCGACGACCGGATCTGGGACGAACTCGACCGGCGGTTCGCGCTCCGCGACCACCCCGCCTGGCACCTGACCCGCGGCCCGATCACCGCCAAATCGGTACTGCCGATGCGCAGCCACGTCACCGAACCGATGCGCCACCACCGCCTCCTGCTGGCCGGCGACGCGGCCCACATCGTCCCCCCGACCGGCGCCAAAGGCCTGAACCTCGCCGCCGCCGACGTCATCGTCCTGGCCCGCGCCCTCACCCGCCTGCACCGAACCGGTTCGACGGACCTGCTCGACACCTACTCCGACACCTGCCTGGAGCGCATCTGGCGCGCCGAGCACTTCTCGCACTTCATGACCACGACCCTGCACGCGGACCCGGCCCAGCCCGCCTTCGACACCCGGCTACAGCTGTCGCAGCTCGCCCGCATCGCCGCGTCGCCGCACGCATCCGCGGAGCTGGCGCAGAACTACGTCGGCGTCCCGATCGTGTGAGCCGGGCCGGATGACCTGACGCTTCAGGCGGGTTCGACCGTCGGCTGACAGGCCAGGTCCGCCGACAGGATCGAGAGCGTGCCCGGCGGCAGCCCGGCCTCACCGACCGACGAGACGCTGATCGGCATGCCGTTCTGCATGCTGACGCGACGCGCGATCTCCTCGCCGCGTCGGGCTATCTGGCGGTAGTCCAGCTCGACCGGACCTCGGCCGTGAGGGCATGGTGGCCAGCGGTTACACCCGCGGCTGCGGCATCGCCCCGCTGGTGACTGAAGGCGCCACCCGGGACTCCGACGACGTGGCCGAGGCGACCCGACGAAAGGCGTCGGCCCCGCTTGGCAGCAGGACCGACGCCCAGGTCGCCTGTTGAGGCTCCTGCGACAGTGTCAGCAGGCTGCTTTCAGCAGGCTGCGCCCCACGAAGCGGAGGCGGCGTTGTACCAGATCGACTGTCCGTATCCGGGTCGTCCGGCCCCCTTGTTGAACGTCAGGTTGGGGGAGGTCGGCTGCCCGTAGGTGTAGCCGGGCGGAATGCAGAAGTAGGCGCCGGAGTAGTTCGGGCTGTAGTAGAGGTGGATCCAGTCACAGCCGGCGCAGGGGTAGCCGTAGTTGGCGACCAGGTAGTCCGTGTTCCGGCAGTTGCCGAGATCGGGAGCGTTGCCGGCCCACTGGCAGCGGCTCCCGTTGTGGCCGTTCCACGCGTAGAAGTTGCCGTCGGCGCACGCGTACGGCGAACCGCCGCAGGGATTGCTGACGGCCGGTGTCACCGCGGCCGACGTCACCGCTGCCGGTGCCACCGCCTTCGCGGCCACCACGGCCGCCGTCGTGGCCGGCGCGGCCTGTGCCCCCGCAGGCGCCGCCGGCAGGAAGCTGAGCAGCGCAAAGAGCACCGCTGCCAGGCCGATCACTCGTTTCTTCGTCATGTTCACCATCTCCCGCCCCGTCGGGCATTGGTTGTCAAAACTGAGACCTACCCTTCGTGACGGCTTGTGTCACCCCTGATACAGGGTGAATCAAGGAATATGGCTTGGAATCGCCATCGGCGGGTGCTGATCATGACGAATCCGGAAGCAGCGACCTTAGCGTGGCGGAGCGACCCTTAGCGCAACGCATCGGGCAGCCGGGTCCGGGCAGGTGACGGCCCGGCCGCGGACCGATCAGGCCGGCGAGCCGCCGCCGTCGCCTCCGACGATGGCGCGCGCGACCGCACGGCCGGACCCACCGCTCACCGCAGGCCCAGGCCAGGTCGCGGCGCCGATCATCCACAGCCCCGGCACCGCGGTGCGATAGCCGCCGCCGTGGGCCGGAATCGGCCGCTGGACGAGCCCCTGCGCCAGCGAGTTCTCCCCGGCGCCGTGATCCCCGGGACCCGCGTTCGGGCTGGCCTTGGCCAGGTCGGCGGGGGTGGTGATGTGTCGTTCGAGCACCGTCCCGGTCAAGCCCGGCAGATGCGCCTCGGCCTCGGCGAGTACGCGGTCGGCGAAAGCCTCGGCGGTCGATGCGGACCAGCCCTCGACGCCCCGCGCCGATCCGGCGGCGTCCCCGATCGGCGACAGCGGCGCGTCCAGCACCTGGATCCGCACGACGGCCTTGCCCTCGGGCGCCCGGCTCGCGTCGACGGCCGTCGGCTCGTGCCAGGAGAGCGACGGATGCTCGGGCAACAGCCCGGCCTCCGCCTGCCGTACCGACACGACCAGTTCGTCCAGGCCGCGTCCCAGATTGATCGCGCCGCCGGCGTCCAGGCGGGGATCGGTGAAGTGCGGCCTGGCAGAAAGTGCGAGGTTCAGCTGGAAACAACCGCGCCTGAACCGGTATCCCGCCGCCTGCTCCCTGACCCCGGCGGGCACCCCCGCCGCATTGCGCAGCAACCTTCCATACAGATTGTCGGGCGTGACGGACGCGATGACCGCCTGCCCGGCCGTCACGACCGCTCCGGACCCGGTACGGACCGCCGTGGCGCGGCCGCCGTCGACCAGGATCTCCTCGACGTCCACATCGCAGAACACTTCACCGCCCCGCTCGACCACCAGCCCGGTGAGCGCGTCGGCGAGCCGGCCGCTGCCGCCGACCGGCGCCGGATTGCCGCCGGCCATCATCCCCAGGGCGAACACCGTCCACAGCGCCCCGGCCGGGTCCTCCGGGCCGATGCCCAGGTGCAGCGGCCACGGCGCGGCCAGCAGGCGGAACTCCTCCGTGACGAAGAACCGGCGCACGAGGTCCTGCGTGCTGCCGCTGAGCAGCTGCGTGAACGGCAGTGCGCTGTCTCGTCCGCTCGTCACCAGGCCGGCCAACGTGGCCTGGGCCGCCGGCGTGTCCAGACCGTCGCCGAGCAGTTCCATGAGCCCCGGGAAGTACGGCCCGGCCCCGGCGAACAGGGACGACCAACCCGCGCTCTCGCCGAGGCGGTCCAGCTCCTTCGCCACTTCCTGCTGATCGACTGGTAGTACCGCGGTGCGGCCGTCGTGCAGCGACGCGCCGGTGGCCAGTGGCGCGGTGACGTAGTCGAGCCCGTGCCGCTTCAAGTCCGCGCCGAGCTCGACCCAGGCCGGGCCGCCGACGAAGGCCGGATGCAGCGCCGAGTAGAGATCGTGGTGGAAGCCCGGCGCGCCGAGTTCGGCGGTCCGGACCCAGCCGCCGGGCTGGGCCATCTGGTCGAGCAGCACTACGCTGCGCCCGGCTTCGAGCAGATACGCGGCGGCCACCAACGCGTTGTGGCCGGCGCCGACGAAGACCACGTCAGCGCGCTTGGGAAGGTCGTTCACTCGCTTTGCTCCCTGCGGTCGGCAGTACTCACGCGAGCGAACGTAGGCGGATCGAGCCGCGCTGCGCGCGCCGATGACCGGTCAGTGGTCAGCGTAAGCGCCGGACTGCGACCGGTCCAACGTGTGCGCGATCCGGCGCGCCGTCTCGCGGGTCGCGGCTACGAACGGGTCGGACCGGCCCTGGCCGCCCGGGAGCGGTTCCCGTGTCCGACCACCTCGGTAAGCTGGACATCTCTGCGGGGTGGACGCGGGATCAGGGGGCGGGATGGGTCAGGGCGGTCTTCTCGGGAAGTTGTTCGGGCGGAAGGGTACCGGGGCTGATTCCCGGGCCGGTTCACGGACGCAGACGTCGACGCAGAGCAGCGCATCGTCGCGCGAAAGCCTGCCGCAGCCACGTGTTCAGGACGCCGTCCCGTCGCTGACGATCGTCAGCTGGGATCGGGACGAGGCGCTGCGGCGCGTCCTCGGCGCCGCGGCCGACGACCTCGCCGTCAGGCAGGTCCTCGACCTCTGCGACACTCTGCGCGGTCCGATGCCGCCGGGTTCCTGGCGCGAGCAGATGGCGGCGCTCCTCGCCGACAACGCCGCCGGCGTCGCCGCGCTGCGGACGATCGCGCTGTGCGAGACGCCGTTCGACGACCCGGGAGCCGACCATCGCGTCTCGTTCGCGCGCGCCGTGGTGTGGGCGGTCGGCCTGACCGAGCCCGGTGACGCCGTCGCGCTGCTCGTCCGCGTCACCGACCTGTACGGGGAGCCGGGGCGCGGCCGCGACTACCGCTCCGTGGCGCTCGCCGCGGTCGAGGCGCTGGGCGGGATCGGCGGTGAGCGCGCGCTGCCGGCGCTGCGGCAGCTCAAGGCGCAGGCCAGGCTCAGTGCCGTTCGCCGGGCCGCGTCCCAGGAACTCGATCAGACCCTGGGGGCGGAGAACCTTTCGCGCGCCGACGTCCCCGAGTGGCAGGCCGAGGACTTCCAGCTCGACCGCGACGGCCAGCGCGTCATCGAGCTCGACCACGGCTACACGGCGACGATCCAGCTGGCGGTCGACGGAGCCGTCACCTGGTTCTACCGCGGCCCGACCGGGCAGCGGCTGCCCAACAAGCCGTCGAGCCTGCGCGCCGACCGGGCCCGCGAGGCGGTCGAGCTCGCGGGGAACCTCCAGACCGTCGTCTACGCCGAGCGCTTCCGCCTCAAGCAGCTGATGAAGGACCAGCGGACCCTGACATACGAGGACTGGATGGAGTTCTACCTCGGCAACCGGGTCACCGGACGGCTGTGCCGGGGGCTGGTCTGGGAGTCGTCGATCGACGGCGGCGAGCACTGGCAGCGGTTCCTGCCGACGTGGAGCGCACGCCGCGAGGCGTGGCTGCGGCTCGGCGAGGACGGCGTCACGCACGACATCGCGGAGGAGTCGCAGGCCCGCATCGTCCTGCAGAAGCACCTCACCGCAGCCGAGACGCGTGCTTGGGGCTCACGGCTCCGGGTGCTCCGGCTGACGCAGCCGTTCAAGCAGCTGGATCGGCGGTGACCTGCGCCAGCCGATAGGCGACGGACGGGATGATGACGGCCGCCGCCAGCAGGTGCGCGACCGCCAGGACCAGCTTCGTCGAGACGGCGGTGTCCGCGGCGGTGCCCGGGATCAGGAGCGACAGGAAGGTCAGCGGCACCGTGAGCCGCACGTAGAGCCGCGCCGGTCGCCGCGAGAAGCGGGCGACGGCGGCGGTGACGAAGGTGAACCAGAAGACCACCACCATCGTTCCCAGCGCGAACATGCCCACCGTGATCGCCGTGGCGTGGGGGGAGCCGAGCCCGGCGGCCTTCATCGGGACGCCGGCGGCGCGGGCGGCCAGTCCCCAGATCTCGGTGACGACACCGGCGGCCAGGCCCGACAGGTAGCTCACCTGCCATACCGGTCGGCCGGCCAGGAAAGCCGTCACCGCGGTCGGCGGCGGTACGCGCTGCGCGGAGGCGGTGCTGCTGCCGGTGGTCGTGCTGAGGCCTGTGGTGTTGCTCGTGGCGGCGCTCGTGCTGGTACTCGTGCCCGTGCTGGTGCTCGTGGTGTTGGTGGTGCTGCTCTGACCGGCCATGATGGTCCTCCGAGGCGTGGGTGGTGTCACCTGTACAACGAGGCCGGTGTGCGGGTTCTCGACATCGCCCCGACACTGATCGCACAGTGGCCGCAGCGATGTCGAGAACGGCCGGCCGGCTCCGTCGTCCCGGTGAAGGCACGTCACCGTGCGGACTGCCACCGACGAAAGGGGCACGTCATGAAGTACCTGCTGATGATCTACGGCAACCAGGAGAAGTGGGACACCATCCCGGCCGAGGACTGGCCGAAGGAGATCGCCAAGCAGGACGCCTGGAACAAGAAGTACATGGCGACCGGCGAACTGCTCGGCGGCTACGCGCTGCCCGACGCTGAGGCGGCCCGGCAGGTCTCGCGCCGCGACGGCGCACCGGTGATCGTCGAGGGCCCCTACCTGGAGACGAAGGAGCACATGGCGACTTTCTACCTGGTCGACGTCGAGAGCGAGGAGCGGGCTTACGAGCTCGCGGCGGACATGCCCTGGGCCGATCTGAACCCGACCGAGGTGTGGCCGATCGTGCACGACAGCACTCAGGACGCCTGAGGACTGCGACGACTCGGCGCGGGTCCGCGACCACTGACGCACTGACGCACCGAGCAGGAGGCTGCCGTGACCAAGTCACCCCGTCCGGTCGCCGACCTGCTGCGCGACGAGGCGCCCCACGTCCTGGCCGCCCTGACCCGCGCCTACGGGCACTTCGACGCCTGCGAGGACGCCACCCAGGAGGCGCTGGTCAAGGCGGTCCGCGTGTGGACCGCCGAGGGCGTGCCGGAGCGGCCGCGCGGCTGGCTGGTCACCGTCGCCTCGCGGGTCCTCATCGACGCGCTGCGCTCGGACACCTCCCGCCGCCGGCGCGAGGACGCCCTGTACGCCGCCACGCCGCAGTCGGAGCTGCTCAGCCGCTCGGCGGACGCCGGGTTCGACGACGACGAGCGCGGCGACCGCGACGACTCGCTGAAGCTGCTGTTCCTGTGCTGCCACCCGGCGCTGTCCATCGCCAGCCAGATCGCGCTGACACTGCGCGCTGTCGGCGGCCTGAGCACCGCGCAGATCGCCGCGGCGTTCCTCGTCCCGGAGTCGACGATGGCGCAGCGCATCAGCCGTGCCAAGGCGACGATCAGAGCCGACGGCATCACCTTCGACCTGCCCGCCGAAGACGGCCCCGAACGACTGCGCGCCGTGCAGCACGTCCTGTACCTGATATTCAACGAGGGTTACACCGCGACCTCCGGAGAGCAGCTGACCGCACCGGACCTGTCGCAGGAGGCGATCAGGCTGACCCGGCTGCTGTGCCGCGCCGTGCCCGAGGACGCCGAGTCCGCGGGACTGCTGGCCCTGATGCTGCTCACCGAAGCCCGCCGCCCGGCCCGCACCGGCCCGGGCGGCGTGTTGATCCCGCTGGCCGACCAGGACCGCGGCCGGTGGCTGGCCGATCTGATCGAGGAGGGGACGGAACTACTCAGCCGCACACTGCCGCGCGGCCAGGCCGGACCTTTCCAGCTCCAGGCGGCGATCGCGGCCGTGCACGGCGAGGCTTCGACCGTCGACGCCACGGACTGGCCGCAGATCCTCGGCCTGTACGACGTCCTCGTGCAGGTGGCGCCGAGCCCGATCGCGCGGCTCAACCGGGCCGTGGCCGTCGCCATGGTGCACGGCCCGACCGCGGGCCTGGCCGCCGTCGAGCAGCTGCGCGCCGACCCGAAGCTGGCCCGCGGCCACCGGCTGCCGGCGGTGCGGGCCCACCTGCGCGAGCTGGCCGGCGACCACGAAGGCGCGATCGAGGACTACCGCCGCGCGGCCAAGCTCACCGCCAGCGGTCCCGAGCGGCGCTATCTTCTCGACCGGGCGGCGGGCATCAGTTCACGATGACCGGATCCGCTGGCCCGACGTTGCCGTCGACCGCTGCCGTCGAGATCATCGGCCGCGACGTGAAGGGGCCGGACCCGCCCGCGAGCCAGACCAGCCCCGAGCCAGACCAGCCCCGAGCCGTCAGCCGATCTTGCCGTGCAGAATCCCCGCGATCTCCCCGACGACGGCGTCCGAGACGGCGTAGGGCCCGCCGAACACGTCGACGTCCGCGCTGCCTCCGGCCGTCAGGACGTTGACGTCCTCCGGCGGCAGCGAGCCGGTGTCGGTGAGCAGCAGCGGCTGGCCGGTCGCGGCCATCAGTGCGCCGCCGGCCAGCGCGTCGGGGAAGTTCTCGCCGGTGGCCACGCCGGTCAGGGTGCGGGCGGGCCCGGTGAACAGCGACGCGGTCTGGGCCGCGGTGTCGTAGCGGTCCGCGCCGGCCGCGGCCTGGAAGTCCTTGCCGGCCAGGCCGACGTGGGACATCACGGCGGTGCGCGCGGGGCCGCCGACGGCGATGATGCTCTGGTGCCGCTGCACGAAGGTGGCGGTCGCCGGGTCGAGGCTCGGGCCGTCGGACAGGACCAGCACGGCCTTCCGGTTCGCGGCCAGCGGGCCGGCCGCCAGCGCGTCCGGGAACTCGTCGCCGCGGGCGACGATCACCGTGGCCTGGTCGCCGATGCCGTTCTGGGCGATCTGCAGAGCGGTCGCGAAGCGGTCGGCGCCGCCGTAGCGGACGACCCGGTACCCCATCGCGCGCACCGCCTGCTCCACGCCGGGGCTGATCGCGGCGGTCCCGCCGAGGAGGTACACCGGCTTGGAGTGGTCCCCGCCGAGCACCCGGTCGATCTCCTGCGCGGTGACCGGGGTGAGGCCGGCCGGGTCGGTCAGCAGCAGCGGCCCGCCGACGTGCGCGGCCAGCGG
Organism: Catenulispora sp. EB89; assembly: GCF_041261445.1. Lineage (NCBI taxonomy): Bacteria > Bacillati > Actinomycetota > Actinomycetes > Catenulisporales > Catenulisporaceae > Catenulispora > Catenulispora sp. EB89. Next base: position 27,442 of record NZ_JBGCCU010000008.1, read on the forward strand.
CCCGCCGGCCAGCGCGTCGGGGAAGTCGTCGCCGCGGGCCAGCACGACGGCGTTCGCCGAGGACGGCGCGAAGCGCTTCTGGGAGGCGGCGACCGCGGTCTGGTAGCGGTCCGCACCCCAGACCCGGTGCACCAGCGGTGCCGGGGCCGGCGGGGGCGGCGGCGGGGTGGTGATCGTGAGCGGGTAGGAGGACGTGCCGGTCCAGCCGTTGTACGTGGCGGTCACAGAGATCTGGTACGTGCCGGCGCCGCTGTACTGGTGGTGGATGACGCCGTCCGCGGTCAGGGCCTGCTTCTGGCCGTCGCCGAAGTCGATCGCGTAGGTGGCACCGGCGTGGTCGCTGTAGACGTGGAACTGGACGTTCTCCGGGTTCGCGGCGTCCGGAAGGCTGGCGTCCGCGTACGCGGTGACCGTCGTCGGGCGCGGCGACACCGAGAACGGCACCACCTGCGTCTGCCCGCCGGGTCCGGTGAACGTCGCCGAGCCGGTGAAGTTGCCCGCCGCGGCATAGGTGTGGGTGTTGAGCGTCGTCGCCGGGGAACCGTCGCCGTAGTCGTAGCTGACCGAGGTCGCCGGAGACCAGGGCAGCGTGCCGCCCTGCGTGAGCGTCACGGTCAGGTAGTCCTGCGGGGTGACGCCGAAGGCCGGGGCCACGGCCACGCTGGAGGGGGTGCCGGCGAACTCGCGCGCGCCGATGTCGGCGAAGGAGACCGGTCCGGTTCCGGTGTCGGGCACGGCGGGGTCGTCGACGCGGGCGTGGCCGAGCTCGTCGGTCTGCGGCTGGCCCGGGGCGCCGGAGTCGGCGGCGTCGATGGCGGGGGAGTTCCACTGCAGGCTGAAGTTGGTGTCCTTGCTTTCCCCGTCCACGACGCTCAGGTCGAACAGCGGGTCGGCCTCGATGTCGCCGCCGCCGAGGCCGGCCGCGTCGAAGTCCTTGGCGTGGTGGGCCGCCCCGCCCCACACGACCGGCGCCTCGGGCCCGTCGCTGGAGAGCAGGTTGTGGCCGACACGGGCCCGCGCGGTCGCCGAGGCGTCGACGTTCAGCTGGGTCCCGGCGGCGGGCCGGGTGGCATCGCCCCACTGGACCTGGTCGTTGCCGTCGACGAGGTTGTTCTCGATCACCGCTCCGGCCGAGGCGCCGGTGAGGGACAGGCCGATGCTGTCGTTCCAGGCGATCGTGTTGGAGACGATGACGGCGTCGGCGGAGTCGGCGACCTGCACGCCCGCGCCGGTGGACTCGGCGATGATGTTGTCGCTGACCGTGTCGCCGTCGGAACCGCCGTCCAGGACCAGCGCGACGTCGCCCTCGTTGCCGAAGGCGAACTCGTCGATCCGGCTGGCCGTGACCGTCGATCCCGTGGTCCCGGTCAGGTGGATGCCCACGACCCGCGGGAAGGTGTTGGGCGCCGGGTCGCCGACCACGCGACCGATCCACAGGTGGTTCAGCGTGACCGCCGAGGAGCCGGAGACCGCCAGCGAGGTCAGGCGCAGGTCCTTCACCACGACGTCGTGCTGCCCGGCCATACTCACCTGCGAGGCGGCGGTCGCGGTGTCGTCCCACGTGCCGTAGACCGTGATCGGCTTCCCGGGCTGCCCCGAGCCGACGATCTTGTCGGTGGCGTTGAGCTGCGCCACGGCGATCGAGTCGCCGGGCTGCGCCGCCGCCGTGGCGCCGGCGAGCGTGCAGTAGATGGCCTCGTAGGTGCGAGCGGCGGAGTCCGAGCACAGCGAGTTGTGGGCCACCTGGAGCGTCACCGGACCGGTCGGACCGGTCGGACCGGTCGGGCCGGTGGCGGCGTGCGCCGCCGGTGCGGCGAGCGTGGCGATCGCCAGCGCCGAAATGGACATTCCTGTGACACGCCGCGCGCGCATGTGTGACTCCCCGCCCGAAAACTACTGCTTCGATGAACGCAGGAAGTGTGTATGACGATGTGCCAGTTGATCAAACTGTTACTGGTTCAGTGCCTGATGGGCCGCCTCTGCTGAAACCGGACCACGGCCCGGGTGAGCACCTTTGGAATTCGGCGAAGAGCTCATCGCTGTAAGTTGCAACACTGACAGAGCCCGGCCCGCTCCCGAAGGAGCGAGCCGGGCTCTGTCATCTCACACTCAGCTCACAGCTCAGTTCACAACCGAGCTGACGACTCAGCCCTTGGCGACGTTCGGCGTCGACAGGTGCGGAGCCGCGGCGTGGGCCGCGCTCGTAGAGGAGCCCGAGGCGGTGGCGATGTCCGCCGCCAGCTGCTGGTCGACGTGCAGCGGCAGGGCGCTGGTCCCGCCGAACACGTAGGCCCAGTTCGCGGCGCCGCGGTTGGCGTCGAGCAGGGCGTTGTCGGCCGCGCTCAGGCCCGCCTTCGGGTCCACGAGCAGCAGCGGGCCGCCGCGCTCGCCCATCAGGGCGCCGCCGGACAGCGAGTCCGGCCAGTTGACGCCGGTCGCCACGCCGACGGAGCCGAAGGCGCCGAAGATGTCGTGGGCGACCAGGTACGAGGTCTGGTAGCGGTCGGCGCCGACCAGGGGCTCGTAGCCGGAGTACTTGGCATCCTTGAGCGCCTTGTCCGCGGCCCCGCCGACGGCGGCCACGAAGAGCTGGCCCTTGTCCAGCTTGCCCTGCAGGAAGGCGTCCGTCGAGGCGGGCAGGGTGGTGCCGTTGGTCAGGACCACGACCATGCCGTTGTACGTCCCGGCCGCCGCGCCCGCGGACAGCGCGTCCGGGTAGTTGGTGCCGGTGGCCACCAGCACGTTCGTGGCGTTGGGGTCGACCGTGTTCGCGATCTTGACCGCGGTCTCGAACCGGTCCGCGCCGGCGACCCGGTCGACGGTGTAGCCGAGCTTGGTCAGCGCGGTCTGGACGGCCGGCGAGATCGCCGAGGTGCCGCCGAGGATGTAGACCGTGCCGGGGGTCGGCAGGATCCGCCGGATCTCGGTCAGCGTCTCGGGGTTCAGCTTGGCGCTCTCGGTGAGCAGCAGCGGGCCGTTCTTGTGCGCGGCCAGCGCGGCGCCGCCGAGGGCGTCGGCGAAGACGTCGGAGCGGCTCAGCACGACCGACTTGGCCTGCGGGCGCGGGTCGTTCTGGCCCGCGCCGGCGCTGCGCCAGGTCTGCCGCGAGGCCAGGACCGCGGTGTCGACGCGGTCGGAGCCGGCGATGCGGTAGACGTGGCCCGGGTTGTCGGTGCGCACGGCCAGGGCGCCGGTGAGCGTCGAGACGCTCGTCTCCAGCTGCGGCGCGGGCGCCGCGGCGGCCAGCGCCTGCGTCACGTTCACCTGGTAGGTGCCGTCGGCGTGGCCGCCGGCCGGGACCTTGCGGTTGGTGTACTCGAACGCGACGGTCAGGTCGGTGACGGCCTGGGCGTCGGTCTGGGTGGAGGCCTCGAAGATCGGCGTGGCGTGGCCGCCGGTCATCCAGGTGATCTGCTTCGGTGCGGACCAGGCGTTGTTCTGCCAGGACGTGGCGAACAGCTGCGCGTCGCCGTTGGCGTCGTTCCGGGCGAAGACCACGGTCTTGCCGTCGGCGGAGATGGTCGGCGACCAGCCGCCCTTCGTGGCGACGTCCGGGGCCACGATCGTGGTGAACGACTGCTGGCCGTTCGAGCCGTAGGAGGCCACGCCGATACCGGTGTTGCCGCTGCCGTCGGTGGTCTGCAGCACGACCGAGCCGGCCAGGTCGCTGGCCACGTCCGGGTTGCTCAGGCCCAGGCCCGCCGGCGCGACGGAGGCCTGGACCACGTCGTAGGTCGGGTTCGGGGTGCCCAGGGAGCCGCCGTTGGCCAGCGCGCCGACGACCTTGGCGCCGGTCCCGGTGCCCTCGGTCCAGTACACGGACTCGTTGGAGGAGTCCCAGACGGTGTGCGACGGCGCGACACCCTGCGCGACCTTGACGCCGTTGGTGCCGTTGTAGTCGGCGGTGTAGATCCCGTTGTCGGCGCCGATGAAGGCGAACCGGCCGCCCTGCCCGGCCCACGAGACGTCGTGCGCCCCGCCCGGCAGCGCGACCGTCCCCCCGCCGACGATGTGGATCGCGCCGCCGGCGGTGATCGTCACCGGGTTCGCCCCGGCGCCACCGTAGGTGGTCGCGTGCGCCGCGCCCCCGGCGGCCAGGACGGTACCGATGGAGGAAGCGAAGAGCGCGGCGACCGCGACCGGCTTCCGGTTGAACTTGCTGGACAAAAGACCCTCCCCGGAAATAGGTGTCGACACTGCGTTCGACACCAGAGAGCGGCAGAATACAACCTCGGCAGGAGTGTCTTTGACCACGGTTCACCGCATGGTGCGAAGGTCCGGATCGCGGCGGATTCAGCAGTGGTGGAGTGGTGTTAAATGCCTACGATGTCGGCTTTCAAACGGGGATGGTCAGTAGATGCAGGAACAGCGCTGGGAGGGCCCTGAGGACGGGCCCGGAGAAGGTCGTCGTGGCGGCCGGTTCTTGCTGTGGGCGATGCGGCATCCGGTTCTCTCGGCCCTGTTGCTGTCATCCGTCACGACGCTGCTGGTCTTCGGCAAGAGCGCCTTCCTCGCCGTGGGGGAAGGCCGGCAGCTGCACTCGTCGGGCCGGCGGCTGTGGATCGCCGCCGGTGTCATCGAGGCGATCTTCTTCGTCATGTTCGCCGCTCTGCACCTCGCGGTGGCCAGATCGCGGAGGCGGTCCGGGACGCCGCTGACGGCCGAGGCCTTGAACCTCCCGTTCGTGGAAGACCGCGACGCCGCCGCCCGGCGACCGCCGGCGTTGCTGGTGCTCCGGCCGAGCCTGCGCCAGCCGCTCGGCCTGGTGGTGACGTTTCCGCTGCTGGTGGGCGTGCTGACGTTGGTCGCCGCGGCGGTGGACGTCGCTTCCGGGCACCGTGCCGTCCTGTGGATCGGCATGGCTGCTCTGGCGTTTGTGTTCGGTGCCTGGACGACGATCGGTCATCGACGGCAGCGGATCGTCGTGTACAGCGAAGACGTCTACGTCTACACGTTCACCGGCCGCTACCGCCGGGTCGACCGGTCGGGCATAGAAGAAGTGCGCCGCACCAGGGCCGAACCGATTCTGGTCGGCGGCGATGGCGAACGACTTCTTACGCTGCCTCCGCTGACGCGCGAGCAGACCGGTGAGCTGGCACGTGCGCTACAGGTCGCCCATACCTGAGCGCCTTGTGCGCCACGCGTCATACGCCCTTGACCGCCGATGGGGCCGTCCGCGCGTGGTCACACGGCGGTTCCGAACGTGTGCGTGGGCCGTAACCGCGGTTGTTGCCGCCGCGTGACAGCCTGGAAACCCGTTCTTCCTACGGTGCTGCTCGGGAAGCTCGGGAAGCGCAGGAAGCGCGGGAAGCGCGGGAAGCTAAGGGACGGCGCGGGAAATCGCGGGATGGAGCATCGGTGGCGTCTGGCGTGAAGGTCGGCGGCGTTCGGACCGTGTGCTCGTACTGCGGTGTCGGGTGCGGGATCGTCCTCGACGTCCGGCGGGACGGGCCGGACGGGCGCCGCCGCGCGGTGAAGGCGTCGGGAGACAAGGCGCACCCGGCCAACTTCGGCCGCCTGTGCACCAAGGGGGCGACCAGCGCGGACATGCTCGCCGCACCCGGGCGTCTGGGGACGGCGCTGGTGCGCCCCGAGCGCGGTGCCGAGCCGGTGGAGACCGGTGTGGACGAAGCGATCTCGGCCGTGGCCGCGCGGCTGCGGGCGATCCTGGACCAGCACGGGCCGGACGCGCTGTCCTTCTACGTGTCCGGGCAGATGTCGCTGGAAGCGCAGTACCTGGCCAACAAGCTGGCCAAGGGCTTCGTGCGGACCAACCAGATCGAGTCGAACTCCCGGCTGTGCATGGCGTCGGCGGGGTCGGGCTACAAGCTGTCGCTCGGCGCGGACGGCCCGCCCGGCTCCTATCAGGACTTTGATTCCGCGGACCTGTTCTTCGTCATCGGCTCCAACATGGCCGACTGCCACCCGATCCTGTTCCTGCGCATGATGGACCGGATCAGGGCCGGCGCGAAGCTGATCGTCGTCGATCCGCGGCGCAACGCGACCGCCGACAAGGCCGGCCTCTTCCTGCCGATCAAGCCCGGCACCGACCTGGCGCTGCTCAACGGCCTACTGCACCTGCTGGTCGCGGACGGCCACATCGACGAGGCCTTCATCGCCGAGCACACCGAGGGCTGGGAGGCGATGCCCGCGTTCCTCGCCGACTACCCGCCGGAGACGGTCGCACGGATCACCGGGCTGCCGGAGGCCGACATCCGACAGGCCGCGGCCTGGATCGGGGCGGCGGGGGAGTGGATGAGCTGCTGGACGATGGGCCTGAATCAGTCCACGCACGGCACCTGGAACACCAACGCCCTGGTCAACCTGCACCTGGCGACCGGCGCGATCTGCCGTCCCGGATCGGGCCCGTTCTCGCTGACCGGCCAGCCCAACGCCATGGGCGGCCGGGAGATGGGCTACATGGGCCCGGGGCTGCCGGGGCAGCGCTCGGTGCTGGCCGAGGACGAGCGGGCCTTCGTCGAGGACCTGTGGGGCGTCCCCGCCGGATCGCTGCGCACCGAGGTCGGACGCGGCACGGTGGAGATATTCGAGCAGATGGGGACCGGCGCGATCAAGGCGTGCTGGATCATCTGCACCAACCCGGTGGCCTCCGTCGCGAACCGCAAGAACGTCATCGCCGGCCTGGAGGCGGCCGAGCTGGTCATCACCCAGGACGTCTTCGCCGAGACCGAGACCACCGCCTACGCCGATGTGGTGCTGCCGGCGACGTTGTGGGCCGAGTCCGACGGCGTCATGGTGAACTCCGAACGGAACCTCACGCTGGTGCAGGGGGTCGTGGACCCGCCGGGCGAGGCGCTGCCGGACTGGCGGCTGATCGCCCGGGTGGCGTGCGAGATGGGATTCGCCGACGCCTTCACATACGACAGCTCGGAGGAAGTGTTCGAAGAGCTCAAGCAGGCGTGGAATCCCAAGACCGGCTGGGATCTTCGCGGTGTGAGCTACGACCGGCTGCGCAGCACGCCGGTGCAATGGCCCGCCCCGGACGCCGACGGCCCGGACCGCAACCCGATCCGCTACCTCAACGACGGCGTCAGCCAGACCCTGCGGGAACGCGTGGACGGTACGCGTCCCCGGCTGGCGTTCCCGACGGCGAGCGGGCGCGCGCAGTTTTTCGCTCGGCCGCACCTGCCGTCGGCCGAACTCCCGGACGACGACTACCCCTTCGTCCTGAACACCGGACGACTCCAGCACCAGTGGCACACGATGACCAAGACCGGGAAGGTCGCGAAACTCGTCAAACTCAACCCCGGCCCCTTCGTCGAGGTCCATCCCGACGACGCCGCCGCCCTCGGGGTCGTCGAGGGCGATCATCTGGAGGTCGCCTCCCGCCGGGGGCGTGCGGTGCTGCCGGCGGTCGTCACGGATCGGGTGCGGTCGGGGACGTGCTTCGCCCCGTTCCACTGGAACGACCTGTTCGGCGAGTACCTGAGCATCAACGCCGTGACGAACGACGCCGTCGACCCGATCTCGTTCCAGCCGGAGTTCAAGATGTGCGCCGTCAGGATCGCCAAGACGGTCGCTCCGGTCTCTGCGCCCGGCCCGAGCACCGAGCCTGAGGTTGTTTCGGAGGCGGGGGAACTCGCTGCGGTGTTCGGCATCGGCGATCTCGCTCCGGTGGCCCTGGCCGAGCCGGAGCGCCGATATCTGGCCGGCTTCCTGTCCGGTCTGGCACTTGCGCCGCCGGACGGCCGTGTTCCGGTTCTGCCGCCGGGCGCTCCCTTCACGCCGGAGCACGCGCAGTGGATCGACGGCGTGCTGGCCGGAAGGTTCTCGCGCACCGAGGTATTAGGCCGACCCGATGCCGTCCCTGCCGTGGCGTCGCGGCGGCTCATAGTCCTGTGGGCCTCGCAGACCGGCAACGCCGAGCAGTTCGCGGCCACCGCCGCCCAACGGCTGGCGACCTCCGGCCGCGTCGCCGAACTGCTGCCCATGGCCGATGCCACCCCCGCGCACCTGATGTCCGGCACGGACGCGCTGATCGTCACCAGCACCTTCGGCGACGGCGACGCCCCCGACAACGGCACCGCGTTCTGGCAGGCGCTGACCACCCAGGTCGCCGGCCGGCTCGACGGGCTCCGCTACGGCGTCCTGGCCCTCGGCGACTCCAGCTACGACGACTTCTGCGGGCACGGCCGACGGCTCGACGAACGCCTCGCCGGCCTCGGCGCCACCCGCCTGCTGGCGCGCGCCGACTGCGAACCGGACTTCGAAGAGTCCGCCGATCAGTGGCTCGACCGCTTCATCAGTGCCCTGGCACAGCCCGTCGCTCCTGAGGAGCCGGTCACCGTCCCCGCAGCAGCGGTCGCCTCGACGGACTTGTCCTCTTCCTCGTCCTCGTCATCGGTCTACTCCAAGGCGTCGCCGTTCGCGACCCTGCTGGTCGGGAACCGGTTGTTGAGCCTGCCGGGATCCGGCAAGGAGGTCCGGCGGTTCGCCTTCGACACGCGTGATGGCGAACTCGCATACCAGGCCGGAGACGCCCTGGGGGTGTGGCCCGCGAACAGCGCCGCCCTGGTGCGCGAGTGGCTGGCTCTGACCGGCGCCGACCCCGCCGAGCCGGTCGATGTCGGCGACGCGCCGCCGCTGTCGTTGGCCGAGGCGCTGCGCACCCGCCTGGACATCACCCGCATCAGCACCGACCTGCTGAAGTTCGTGGCGGACCGGACCGGCGGCCACGATCTGAAGCGGCTGCTGCGCCCGGACAACAAGGACGAACTCGCCAAGTGGAGCTGGGGACGTCAGGCTGCTGATCTGGTCGCCGCTTTCCCCGTGCGCGCCTCGGCGGCCGAGTGGGCCGGCGTCCTCAAGCGGCTGCAACCCCGCCAGTACTCGATCTCCTCCAGCCCGCTGGCTCATCCGGACCAGATCAGGCTGACCGTCTCGGTGGTCCGCTACCGCACCGAGGCCGGCCGGGACCGCCACGGCGTGTGCTCGGCCTATCTGGCCGACCACGCCGACGACGGTCCGGTGCAGGTCTTCGTCCAGCCGGCGCCGCACTTCCGGCCGCCCGCCGACCCCGCGACCCCCATGATCATGGTCGGGCCCGGCACCGGGATCGCGCCGTTCGTCGGCTTCCTGGAGGACCGCCGGGAGCGCGGCCACACCGGTGCCAACTGGCTGTTCTTCGGCGAGCAGCATCAGGCCACTGACTTCTACTACCGCGAGGAGCTGGAGGCGTATCAGGCCTCTGGCCACCTCGACCGGCTGGACGTCGCCTTCTCCCGGGACCAGCGGGCCAAGGTCTACGTCCAGGACCGGATGCGCGAGAACGGCGTCCGGTTGTGGAAGTGGCTGCAGGACGGCGCGCACTTCTACGTCTGCGGCGACGCGGCGCGCATGGCCAAGGACGTCGACCAAGCGCTGCATGACATCGCGGTCGCTCACGGCGGGATGGACGAGGACGAGGCCGCGGCCTATGTGCGGCGCCTGTCGACGGAAAAGCGTTACGTGCGCGACGTTTACTGAACGGTGGCGAACGGCGGCGCTGCGGCCGCTCTTCGCTGGCGCAGGTCGTGCAGGTCGTGCAGGTCGTGCAGGCCATGCAGGCCGCGCAGGCCATGCTCAGCCGAGGTCGAGGAGCTGTTCGTAGAACCCGCCGAAACCGCGAGCCGGATCGGCGAGGTGGATCTCCAGGATCCAGTGGCACACGCGCCCCGCCTTATCCTTGCCGCGCATCGGCGTGGTGTTGGCCGGCGCGATGTAGGACTGGATCTTCTCGGCGTCCATGATCTCGTGCGGGAACTCCCCGACCAGGTGCCCGGCGAACCCGCTCCCGCCCAGCTCCCAGCCGGCCGCCCGGGCCAGCCGGGCGATCTCGGCGTGCAGCTCGGCGCCGGTGATGTCCGGGCGCTCGGCGAAGTACCGGCGTCCGGCGTCGAAGATGACCGGCAGGTCGGCGGCCAGCCGGTGCTTCACCGGATCGTCGCCCAGGACGTAGGTGCGGCCGAGGTCGGCCTCGAAGTCGGCGAAGATCGGGCCGAAGTCGGCGAAGGCGATGTCGTCATCCCGCAGCATCCGGTCCGGCGGGTTGTCGCTGTAGGGCAGCAGAGTGTTCGGACCGGAGCGGATGATCCGCTTGTGCCAGTGCCGGGTGGTGCCGAACAGGTCGTCTGCCAGGTCCCGGATCCGGTCGCTGATCGCGCGCTCGGACTCCCCGGCGACGATCAGGTTCCGGGCGACGACCTCGTCGAACAACGTGAGCGCATCGGCCTGCGCGGCGAGCAGCCGCCGGACGCGGAAGTCCTCGGCGGTCGCGACGTCGACGTAGACCCAGGCCTTCTCCCCGGACCGCAGGGCGACCTGGATGCGCAGGTAGTCGACCTCGTACGCGTCGGCGGCCGCCAGGTTGTCGGGGGAGAGCGTGAACACCACGCCCTCGACGGCGTCCTCCGGGTCGTCGGACGGTATCGCCACCGGATGCTCCGCACTGCCGCTGACCGCGATCACCGACGGGTCGGTCATGATCGCGGTCTCCAGACGGAAGCCCGGCAGCGCGTCGGGCCGGCCGACGAGCTCGTGCCCGAATCGCGTGTTCTGCACCTGCGGCATTTGCAGGGTTCCGTAGGAGAACAACAATTGGTCAGGCATGCGAACCCCTGGGGCGTGTGGCGACGAAGCGGTCGTTGCCACGATAGATCATCGCATCGCGCATTTGCAGACGCGAACCAGCGGCGCGCTTGGCGGGCGCAGATGCTGGCTGAATCGGCTGATATGGGTCGCATATGCGTCGCCGACGATCATTGATTTGCATATCAGTGTGCGGGGGCGGTTAGCGTAAGGGTAGACCGGGCAGGTCCCGCTGGGATGGGGCGGCCGCGTCGGCCCACAGGACGATCCTCAGGGGGATGAGCATTGCAGCCCATGGTGCCGTACCAGTCCTACCAGTCCGAAGCTGCAGGGGCCTTCTCCGCGCTGGAGGAGATCAAGAAGCTCGCGTTGTCGCGTCCTGCGGCGCGCGGAGGGTTGGACCGGCTTCGGGGCCAGCGGATAACGGTGATTCCCGAGCTCGATCCACGTCATCCCGGCGGCGCCGATCGCGGCAACCGGTACGTCGATGCGGGGGCGGGCGCGATCGCGATCGCGGTCTGCGCGGGTGCGTCGGGCGCGGGCGCGGATCCGGACCTGGGCCTGGGCCTGGACCCGGACACTGTGGCGGGTATCAGTTCCCGTATTCACGCTCCGGTGCTGTGCCTCGAACCGGCCGACTCCAGCTACCGGATCTGGCACGCCCGCGCCTGCGGCGCCGACATGGTCGTGCTGCCGGCCGCCGCGCTGTCGGACTCGGCGCTGTACTCGCTGCTGGAGCGCGCCGAGTCGCTCGGCATGGACGGCCTCGTCGAAGTGCGCTGCGGCGCGGATCTGGTACGCGCTCTGAAGGCTCGGGCCCGGGCCGTCCTCGTGCGGCCGACCGCTGACGCGGCGCCGTCCGGGGCGAGCGCGCGCGATCTGCTGTCGATGGTCCCGCACGGTGTGGTGAAGCTGGCTGAGTGCGGTCCGACGGGCCGTTCGGGCCTGATCGCGTGTGCCCGCAACGGTGCCGACGCGGTGTTGGTCGGGGCAGAGCTGCTGGCCGGCGCCGCCGACTCTGCGGCGATCGTCGCCGACCTGGCTGCCATGGGCGCGCATCCGGCGCTGGCGGCGCGGGGCAGTCGGGCTGCTTGAACTGCTCCCGCGAGTCAGCCGCGCAGCGTGACCAGCGGCACCGGCTGCCCGGCCTCCGCGCCGGGTGGGACCGCCGCCAGAGCATCGGCCAGCGCCGCGCCGTTGAGGAACGCGGGGCGGTCCGTGCCCAGCATCCGCACGCCGGCGCCGTCCCAGACCACCGGGATGATCCGGGTCTGGTCGGCTGAGGTCTGAATCGGGCTGAGGAGCGGGGCCTGCGGGAGCGCTGGGAGGCCGCGGCCCGACAGGCCGCCCAGCAGCGGCTCCAGCAACGTGTACGCGGCGACGAGCGCGGCGAACGGGTTGCCGGGCAGGCCTACGACGAACGGGCCGCCGCGCAGCCGGGCCAGCACCTGGGGGCGTCCCGGTCGGCAGGCGACGGTGTCCACGATCCACCGCGCGTCGCGCTCGGCCAACAGCCGCCGCAGCCCGTCGGTGACGCCGACCGAGGTCGATCCGCCGACGACGATCACATCCGCGGCCACATCCGCGTCCGTACCCGGATCCGCACCCGAATCCACACCCGAAACCGCATCCGCCGCGCCAGCCGCGTCCACCGCCGCACCCAGCGCCGAGTCCGGATGGTCCGGTGCGTGGACCACGCTCTCCAGCCGTCCACCCATGGCCTGTACGAGCGACGGCAGCAGCGGACTCAGCACGTCGCGGACCCGCCCGGCCCCCGCACGACCGCGACGGTCCAACTCGTCCCCGGTCACCACCGCCCGCACGATCGGCGCGCGATGCACCAGCAGCTCGTCGTACCCGCAGGACGCCGCCAGGCCGAGCAGCGCCGGCCCGGCCCGCGTACCAGCCGGTGCCAGCACGGCGCCCGCCGGCGCGTCTTCCCCGGCGTACCGAATGTGCCTCCCGCGCGGAAGGCCGGGGCCGACCAGACCGGCGCCGCTCAGCACAGCCACCTCCACCGGAAGCACCGCCCACGCCCCGGCCGGAACAACGGACCCGGTCGAAATCCCGACCGCGCACCCCAGCTCCATCCAGCCGCCGTCCCACGGCCGTCCCGCGCGAGCCGCGCCCACCACAGTCCACGGCCCGGCACCGCACACTGCGTACCCGTCCATCGCGGCGGTGTCAAACGCGGGCATCGGCCCCGCCGTCACGAGGCCCTCGGCCAGCACCAGCCCGGCCGCCGCACCGAGCGCGACTCGCGTCGCCGGCGTCGGCACGGCTGCGGCGTGCGCACGTTCCCGAGCCACCGCCCAGGCGAGCGCGCGGCTGGTTTCCCGTTTGGCTGTCATGACCATGATTTACCATCGCATCGGCGGATGTCACCTGCGCGAAGCATCGCTCATGGATCCTTTGGGTGAATGTGACCAATAATCGCCGGCGGCCACCCGGTAGCGCGTCTTCGATATCAGGCTCATGATTCCCCTCCCTCAGTCGATGGTGCAAGCGTTGTCAGTGGCCTGCGAGCCCTGGCCGTCGAAGCTTGCGTATCCGATCGACAGGACGTGGCTGGTGTTTGTGGCGTCCGTGTTCAGCCGGTAGTTCAGGTTCAGCAACGGCAGGATCTGGCGCGAGGTCGGGTTCGCTTGCGACGCCCAGCAGTAGTCCTCGCCCGGCAGGTTCGAGTGGCGATGCCGCGGCCCCCGCAGCGTGAGCAGTGCGGACTGCGCTCCGTGCGGTATCGCAAGGTGCTAGCGTGGCTACATACCGGCAATGTTGACGGCGTTAACATGGCTGCGCCCGCATGGCCGGAGTCAGGGCGCTGTCAGTCGTGAGGGGATCGGGATGCGGCGTAAACGCCTTGCTGCCGTCGGCACCTGCTTGTCTGTTCTGGCGCTGCCGTTCGTGCTGGCGCTTCGCACGAGGCGAAGGCGGCGTGCCGCGTCCGCCGTGGTGATCATCCTGAGCTCGGGGCTGGTCGCTCCGGTCTCCGTGCGGACGTCGAGAATCCGTGGCGTTCCCACGCTTTTGACCGTCGAAGCGGAGCCGCCGACTCGTCAGGAGCCGGAGGCGTCTTCGCCGCACTGGAATGTCTCGGAACTGTCGAACCACAGCTTCCCTGAGGCATATCTGGCGATCGTGTCCATGATGCAGAGCCTCGCAGTGGGGTTCCTGGCCGATCGGATGATCACTGGCCGTGTCGTTGGTCCCATGCAAGGCATCGGATACGCGATCTGTACCATGATGGTGATCGCCGTCTGGCAGGACTATTTGTCGGGGTCCACAATCTGCCGGTGGTTCCCGAGCTTGCTGGACGCCTCGATCCCGGCCGCGCTCGGGCTCACCGAGTGCTTTCTCATCGTCTCGGTCTCCAGCGGCACGAAGGTGTTCCTGTTCCGGCTAGGGCTCTTCCTCGTCGTCGGGGCGATCGCGTACCTGAACTGGTTCCTGAGGGCTCGGAGGCACAAGGGGGATCCGGGCAAGAAGAAAGCCTATGAGTTCCTCAGGCCCTACATCCTCTTCGGATGCATCGCGTGCCCGGTCGCGTCCTTGTCGGCGTTCGTGCTCGCGGGCTTGTACACCCCTGCCGACAACGTGTCCGACATGGTCCTCGTGCTCGTCCTGGTCCTGCCGATGTTCTTGCAGTCGGTGATCACGTGGAGCTTGAGACGTTTCCTGTGGCAGCTCTCCGAGGACCAATCGGAGCGCAAGCACCGTAAACCGAAGTAGCAAAAGCCCTCAACTGCTGTCCAGCAAGCTCCCCGATCCCACGCGCACGCCCTCCAGCCGCTTCAGCACCGCCAGCGTGCCGTCCATGCGTCGGGTGAGGAAGTGCAGATGCCACCCATCGAGCAGTTCGCGCTGGGCCGTCACCGCGGCCCAGATCCACGCGAAGCTCACCGCTGGGTCCAGGCCGCCGCGGCCTGCGCCGAACAGGGGGATGCAGATTGAGGACAGGGGCGGGTCGAAGTCCTCGCGTTCCGCGCGTGCCAGGGCCAGTGCGTTCTGGGTGGCGCGGAAGACCGCCTGGGGGTCGATGTCGTAGTTGTTCGTCGCCGGGCGGGGTGCTGCCACTGCTGCGTGGTAGATGCGGCGTACGCCGTGGGCCGCCAGCTCGCCGGCGTCTGTTGGCGCTACGGTTCCGGGTTCGACCGGGAGGCCGGCGCGGCCGTGGGTGCGCATCCACTCGTCGATCTGGCGGCCGACGATGTCGTCGACGATTTCGCCGGCCTGGTCTCGGTGGGCGGCGATGCTGCGGAGCCGGGCCGACAGGGAGGCTTTGAAGGGGGCGGGGAGGGCGAAGTAGATGTTCTCCGGTGCCGTCACCACGTCCACGCCGGTCAGGGCGTCGACCATGCCGCCGTGGACGCTGATCGTGGCCGAGCCGTTGCCCACCGGGAGGTGGAAGGGGCCGTAGGTGCGGAACTCGACTGGCACGGTGCCGCGGGTGTCGGATGCAGGGGTCTGCGACTGCGCGGTCAGTAGCAGGCTGCTGCCTTCGGAGGGCTCGCGGCGTGGGGCGTCGGCCGCGTCGGAGGCCGTGCCCAGAGGGCTGAGTTGCTGGCGGCGGTGGCGGAGGCAGAGCTTGAGGATCTCCTCGGCCGTCTGGGCGACGAGCAGCCCTTCGCGTTCTTTGCGGAAGGTCTCCGCGCTGACGCCGTAGAAGCCCGCGGCGTGTTCGCGCAGGTCCTTCGGCCGCCAGCCCGCGGTGCCGCGGACCAGGCCGAACAGGTACTCGGCGGCCTGGCCGACGATGTCGTCGCCGAGGGCGTCGACGGCGTCGCGCAGGAGCTGGTCGACGGCGGCCGGGTCGGGGGCGGTGCCGTCGGTGTAGCCGGCGGCGTGCGCGGCGGCGGCCAGGGCCGGCAGCTCCAGGCTGCGCAGGCGCAGCATGCCGCGCTCCCGCAGGACTTTGAGATCGGCGACCAGCTGGTCGTGCGCGGGCGCGCCCCCGGCCCGGGCATCGCCCGGATACTGCCCGGACTGCGCCCGGTCCGCCACCCGATCTCCCGACAGGCCAGTTGGTTTCGTGGTCCCCGTCGGCCGGGAGCGGCCCGGCCGACGGGAGGAGGTTCCCGCCATGGAAGTGCACGAGATCATCCGGCTGCTGGGGTCGCTGGCCGGCCTCAGCGCCTGACGGCGTCCGCCGCTCGTGGACGGCGGATCGGGGTAGGAGCCCGGTGCGGTGTCCACGGCGGAGGCGTCCGTCGTCATCGATGGTAGCCGCACGGCTGCCTTCGGACGAAGGCCCGCGGGCCGCAGGCCACGGAATGCCTGCGGCCCGCGGGCCGTGTCGCGCATATGGTGCAGGTGGCACAGGTTGTTCGGACGGTTCAGGCGGTTCAGACGGCTCAGGCGGCTCAGGGAACTTATACGACTCAGGCGGTGAAGCAGCCCAGGAAGTACCAGCGCACCCAGTTGCCGTTGACGTAGAACTGCGTTCCCCCGCACGCCTGCTGCGTCGGGGTGGCCGGCACCATGGCGGTCCACGTCTCCGGGGCCTGATGCCCCGAGAAGCCGACCGAGGTGCCGCCGGGGTTCCAGGCCGAACCGGCGAAGCCGATGTTGTACCCGCTCCACACCGTCAGCCGGAGCCAGGCGGCGGCGCAGGTGGGGGAGTAGCGGATCTCCAGGGCGAAGCTCGCCTGGCTCTCCGCCTTGTAGTCCTGGACCAGGACCGTCTCGGCGTCGTTGGCGCAGCCGGACGCCAGCGGATCGACGTTGTAGCAGGAGTTGGCATGGCAGGAGACGGCGGGAGTGGCCGCGGAAGCCGGGGCGGCCGCCGCGACCGACGTTCCCGCGGTCAGCAGGAGACCCGCCATCAGGGCTCCGAGGGCTCCGAGACGTTTGCGCACGGTGTGTCCTTCCTTCGTGGTGGCCGGCGACGGCTGCCGCCGGAGTCCGGGGATGGTTCGGTGGCTGAGGTGCTTACGGCGCCGGTGCGAAGCACTCGAGCCGACTCAGGTCCTTGGGTCCGGTGTCGCCGGCCGATTCCTCGGACGAGCCGTGGAGGGCGATGTCGAGACCGCCGCCGGCGAACGCGGCGCCGATGTTGTCGAGGGCATGGCCGGCGGCCCCGGCCTCCTCCGCCGCCTTGCCGATCCGGAGGCCGCGCGCCACATTCGCCAGTCGGGTACCGGTGCGTCCCAGCGCCAGCCTGGCAACCGGTTCGAGGATCTCGGAGGTGGCGTCCTCGACGTATCCTCCGGCCCCGAACAGAGCGCCCGCCGTGTCGAACACCGCGCCGGTGTAGTCCCCGTCCGCGAAGTCGACTCCTGCGCTGGTCAGACCGCCGACCACGGCCACCGTGGCCAAAGCCGCGGCGATCGGGCCGCTGGCGATCCCGACCGCCAGCGTGATCGCCGCCGCCGTGCTCACCGCGCTGGCGATCTTCCCGAACGTCTTCCAGGAGAACAGCCCGCTCGGGTCGAGCGCGTTGACCGGGTCGTCGCCGGCGTACTGGTACGGCTGGCCGGTCTGCTTGAGGTCCGGGTCGACGGTGAGGAACTGGGCCGTCTCCGGGTCGTAATAGCGGGCCCTGAGATACACCAGCCCGGTCTCGCTGTCGCCGTACTGCCCGCCGAAGCCGAGCGGCGTGGTGGCGGTGCCGGACGTGGCGGTGACCGCGCCGTAGGGGTTGTATCCGAAGGAGCCCACAACGGCGCCGGTACCGTCGGTCAGCGCGACGGTGGAGCCGAGGGCGTCGTGGAAGAACCACTGCGCGGCCCCGCCGCCCCCGATCTGCTCGATCGGCAGGTTGCCCGGTCCGTACAGGTACGCCGTCGTCCCGTCGCTCAGCAGGTTCGGCGTCGAGCCGGTGCCCCACGTGAACGACTCAGACGTCGAACCCACCGTCTTCCCCGCACGCAGCCCGTTCCCGTCGTACGTGTACTGCGCGCTCCCGAACGAGCCGGACGCGCTGGTCATCTCGCCCGCCGCGTTGTAGCCGTAGTGGCTCACAGTGCCGCTCGCGTCGGTCCGGGTCGTCCGCTCGCCCGCGCTGTCGTAGGCGTAGACGGTGGATCCGGACGGCGGCGAGGCGCAGGCGGGGGTCCCGCCGGGCGCCGGAGACGCGCTCCAGCACAGCCTCCCGGCGGCGTCGAACCGCTGCGCCGTCCCGGCCAGCGTGTTCGGACCCCCGGCCGGGGTGTAGGAGTACCCTGACGTGCCCGCCGACGTCGTGGCCTGGTCGACCCGGTTCAGCGCGTCGTACTGGTACGTGGTCGCGCCGCCGGCCAGCCCGGTCGGGGTGCTGGTGAGCACCAGCTCGTCGGCGTTCCGGGTGTACGCGACCGAGGCCAGACCGGAGCCTCCGGAGCCCGCCCTGGCCAAAGCCGTCCCGGTCAGTGCGTCGGTCGCGTCGTAGGAGTCCGTGACCGTGTCGCCGTTGGGGTAGCTGGTCGCCGTCAAAGCGTTGTCGGCGTTGTACGTGAAGCCGGTGTTCCGGCCCGAAGGGTCGGTGACCGAGGCGAGCCGGTCGTCGGGGTCGAAGGTCTGCGTGACGGTTCCCACGCCGCCCGGATAGGTGATCGAGGTCTGATTCCCGTCCGCGTCGTAGCCGTAGGCGACGCTCGCCCCGGCGCCGTTGGTCATGGCGCTGACCGCGCCGAGCAGGCTGTACTGCCACGTGGACGTCCCGGTCCCGTCGGTCATCCGCACCCGCCGGCCCGCGGCGTCGTAGCCGTAGCCGACCGTCGGGGCGCCGGTCCCCGAGTACGAGGTCGACGTCACCCTGCCCGCCGCGTCATAGGCGTTCGTGGTGACGCGGCCCAGAGGATCGGTGACGGTCGACGGCCGACCGGCCGCGTCGTAGGAGTCGGCGGTGGCCGCGCCGTCGGGATCGGTGACCGTGGCCTGACGTCCCTGCGCGTCGTAGGTGTACGCGGTTACGCCGCCCGACGCGTCCGTCGTCGAGGCGACGGAACCGTCGGTGTTGTACGCGGTGTGGGTCGCGGAGCCGTCGGCCCGGGTGACCGTCGTCTGGTCGTTGTTCGGGTCGTAGCCGTAGGCGATGTGGTTCCCGGCGCCGTCCGTCGTGGACGTGAGCCGGCCCGCCGCGTCATAGCCGGCGGTGCTGACGTGCCCCGCCGGATCGGTGGCCGAGGTGACGTCGCCGAGCGAGTCATGCCCGTAGACCGTGCAGCCGGTCGCCGGTGGCGTGCAGGACGTGGTCGTCCCGGCGGCCGAACCCAGAGGACTGACAGCCGACGTGAGCAGGCCGGTCGCCGTGGCGTAGCCGTAGAGCGTCTTGTCGCCGACCGGCGTGGTGAGGGAGATGACGTCGCCGTAAGCGTCGTAGCCGGTGGTCGTCGTGGCCCCGTCGCCGTCGACGGCGCGCGTCAGATCGCCGGGGTGGGCCGCGGTGTCGTAGTAGTCGCCGGTGACCACCGGGGTCGGCGGCGCCGGGGCGCCCGGTTCGGCGCTCTGCTCGGTCTGATGAGTCGTGGTGCTGGTCAGCAGTCCGTAGACGAGGCTCCCGCTGTTCGTGCCGCCGGTGGTCGCGATGTGCCCGGCCTCGTCGTACCCGTAGGCGGTCTGCACGCCGTCCGGATCGGTCTTGGTCGTCACCTGGCCGAACGCGTTGTACGTGTAGCTCGTCGTCGCCCCCAGCGCGTCCGCGCTGCTGATCCGGTTGCCGGACGCGTCGTAACTGAAGCTCTGCACCGCGCCGGTGGGATCGGTGATCGTGGTGACGCCCAGGCTGACCGGGTCGTAGGTGTAGGCCCAGGTCGCGGCCGACGCGGTGCCGTAGCCGAGCACCTTGGAGTTGAGCAGGCCGTTGGTGTAGGTGTCCAGCTCGGCGTGGCCGGCCGGATCGGTGGTGAGGGTCTGCCCCGCCACCAGGCTCCCGGAGGGGCCGTAGCGGAACGAGGTGGTCCCGCCGATCGGGTTGGTCTGGCTCGTGACCCGGTCGGAGGCGTCGTAGGCCATGGTGAGCACCGGGCTCGGGCTCGTGGTCGTGTCGCCGTAGTACGTCGGCGCGCGATAGGCCGTCATCAGGTGCGATGACGAGTAGGCGAAGGTGGCGTGGTCGTTGTTCTGCAGGGTCGGGGTGCGGACGGTGGCGACGCCGTAGACGTCGGTCAGGTCGCCGGCCGCGTCGTACGCGTAGGTGACTTCGCGTCCCGCGCCGTCCTGCAGGCTGCTGATGTGCGACCCGGTCCAGCCGAGCGTGTAGGTGCGTCCGGCCGGGTCCGTGATGGTCGTGAGCTGTCCGGAGGCGTTGTAGGCCAACGTCGTCGCGGTCGGCGGGACGGCTTGGGTGCCGGGTGGATCGGTTTCGGACAGCAGCCGGCCCGAGGCGGCGTCGAAGGTGAAGATCTGCGTCGCGCGGCGGGTGAGAACGTATGTGGAACCGCTCTTGACCAGCGTCGCGGCGTCGCGCGGTGCCGTCGGCGCGTAGCTGCCCGAGCTGTCGGTGAAGGAGACGGTGGAGCCGTCCTCCTGATGCACGGTGACGTTCCCGGTGGCCGGATCGGTGGCGGCGCTCAGCCCGTAGGAGAACGTCCAGCCCCAGCCGAACGGGCCGTTGACCGCGGCGGCGCCGTTGGGTCCGGACGGGTCGGCCAGGGCCGAGTCGTAGGTGCGGGTCAGGTCCAGGGCCAGACCGCGGCCCGGGGTGGACAGGTCGGTGAAGCTGTCGCTGTAGGCGCCGGTCGCGGTGTCGACCGGGTCGCCGGCGGTGCGGGTGGAGCACAGGCACTGGGTCCAGGACGGGTTCGCCCCGCCGGGCCGCTCGGCGGTCGCCGGTGCGCCGCCGATCGGCACGCCGGGCGTCCCGCCCTGGGGCAGGAAGGCCATGGCGTCGAAGGCGACGTCGTAGGCCCCGGCCTGACTGCCGCTGATGTTGCTCAGCGACACGGTGGCGCCGGGGGCGAGGGCGACGGTGCCCAGCGTGAGCCAGGCCTCGCGTTCCTGGTCCTGGTTCAGCGGGGCGAGATACGTGCCGTACCCGGCGGTGCTCACCTTGTACGTGGCGTCGGTGACGGCCGCTCCGGTGGCCGGGACGTGGACCTTGATCGTGTAGTACTGCGACTTCGGCAGGCGCGGTGCCCAGGTGCCGATGTTCACCAGGTCCGTTTCGCTGCCGTCCTCGGTGTGGGTGAACAGGATCCGGCCGCCGAACCCCGCTCCAAGCTGGTGGGTGTCGATCGCGCCCACCTGGTCGCCTGCCGAGTCGGTGCCGTAGGTGTAGGTGAACGTCCCGCCGTCGGACCAGTTCTCCCCGCCGCAGCCGACCAGGTTCAACGGCGGGCTGGACTCGTCGTCGACGATGATCGGGGCGCCGGAGCCGGTCGTGGGCAGGTCGGTGGACGAGGCGTTGCACGTCGGCGGGTGCGGATCGGATCCGCTGGGCTCCGGCGTCCCGGCGGCGACGGTGTAGGAGCTCGTCGCACAGACGCTCGCGCAGTTCGGGAGCCAGGTCGCCGGCGCGGACCACCAGCACTCGTAGTCGCTCAGCGTGCACGAGCCGGCCCCGCCGCCGGTGCCCGGCGAACAGTCGTCGGCCGCCGAGCAGAAGGTGTTGATCGGCGGCACGTTGAGCCAGCTGCTGCCGCCGTTCAGCGTCGCCGGCGCGTACTTCGGCCCGCCGGCGCCGAGCAGCGGGCTGCCCATCCAGCCCAGCACGCGCTCCTGGTACGGCCAACTGCCCGGGTGCGCGGCGTCGCCGTAGCTGTATTCCAGGAAGGGGGCGCGGTTCGGCGGGTAGTTCGGGTTCGCCGGGTTGTTGGACCAGCCCAGGCCCCAGGTGCCGTCGGGGCCGGTGCAGGACGGTCCGGGCGTGCAGCCGGGGTTGCCGAAGGCGGCGGTGGGCTGGATGCCGGTGTTGTAGGCCCAGATGGCGAAGTACCAGTTCTCCAGGTACCGCGGATCGCCGTTGTTGGCGGTGATGCCCGCGGCGTAGAGCTGGTTCCAGGTGTTCTGCAGGATGTTGAGACCGGCGGCGATGTTCTCGGCGTAGTCGACCGCGATCTTCATCTGGCCGTGTGCCGAGTAGTCGGTCTGGCCGGCGAACATGCCGTCGGTGACCTGCGCGATCCCGTAGCCGCAGTCCGCGGAGGAGTAGTCGATGGTGTCGATCGAGCCGCCGGAGCCGTAGTAGTCGGCGATGAGCGGGTCGCCGGCGATGCCGGGCAGCGCGTGCCAGGAGGCCTGGTCCCAGTTGCTCTCCTGGGCCAGGATCGCCTCCATCACCGAGCGCGGGACGGCTGTGGTACCGCTGCCGGCCGGGTGGTCCAGGGGAACCGGCGGGAAGTCGCCGCTGGGGGAGTAGGAGACCAGGCCGAGGTTGGCGTATCCGGCCGGGCGCGCGGCGGTTTCCAGGCCGCGTTCGTCGAGCTGGGTGGCCCAGTCGACTTGGGCGGCGTCGGGTTGGAGGACCTGGCGGGCCGGGTCGAGCCGGGGGACGCTGCAGGCGGGGGTGCCGCTGGTGGCCGGGGTGATGGCTGCCGTTGCCTTTGCCGTCGCGGTCGTCGTCGCGGCTGTGCTGTGGGGTTGGGCCGGCGGCGGTGAGGTGTGCGGTGTCGCGGTCGTGACCTTCTCGGAGCCGGTCGGGAACGGCCTGGCCGTCGCGGGGTGACCGCTGACGGCGATCATCGGCGCGGTCGCTCGGACACCCGCCGGCGCGCTCAGGACCGCGTCGCCGTCGAGGGACACGGCTTCCGGAACGGTCTTCGGTGTGGCCTTGTCCGCGCCGGTCGTCATCAGCGCGCGTACATCCGAGCCGGCGGCGGGCGTCACCCCGGAGGCGAGATTGTGCCCGCCGCGTCCGGCCAGCAGTGCGACGGAGGTCGCAGGGCCCTGACCCAGGCGGTGCGGGGTGCCGTTGTTCTCGTGCCAGACCTCCGCGGTGGTGTTTCCCTTCGCCATCACTGCGAAGTCGACCCCGCCGTCCGAAGACGGCCGCAGGTCGAACGGGACACCGGAAGCAGTCGTCAGGACGGTCGGCGTGGCGAAGCCGCCGGCGTGCGGGCTCAGCCGGACCATGGCCGAGCCGCGCACGGCGGTCACCGTGTCGCCGGTCGGGACGGCGGACGTCAGCTGCTCGGCCTCGGTCCCGGACCGCGTGACGCGGCTGGTCGCGAGATCGACCACGCTGACCGCGGTGGCCCGGTCGCCGGTGCCGGGATAGCCGGTGAACACGGCGGTGTCGCCGACGCCGCAGCCCGGCGAGTGGTAGTCGAAGCCGACCCCGCTGATCAGGGGTTCGACCGCGCCGGTGACGAGGTCCACGGAGTACGCGATCGCGCCGTGCGCCAGCAGGGACGCGCTGTTGGCGGCGGCCGTCGGCAGCACGGCGACCGCCTCGTAACGGCCATCGCCGGACGTGCACTGATACCCCGTCCACGACTGCGCGTCGACGCCGCCGGGCCGCAGCAGCGCGACCTCGCGCCACGAGAACGAGCCCGCGGCGTCGGCGACGTCCAGGTGGTATCCGGTGCTGTCGCCCCAGCCGTCCACCAGGACGTCGGAGGCCTGGGCCGCGATGGCCGGGGCGGCGGCGGCCGGGGCGGCCACCGAAGCCGGTGTCGACGGCCGCACCGTCGGCACCGGCCCCGGCGCCGCGTACAAGGGCACCGTCAGGGAGACGGCGAGCGCCGGTCCGAGCAGTGCGTTCCGGGAGACAGGGATTTTCAGCATGGGGCGCCCTCTCACAGCGCGGTGACGGGATTGCGGGACCGATGCGACGGACCGGCGCGGCCAGAGCGGGGCGCGCCGGTGTGGGTTGGTGGGCGATCGGGCCTCAGTGCAGACCGGTGCAGTTCTGGGTCTCCCAGCCGGAGGCGTTGTACGCGATGCAAGCCTGCGTCCAGTAGGTGAAGGAGACCATGAGGCTGTACGAGCCCTGAGGCGTCGGAGTGCCGGTGATGTTGCCGACCACGGGGTAGGCCTCGCTGTCGGTCTGATAGCCGAGGACTTCGCCCGCGTGATAGCTGTCGGAGGTGCCGACGGCCTGGGCCCAGACC
Source organism: Catenulispora sp. EB89 (assembly GCF_041261445.1). Lineage (NCBI taxonomy): Bacteria > Bacillati > Actinomycetota > Actinomycetes > Catenulisporales > Catenulisporaceae > Catenulispora > Catenulispora sp. EB89. Next base: position 50,997 of record NZ_JBGCCU010000008.1, read on the forward strand.
GCGTTGCAGCCCGGGGAGTAGCGCAGGTGGACGACGTAGGAGCCGCCCGACACCGTGTCGAGCGTCTGGATGTTGGTGGCGCAACCCTTGGCAACGGGGTCCTGGTTGGTGCAGCTGGTGCTGTAGCACCCGGTGTCCGGGTGCACGGTGGCGGTGCCCGCTCGCGGAGCCGTCGACGACGCGGCCGAGGCCGCGCCGGGGACGGCGGACGCGAGGAGCAGGAGCGTCCCGGCGACTGCGCCGCGGCGAGTGCGGATGGAGGACAAAGCTGGATCCCTTCAGTGGATGTTCACACCCAGCCGAGCGGTCGGGCGGTCATGGACGCGGTCCGCGCCCTCCCCTCGCTGGGCGCGCGCCGCGTCTGTGATCGAGTCAAAGGCGTGGCGGACGGGGGTATCCAGGCTTTGAGGCGAGGTCCGGTGATTCTCCGGAAAACCCCGCCTGGGTAAGGCGGGGAGGTTCCCTGGCCATCGCCTGTGCCGCGCGATAGCGTCCAGATGGTGTCCGGCGTGATCCGGATAATCCGGACGCGGGATCGCGTGCGGCGCCGGGCGCTTCGGGATGGCGCGAGGGGAGCCGGGATGGGACGGCAGGAGGCTGCGCTGGCCCGGGATGGCAGTCCCGCCCGGGAACTCGCGTACTGGCTGCGTGCCGAGCGACGCAGGGCCGGTGTCACCTATGCGCGGCTCGCCGAGCTCAGCCGGTATTCGGCCAGCTCGTTGCAGGAAGCCGCCGCCGGACGGACGCTGCCGACGCTGGAGCTCACGCTTGCTTTTGTGCGGGGCTGCGGCGGTGACGAGGTGATGTGGCGCGGCTATTGGCTGCGGATCAAGCGATACACGCAGGAGTGGACGCCCGGTGGGCCGCCGGCACCGGCTCCTTCGTGGGCCGGGCCTGAGGCCGGCGGCGGCGACGGCGTCGGGGGTGCCGGTGCCGGTGCCGGTGCTGGTGCTGGCGCCGCCGGTCGGCATCCGTCGGAGGCGGACACGTGGTATCTGGCGTCACTGGACGTCGTCGTCTCGCTCGACGGCGGCTCGCTGGAGGCGATCGAGCACCGCGTCGTGGTGGCGGCGGTCGACGGGCTCAGCGAGATCGCGGCGTCGATCAGCCTGCCGCGCGGCCTCGGCGATCGGACGGCGTCGCACGACGTCATCGTCGACCTGCTCCACGGTGGTGTGGCGGCGCAGCGTCAGCATCCTTACGAGAGCTACTTCCGGACCGTCATCGAGCTGCCGCGACCTCTGCGCGCCGGCGAGCGTCACCGGTACACGTTGCGGGTCCGCGTTCCGCCCAAACAGCCGCTGCGGCCGTACTACGTGCACGTCCCGCATCGCCGCAGCGATCTGTTCCGGCTCACCGCGCGCTTTCCGACGGACTGGTCGCCGCGCCGGGTCGTCCGCCTCGACGGACTTCCCACGGCGGCGCTGGCCGAGATTCCGGTGGTGGGCGGGCCGATAGGGCTCGACGCGTTCGGTGAGACGAGCGTCGAGTTCACCCGGCTTCGGCAGGGGTTGGCTTACGGGATCGGCTGGCAGCACTAGCGCGCGGCTGGCGCACGGCGGACCTACGGTCGAACCACAGGTCACGGCACGTGAAGGTGCTTCGCGTCCGCGCAGCTCATGACCTGAGTAAAGGAATAGTCGCTATAATTGTGATAGTCAGTTCTCGTAGATCGGATCGCGGGTCGCGGATACACCGACGAGCCGTGAGTACGGCGATAAGGGTGTTCGCCACTTGGCGCTACCGTAGCGGGCACCATCGACGATCACGGAGCGGAACATGCCAGGGCACCACGTCGCCGCGGACTCGCAGGACGCGCGTCTGGCGGCGGTAGCCGCCGCGGCGGCTGCGGCGTTCTCCGAGGCGGAGTACCACCAGGTCCGCACCGCCGACGTGGCGGCGTTGATCGACCTGGAGGGTGGCGACGGCCGCTCGGCGAAGGGCCGGCGCAGCGCGGTGTGGCTGTACGGCACGGTGCGCAGCCGCCGCGCTCTCGTGGCCTTGGCGGCGCTGCACGCGTGGGAGGAGTTCCGCGCCGGACAGTCCGACGCCGCGGTGCCGCCGGACCCTTCGACCCTTGAGGAAGCCCACGCCACTGTCGCCGACGCGCTGCTGACCGTGGCCCGGTTCCACCGCGCCGCGCGGTTCCTGCTGCGGCAGGTGGAGCTCGGCCTCGGCGACATAGCGACCTCGGAGAAGCGCGCCGAATCCGCGGACCAGGCGCCGGCGAGCTGGCCCGCCTCGGCCTGGGGCCGGGTCGCGGCCGAGGGGTACGCGGGGCGTTTCGGCGCCTACGCCGACCACCTCGCGCCACGCCTGCTCGCGGCGGCGCGCGCGGTGTGCCCGATGCCCGCGGCGCAGGCCGCCGAGCAGGCCGCGACGCTGTCCGACCTGGCGTTCCGGGCACTGTGCGGCGACCCGGACGGCCCCATCGACCTGATCGCCGAGGGCCTGGCGGCCTACTGGACCGAGCGCGACCTCGTCCGCGTCGCCGGCCGCTGGACCCGGGAGCTGGCCGCGGCCGAGAAGGCCGTGGACGGCGCGCTGCGGTGGTCGGGCGACGTGCGGGCGGAGGTGGCGGCGCAGGGCTTCCTCACCAGGGTGCTGCTGGACTCCGGGGCGCTGTATGAGAGGTGCGCTCGCGAGGAGGCGCGCCGGATCAGGATGCTGACGGCGGGCGGCGCGCCGGTGCCGGTGCCGGAGCCGGTGTCGGAGCCGGTGTCGGCGGCTGCGGGGTCGCCGGGCGAGACGGTGGGGTCGGGCTTGGACCAGGCGCGCCATGCTGCCGGTGCCGGACCCGGAGATGCCACCGGTAGCGGCAGCGACAGCGACAGTGGCACCGGCAGCGACAGCGACAGTGGCAGCGGCACCAGCAGCGGCACCGGCAGTGGCAGCGAGATCGCCGATCTCCAGACTCTCTGCGACGCCGCGAGCCGCCGAGGCCTCGCCCTCCAACGTTTCGGCGATCTCGCCGGCGCCGAGGCCGCGCACCGGCAGGCGCGCTCGGTGGCGGAGATCGGCTTGGTGCCGCTCGGCGCGGACGAGGTCGCCTCCTATGCCGCGCGCAGTGATCACAACCTTGCCGAGGTGGCACTGGAGCGTCGCTCGCCGGTCGCCGAGAGCCTTGCCGAGCGTGCGTTGGCGGTGCGGCAGAACTTGGCACGCGGGGGGTCCTCCGCATCGTGGCGTCGCCTGTCGCTGACCATGGAGTTGCAGGTCCGCGTCGTGGGCCTCGGCGGGGGCGCGGTGGCCGCCGTGCAGCGGGCCGGTGCGCTGCTGGCCGACCGGATCGCGTCCGCCGGCGGGCCCGACAACGCCGGTGTCGCGGCTGCGCGGGTCGTGCTGGGCGAGGCGTTGACCCGCTGCGGTCATCCGCTGGAAGCCAGGCACCACCTGGAGATCGCGCGCCTGCTCCACATGGAGCGCCTGGCTCCGTTCAGCTACGCGGTCTACCGGGGTGCGCTACACCTCGCGCGAGCGTGCCTGGCTCTCGATGATCCTGCCAGTGCGCTGCGCATCCTGCCCGACGGCGACGCGCTGGCGTGGTTCGCCCTGCGCGGCTCGGCACGGTTGGCGGCGCGGCTCGGGGTGGCGCGTGCCGTCGCGCTGGGCCGGTCGGGGCACCGGGACGAAGCCGACGCAGAGCTCGACATCGTCTTCCGGCTGGACGCGGCCGCTGCCATCGCTGACGGCTGGGCGGCCGGAGATCCGCTGTTCCTAGCAGCCCAGCGATGCCGCGCCGAACTCCTCCGCCTCGACGGCCAGACCGCAGCCGCCTCCGTCCTGGCGACCCGAGTCCTGGCCGCCGAGCGGGACATCGACGCCGGGCGCTTCTCCGCCGCCACCGCCGCGACCCTGCGGGACCTGGCCCGCTGCGCGGACGCCGACCGAGCCGTCGATCTCGCACGGAGCCACTACGAGTCGCTGCACAGCGAGGTCGGGACCGCCCTGGATCCCGCGCACGCCACCGTGTCGAGCGCTCAGCTGGATCAGGCCCGGCGCCTGTACGCCGTCGGCGACCTCACCGGCGCGGGCCAGCTGGTCTCAGCCCTCGTGGATCGCAGCCCGCTCGGCCACGGCCGACCCGTTCTGCAAGAAGGACACCCTGTCCTCAGCGCGGCCCGCGATCTCGCCGCGCAGATGGGGCTCGCCGCCCGGACCGCCGACGACGACTGGGACGAGGGCTAGCCTCCGCGAAGAGCCCTGAAACCGACCGGATTTCCACCGGCCGGCGCCCGGGAAACCCTCCACCACGGCCTGTTGCCTGGGAGAAACCGGCGGGAACCACTCGCCGGACTCTTCTGGGGAGTGAGTCCGATGGACCTGGTGACGGCTCGTAGAGAGCTGCGGGATCAAGGCTGGACCGTACTGCGAAGAAGCGGCGTCGGCAGTGCCGGCGGCGACATGGACAACGCCGCCGCCCTGGCGCTGGCACTGGCCGCCGAGTTCGGCCGACCGTCGCGGCGGGACGGCGGCGCAGCGGTCTGGCCCGTACGACCGGCCCCCGACGGCAACGGCAGCACCTTCTCCGTGACGGCCGGAGAAGCCGGTCTGCACACCGATTCGCAGTACCACGCCAACCCCGAACCGCTGGTCTGTATGGTCGCGGTGCGGCCCGCCGAGGACGGCGGTCACACGCGCTTGCTGACCGCGTCGGATGCCGTCGCGGCGCTCACCCGGGAACCCGGTAGCTCGAACCTCCTACATGCGTTGGCCACCCCGGTCTGGCAGTGGCGCGTCCCCCGCGAGTTCGCGGCCGGCGAGCGCACCGTCAGCCCGGCTGCGGCCGTCCTCCCCGGCGACGGAACCATCCGCTGGCGCGCGGACAACGTCGTCCGGCGGCACGGCGGACCGGCTCCGCAGCTCGTCGCCCGCGTCGCGCACGCGCTGGACACGGCCCCCGAGGTGCGGACGTTCCCGCTGGAAGCCGGGGACGCGCTCATCCTGGACAACCGCCGCGTGCTGCACGGCCGCACGTCGTTCGGCGACCCGCGCCGCCTGCTGCTGCGCGTCCGCTTGTGGGAGCGCTGACATGCCGCGCGTGTTCCCTCTGGACCTGCGGATCGACGACGACACCGCCTACCAGTGGGCCCGCCGTTCCGGGGAGGCCGCCGCGGCCGTTCCGGCGCTGGGCCGGGAGGCCCGGGACTGGACGCTGCGCGGGTGGGCCGAGGTCATGCTCGCCTGCCTGGTCCTCGGGGTCGACGCGGCCGTCCGGGGGCTCGACGACGTGGTGCGGGAGTCGGGCCTGGCGTGCGCGGGCCGGTTCGCGCGGCGGCTGCGCGCGCTGCGTCAGCTCGCCGGACGTCCGCCGCAGGCTTACGGACGCGACGGCGCCGACGAGCCCGAGCCGGCTGTCGCCCCGTCGGCGCGGACCGAGGCGGCCTGGCGCGCGATCGGCGGGTTCTGCGACTCCCTGCTGGAGGTCCGGCCGGTCCGGACCGACGAGCCGCCGGTCTGGTCCGGCGTGGCCGACCACCTGGGGTGGGGGAGCAGGTGGCGGCCCACGCCGCTGGGCTATCCGTACGAGGTGGTGCAGGCCCCCGCCATGACCCGCGGCCTGACCTGGCGCTGCTGGCTGGCGCTGCCCACCGGCGGCCGCTCCCGGCTGGTGCTGGTCGCCGGCGAACCCGGCCGCGCGCCCGGCTACCGCGGCCGGATCTGCCACGGCGTCCACAACGGCGCGCACCTGGACCACCTCGCCGCCGTCGTCACCCCCGGCCCGGTCCCGGCCCCGATCGAGTACGGCGCCGGCCTGCTCGCCGCCGAGGCGTACGCGATGGCCGTGGAACTGCTCGCGGCCGCCGAGTGCGCCGCCGCGGGCCTGGCCGGCGAGGCGGCCCAGCTGCGCGCCGGCCTGGTCGAACGCATCGGCCGGGTCCCGGGCTACCGCCAGTGGTACGAGTCAAACGCGCGCGGCCACATCAGCCCCTCGCTCATCGAAGCGGCGAGCGTGCGGATCGGCGAGTTCCAGGCCCTGCCGGCGCTCGCCGCGAACTACGTCGTCGGACCGCTGGCCGTGCTCGCTGGCCACGCCGCACCGGACCTGCTTCCGGACCGGCTCGCCGGCGACTTCCACTGGCGTTGGGCGCAGGCCGAGCGGCGGTTCCCGGCGGCTGCCGTGCTCGCTGAGCGGGCCTGCGATGTCTTCCGCTAGTGCCGGATCGCCGGACGCGAACGGCGCCCGACCGTGGTCAGTAGGTGATTTCTTCGCCGCTGGAGTTCCAGACCCGCGCGTAGTTCCGGGGCCGGCGCAGGAAGTCCGGTTCCAGGATCGTCAGGCGCCCGGGCTCGTGACAGAACATTCCGCACACCTCCGGGCCCGGAGGGCTGTCGGGCCACTCGATCAGGATGTGATCGCCCGGGTTGATCACCACCTCCCAGGCCAGGGGCTCGAACCGCACCACCATCGGATCGGGCCCGTCGGCCGCCACGCGGAAATGGAACACGGACCGAAGGTAGCCGCCCGCCTGGCCACGGCACTAGCTCGCCCTGCCGGCGGGTCCTACCGCGCAGCCCCCGGCCTGACCCGCTCCGGTGCGACGGCGACGTGGAACGTCTTGCCGACCTCCTTGACGAGCCGCAGCCCCTTGCCGGCCCTGAGGTCCAGCGGGTCGGTCCGGCCGGGGCTCAGCACGCCGTCGCCGTGGTCGAGGCCGGGGAAGCGGTCGCCGAACAGGATGCCGGTGGTGGCCGGGGGGTTGCGGCGGGAGTGCCAGACGAACCCTTGTGCCCACGGCGCCATTTCCCTGATCCAGTGGCCGTAGCGGCGGGTGAACGCGTACTCCTGCTCCTCGGCGGTCACCAGCCACGCGTCGGTGTGCAGGCTGGACAGCGACTTGCCGGACACCAGGGAGAGCAGTCGTGCCGGGACCTCCAGGACGACCTCGGACAGGCGGCGGTCGGCCACTCGGACCCGGGGGGTGGACTGGGTGTCGTTGGTGAAGATCTTGTCGCGGAAGACGGTCTCGGTGATCGCTGTGGCCGGGTCCAGGGACACGTACGAGTACGGATAGGGGGCGCCGTAGCAGGTCGCGTCGAACCGGCCGCCCTGGAAGTGCGGGTCCGCGGGCACGGGGTTGAAGTGCTCGGCCGGACGCGTGTTCCGGTGGACCCGGTACAGGACCGTGCCCGCGTCCCAGATCACGGATTCCGGTTCGCCCCGCAGGGTTTCCAACAGTCTTCGCGGCCGGGGCATCGGTCCGGCTCCCTTCGCTCGGTGTGGGCCGGCCGGACCCCGGCCGGCGCGGGGTCAGTCCCAGTCGACCACGGCCCGCGCGACGTCGACCAGCGTCTCGTCGGACACCGTGCCCAGCGCCACGACCGGCGCGGACTCCAGCCACGGGTTGGTGAACAGCCACCAGTCGGCGACCGCCCAGGGGTCGTCGGCGGCGCCGAGGATCTCGTTGACCGCCAGGACCGCCGCCAGCGGTACGCCGGCCCCGTCGAACTGGAACGCCGGGAACCGGACGGCGCCGCCCGGCAGGTCGAGCCGGATCAGGCGGGGGTCGTCGGGGCGCTGCCCGAAGTTCTCCCACAACAAGTGCGGCGAGTACGAGGGCGCTGCCGAGACGCGGGCGACGACGGCCTGCCACAACGGGTCCGGCAGGTCCTGGGGGTCCGGCGGCTCGGACGCCTCCGGAAACTCGGATGACTCGGAAAATTCGGAAAACTCGGGAAACCCCAGCGACTCCAGCGGATCGGGTTCCGATCCCGGAGCCTGGTGGCCGAACAGCAACAATCGCAGATGGCTGAGATCCTGCGCCTCGGCCGTCCCCGTGCCACGATTGAAGGGCCCGTACTCGCCGGGATCCAGCGTCGCCCGCAGCTCCCCGGCGATGAACCGCGCCAGATCCGACTCCTGCTCCGACCCGCGGTCCGCGACCGCGAGCAGTGCCAGGGCCTCGTCGACGGCGGCCGCGACCGCCGCCGGCAGCAGGGCCCGGACTCGCTCCCGATCGCGCGCGTAGGCCTCGATGGCGGCCCGGTCAGCCTCCTCCAGCATGGCCCCTCCCGGCTCCGGATAACGAGTCGTACTCAGATTCACGATTATGTGTTCTGAGAACAATAGTCAGCTACGATGTCGTCGGCAATCGCCTCCGCCGTCCGTCAGGCACGAGGTGCGGGCTTGCCGGCGAGCACCACAGGGAGGGGGATCCCCGTGAGTTCCGGGATGGGTTACTCATACAGCTACCGCGACGTGGAAGCCGAAGAACGGCGGCGCCGGCGCGGTGAGGAAGCCGAGCTCATGGCAGAGCTCAGACACGTTCGCACCCAGGCCGCGGCGGCTGCCGCGCTGGGCGGGAGCCGGGTGGCCGTGCCCGACGCGGTCCCGGCCGGCGAGGGCAGCACGTCCGCCGACCTCGCCACGCGCAACCAGCGACTCACCGAAGCGCTGGCCACCGCTCGCGCGGCGGTGGAGAACGAGCACCGGCGCGTGGGGGAGAAGCGCCTGCGCAAAGCCCTGTCGCGGGCGTCGGCCCAGCGGGAGGGCGGCAGCCGGCTCTCGGCGCCGGTCGCCGGACCCACCGAGGCCGAGGAACTCGCCGTCGTGGCCGCCGAGCGCGACGCGGCGCTCATCGAGGCCGAGGCACTCGTCGACGACTACCGCGCGCGGTGCCTGCCGGACGATCTCGGGTTCGTCGAGGTCTGCCAGCGGCAGCTGGCCGAAGCCGAGACCCGGCAGCAGGTCCGGGGCGCCCTGCACAGCATGAAGATCCAGATGAACAAGGCCGCGATCGCCGGCGACGCGGCCCGGGAGGCCGACATCCGTCGCGCGCGCCTGCTCGCTCTGGTCGCTGACGCGCCGGAGGCCGAGCAGGGGTCGCTGCGCGACCTGGTCACCGGCGCCGCGGATCTGAAAGCGGCGGGCCAGGCCGTGACCGCGGCCGTGGGCCGGGCCGACGCCGCCCGCCGGACCGCGGCCGTCGCCGCCGTCGCGGTGAAGGCGTTGCGCGATCTGGGATGCCGGGTATCCGAAGGCGCGGTGCTGGATTTGGCCGAGGCCAAGTCCGTGGTCGCGCCCTTCGAAGACGGCCCCTACGGGCTGATCGTCCGCTTCCAGAACGGCGACCGGCTGCTCACCGCCGTCGTCCGGCGTGACGACGTGGCCTCGGACGCCGACCGGGACACCGCCGTCCAGCAGGAGTTCTGCGACAGCGGTCTGCCCCGGTTCACCGAGTCCTTCGCCACCGCCGGCGTCGCGATGCGGCCCTTCCACCGCAACGACCCCGGCCATCCGCCGCCCGGCACCAGTGCCGCCCTGGCCTGGGACCGCGGCGAGGGCACGACACGTCACAAGGACGACGGGAGAGCCCGGTAGTGAGCGAACCGACAGACCACGACGGCGTCCTGCCCGCGTGGTACCGCGAGGTCGACCTCGCGCTCCCGGTCCAGCCCCAGATCCTGTTGTCGGGCAACGTCCGGGACGTCTTCCTGCTGCCTCCGGCTGCCGAAGACGAGACCGACGAGGCCGACGAGAACGAGAACGCGAACGAGCACCAGGACCAGCACCCGGACCAGGACGAACCCCCAACCCTCGCCCCCTACTCGATGGTCGAGGCGATCGAGCGGATCTGCGAAGCGCGCGGCTACGGCGCGATCGCGGTCCACGAGATCGTGCGCGACGGCTTCCAGATCACCGTCCTCACCGACGACTTGGAGCTGCCTCCGGCCCTCGCGGCGCTGGACGTGTCCCGGCCCTCGACCGGCGGCGGCGCCCGATTCGGCGAGGCCCCCGGCTCGATCCCCTACGGCCGGCTCCGGCAGGCCCTGGTGGCGGCCGTGGCCCACCGCGGCCCGGCGATCGCCGTGGTCTTCCCCTACACCTCCCGGCTCGGCTCGCCGCGCTCCGAGCTCAGCGCCGACGGCCGCGGCTTCTTCGCCGCCGCCGAGGCGCTGGGCCACAGCGCCTCGGCCGTCCCGGGCCCGGAGCCGGTCACGCCCTACAACACCGTGTTCTGGCTCGTCGAGCGCCAGGACGAGCTGCCGGCCGAGTTCGACACCGCCAACCACCGCATCCGGGTGGTCAGCGTCCCGGCCGGGGACAGCCGGCAGCGCAAGGCGGCGTGCGGGCACGTGGTCGCCCAGCTCTTCGCCGCGAACGGCCAGAGCGCGGACGCCGCGGCGCGCGAGCGGGCGGCCGCCAAGCTCCTGCGTTCCACCGCCGGCCTGAGCAACGACCAGATCCTGTCCGTGGCGCGGCTGGCCCAGGACCGGAAACTGCCGCCGGACCGCATGGACGACGCCGTGCGGCTCTACCGCATCGGCGTGGTCGACAACCCCTGGAACAGCGACGTGCTGCGCTCGCGCATCGCCGACGGCGAGGCGTACCTCAACGAGCGGGTCGTCGGCCAGAAGGCCGCCGTGCGCAAGGCGGTCGATATCTTCATGCGCTCGGCGACCGGCCTGACCGGCGCGCAGTCCAGCAGCTCCCCGCACCGGCCGCGCGGCGTGCTCTTCTTGTCCGGGCCCACCGGGGTCGGCAAGACCGAGCTGGCCAAGGGCATCACCACGATGCTGTTCGGGGACGACGCCGCGCCGCTGCGGTTCGACATGAGCGAGTTCAGCCAGGAACACGCCCGCGACCGGCTCATCGGCGCCCCGCCGGGCTTCGTCGGCCACGAGTCCGGCGGCGAGCTCACCAACGCCGTCCGGGCCAACCCGATGAGCGTCGTGCTCTTCGACGAGATCGACAAAGCCGACAAACGGGTCTTCGACATCTTCCTGCAGATCCTGGAGGACGGCCGGCTCACCGACGGCCGCGGCGACACCGTCTACTTCAGCGACTGCGTCCTGATCTTCACCTCCAACCTCGGCGTGGTCGACGAGAACGACCAGCCGGTCCTGACCGCCGCCGTCGAGCCCGCCACGGTCAGCAAGCTGCTGCGCAAGGCCTTCGAGGATTTCTTCGACAAGCAGATCAAGCGGCCCGAGCTCCGGAACCGGTTCGGCGACGGCTTTGTCGACATGGGCTTCATCGACAAGGAGAGCGTCGAATGGATCCTGGACCGAGGACTGGCCGCGGTGGGCCGCCGGGTGGCGGCGGTGCACGGTGCACGGCTCGAAGTCACCGCCGAGGCCCGCGCCACGCTGCTGGACGTCGCGCTGGAGCGCGCCGGGACCCAGGGCGGCCGGGGCATCGGCCACGTCGTCGAGGCCGCGCTGATCAACCCGCTGTCTCGCGAGCTGTTCCAAAGGCCGGCCGGCGCCGGGGAGACGCTCTCGGTCCGCAGCTTCAACGAAAGCGAGTTCTGGACCGCGGAGGTCGACCGATGGTGACCCTCCGGCTCAGCCGTACCGCACCCGGCCTGGTCGAGGTGCTCGGCCCGGGGCGCCGCTTCGTGCTGTGGGTGCAGGGCTGCCCGCTGGCCTGCCCAGGCTGCATGTCGCGCGACACGTGGGACGCCGACGGCGGCGGCGAGGTCACGCTGGAGGAACTGACCGCGCTGTGGCGCGACTTCCTGGATCTGGGCGCGACCGGCATCACGGTCAGCGGCGGCGAGCCGATGGAACAGGCCGCGGCGCTCGCGGACTTCCTGGACGCGGCCCGGGACGTGGCGGCCGCGGTCGGCTGCGAGGCGGACGTGCTCGTCTACACCGGCTACGAAGAAGACGAACTCGCCGGCCTCGGTCCCGCCGCCCTGCGTCTGGCCGACAGCGCCGACGCCCTGATCACCGGCCGGTTCCGGGTCGCGGAGCCGACCCGGCTGGCCTGGCGGGGCTCGGCCAACCAGCGCCTGCTGCCCCGCACGCCGCTGGGCCGGCAGCGCTACGCGGGCCACGCCGACCGCGTCGTGGAGAACACGGAGATGCAGGTGTTCGCCGACGACCAGGCCCTCCTGCTGGTGGGGATCCCGGATCGCGGCGTGCTGACCCAGGCCGAGCGACGCATGCGCGGCGACGGACTGACTTTCGGAGGCGGTGTCTCGTGGCGACCGTGACCTACTACTGCGAGATCGACCCGGACTGCCCGCCGCAGAGCAAGCCCGGGTTCTGCCCGCGGCACCCGCTGGAGAAGCTTCGCCGCAGGCGCGTGAGCGCGACGGACGACGTCGGCCCGCAGAGCCAGGATGCCGCTGCCGGCGACCTGGACACCCGCTACCAGGTGCGCGTCCTCGGCGCCTACGTCGTCGTCCCTCCCGAGGGCCTGGAACTCGGCCGCGGGTGCGCGGCGGTGCCGGGGCTGGCCGACAAGGCCGGGATCGACGACCACCACGCTCGGATCCGCTGTCACGGCGGCCGGCTCTCGGTGATGGATCTGGGCTCTGACAACGGCACCTTCATCGACGGCCGGCGCATCGATCCGATGGTGGAGGAGCCGGTCGCGCCCGGGACCAGCCTGCGGCTGGCCGACCGGGTCGCCGTCGTCATCGAGCTGGCAGACCTGGACGAGTTCGGGCTGCCGCGCGACAACGGCGCCCAGGCGGAGCCGGAACCCGAACCCGAGCCCGAGGAACCCGCTTCCGGTTCGCGCACCTCAGCTTCCTGGTTCCCCGACGAACTCCTCGACCGGTACGTGCCCGAGGAGGAGGCCGGCGAGGGCGCCGAGGCGATGGTGTGGAAGGCCCGGCCCGCCGACGGCGGCGACCCCGTGGCCGTGAAGGTCTACTACGCCGGGCAGCCCATGAGTACCGAGCTCGTCGAGTACCTGCGCTCCGATCCCGCCTTCATCCGCCACGTCCCGAAGATCCTGGATTCCGGGCGCTCCCACACCTCGGGCGGCTCCCGGTACTGGCTGGTCATGGAGTTCTTCCCGGAGTCGCTGGCCGACCTCATCCACCGCGAGCGGGCTCAGCCCGGCGGCCTCTCTGAGGTCAGCGCCCAGGCCCTCGTGGCCGAACTGGCCAACCTGATCACCTTCTGGCAGCAGAAGGTCGAGCGCAATCCGCTCGACTTCTCCCCGGACAACATCCTGGTCCGGCGCGGACTGCCGACACCGCAGCTGGTGCTGGCCGACTTCGGCGGCGTCGTGGCCTTTCGCGCCAGCCAGCTGATCAGCCAGGCGCGCTACAAGCAGGCCTACGCGCCGCCCGAGGAGCACTGGAACGACCGGGCCGTGCCGTGGCCGTGGTGGGGGCTCGGCGAGATCGTCTACGAGATCCTGACCGGCCGGCACCGGCACGAGGGCCAGCCGGACGAGGTCGTCTTCCGGTCCCGCCACATCGGAGACCTCGATCTGCGCGAGGTCTCCTCCGAACGCTGGCGGATGCTGTTGCGCGGTCTGCTGGCGCGCGAGGACCGGTGGACCGGCCAGCAGGTGCGGGACTGGCTCGCCGGGGGGAGTCCGCCGCTTCCCCGGCAGAGCAGCAGGCCTGGCGGACAGCCGCAGGGCAAGGAGCTGAATTACCGGGGCCGCGGCATGCGGCAGACCGAAGATCTGGCCAGGCAGATGGCCGCGGACGGCACCGGCGCCGACGAGTGGATGGCCGACGGCGGCGCGGCCCGGCTGGCCGCCTGGCTCAAGACCGCCGGCAGTGGCTACGACACCCACGACCTGGCCGCGGTGGGCCGGGACCCGCTGCGCGCGGCGGTGGCCGTGACGTCCTTCATCGCCACGTTCGCGCCCAAGATCGAGCCCCGGTTCCAGGGCCGGCGGGCCGACGCCGCGGGTCTGGTGGAAGGCCTGGCCCGGGAACCCGGCGGGAGTTTCGCCAAGATCCTGATCGACAACCGGATCCTGTCGGTCGCGGCGCTGGCCGACTGCCACCACACAGAATGCGCGGACCGCGACACATGTGCGGTCCTCGAACGGGCCTCCGCGCTCGTGAACGAAGCGGTGCCGCTCGCGCAACGGATCGCTGACCGTGTTGCGAGTGACGTCCCGGGGACGGCTGCGGGAGCGGGGACGGGATGGGCGACGGGACGGGGGGCCGCGAGCGCGGTGAAGCCGGACGAGGACGCGATCTACGCCACGGCCCTCATGCTCGCCCTGGAACCCACCGCCGTGCCCGATCTCCGTATCGGCAGAGGTGCCCTCGGACCGCGTCCGGCGGATTGGTGGCGCGAGCTGGCCGCCGACGCGGGCAAGGCCGACGTCCGGACCGCGCGCGGGATCGCGGCGGTGGCCGCCGCTGTGTCCGTGCAGCGGATCGCGGCCGAGGATCTGCAGGCCCGTAAGCAGAAGGACCCCGCCCGGGCCGCGTCGGCGCGCCCCTGGCGTCCGCTGCCGAGCACCGGAGCGCTGGTCGGCCAGGTGCTGCTCATGGTTCTGGCCTGTGCGCTGCTGAGCTGGTGCGCCTTCGTGGCGCGGGGGTTCTTCGAGGTCCTGACGTCAGACGCCGTCGACAAGGGCCACCAACTCTGGCTCCAGATACCCCTGATCGCGGTCCGCGCCAGCTCCGCGCAGCTGGGATACCTCGGGTTCTCCCTGCTGGCGGCGGTGGCCGCGGTCGCCGCGGCCTACGGGATCGGCACCACCGCACCGCTGCGGAGCGTCCCGCCGGGGGTCGCGGTGATCGCCGGCATGGCGGGCCTGGTCCAGCCGCCGAGCCCGGTCGGCCTGCCGCAGTCGGCCGAGCAGTCGCTGAGCCGCACGCTGGGCCACGCGGCCGGTTCGATGAACTCCGGCTGGGTGATCGTGCTCTCCCTCGCGGCGTTGGGCGCCGGCGTGGCGGTGATCAGAGGCGCGGAGTCGGTCAGCGGTCTGTCGGGCGCCAACGGCTCCCCGTTCACGGCCGGGCGGACCCCCGCCGCATTGATAGGAGTCCCCGGCTGGTTCGGCGAACGCAGCAATCAGTACCGCACGCGAGCGCTGGTCATCGGGGGAGCCGTGCTGTTCCTCGTCCTGTCCGCCGCGGCGTGGACGGGCGCGGTGGCGCAGCGCGAGATGTTCCCCGCTGCGCCGGCCGTCACGGTGCCACCGGCGCCGCGCGGCGCGGTCCACGCGGCGGCGGTCGCTCCGCTGCCCGATCCGTCGGCGCTCGTCGGCCGCTACGCCCTGGTCCTGGCGGTGCTGGCGGTGGCCGTCACGCTGCTGAGCCGGCAACGGCGCGGCTGGGTGGTGTGGCCGGCGGCGGTGGCGGTCGGCGCCGCGGCGTGGCTGGTCTCGCCGAGCCTGCCGCTCGCGCTCGGCGGACCGGTCCTTCCCGGCCTGACCGGGTGGCTGTGGCGCACCACCGACACGGCTGCCGTCTGGTACGCGTGGGTGACGGCGCTGCTGCTCGTCTGCCTGCTGCTTCCCACCCTCCGCAGAAGCTTCGACAACGCCGGCCGCACAGGCCGGTGACCCCTCTGAACCGGGAACCTCGCAATGGACGAACGGTATGAGCACTACGAGGGACTGTTGGAGACCACGCGGCGGGTGCGGCTCGAGCTGATGACGGTTCCCGCTCACAGCGACGACGCGAAGCAGCTGCGGACTGAGCTGTGCGACGTCCTGCTCGCCCGGGCCGACATGATCATCGAGACCGCGACGCTGGAGCTGCCGCCGCTGGTCGAGGACGACGCGGAACCGTTGTGGCGGGAAGCCTCGGCGCTGGTCGAGGAACTGCTGCCCGAGGCGCCCGAGGGCAGCGGCCGCCGACACCGGCTGTGCTGGCTGACCGCGCAGAGCCTGCGCACCGAGGCGCTGCTGTTCGAGCGCGTGCTACCCCTCGACGACATGATCACATGGCTGGAGGCGGCGTTGGTGCCGCCGATGCCGCCGCCGGACATGTGGTGGGACCTGGATGTCGACGGCGACACCCGGGGCTGGCTCGGGTTGCTCTACTCCCAGCGCTTCACGGCCGGCGAGGCGGCTGACGACCGCGCCCGGGTCGTGGAGCTGCTCGGGCCGCTGGCCGATGTCGACGTCGATTCCCATGCCGACGTCGATGCCGATCCGGCCGACCAGGACCAGGAACTGCTCGCGCAGGTGTGGATGGCACTGGCCTCCGCGTTGGCCGACAGTGCACGCGACCCCGACACCGGCGAGACGGTGCCGCCGTTGGACGAGGTCCGCGGGGCGCAGCTGTGGCAGAAGGCTGCCGACCTGGACGTCGACCCGGAACTGAAGTGGGAGATGTACGTCCAGCAGGGTCGACTGCGCTGGAAGCTCTTGGACTGGTCCCGGCCCGACGCGTCGGAGGAACTGCACACGTTGCTCGCGATGCTCAGCCCCCTGATCGACGACGCGGACGTCTACGCCGGCGCCAGGGTCCTGGAGCTGTGCACATTGCTGGTCAACGACCTCGTCGACCACGATCCCGGTCCGGAGCACCGGATGCTCGCCGTCGAGTGGTACCGGCTGGCTGTGGAACATCCTGGCTGGACCGCGAAGGAGCTGCGCGGCTACCGGGTGGATCTGGCGCTCGCTCTTGTCGAGATCGTGATCGAGGAGGAATGGCCGGAAACCGATCCCCAGCGGCTGGCTCTCCTGCGCGAGGCCGTGACGCAGGTGGATGCCGTGCACGACGAACTCCTTGCGACGCTGCCCGACAGCGACGAGTCGAACCGTGTGAAGTCCTTCCTGTTCGACGTGCTGGCACGCCTGGACCACGACGGTGTCGAACCCGAAATCACTGACCGGGCCATCGCCCTGGGATCGGAACTGCTCGCGACAACGCGCCCTGACGACAGCATGCGTGCCGAGCTGCACATCAGGGTCGGGGCTTTGATCTTCCGGAGGTCCTTCCGCCGACTCGCGCCGTACTTCGACTCCATGCGGTACGACACGGGGTTGCTCGCCCGCCCGCTCGTCATGACGGTCGGGGCATCGGATCCGGAACTCGCGGCGGACTTCGCCCGGGCGGCCGATCTGGTGCGGATCGGCCTGAGCCTGTATCCGGTCCAGGACGAGTTCTATCCGATGGGAGCCTTGATCATCGGGTACAGCCTCCCGCTCCATTTCCTGATGTCGTTTCCGCACGGCGACCGGGCGCTTCTTCGCGAGGGCCTGGAATGGCAGCGCAAGCTCCACGATCTCAACCCGCAGGACTGGGTGGTGAGCCCCGCGGAGCGGCAGCAGATGGTCCTGCTGACGGTGGCAGCCCTCCTCATGACGGATACCTCATTGCGCGGCATGGAGTCACAGCCCGGGACAGACGTGGATCTTTCGATTGAGGCGATGACTCCCGCCCTCGTCGAGGAGCTGTTCCTCGCGCGGCGGATGATGGAGGCCATTCTTAACGAGACCGCCGATCCCGACCCGGCGTTGATCTTCCTCGGCATCTTCGTGGACGCCCGCGGATGGGACGAAAGGCCGCCCTCGCTGGAGCAACTGGACATGTGGGCCCGGCGTCTGCGGCAAGCCCTGAACCGGACCGACGAGTCGGAGGCAGTCCCGCGCCTGATCCTGCAGATCATGACCGCGATGATCGAGGCCGCTCATGCGCTGACCGCGGGAGCGGACATCGCCGCCGTCCGGTCGGCCGTGGCCGAATTGAGAGCCTTCCGGGCAGTCGTGCCCGAGGGCCTCGGCACGCAGTACATCGACCGCTTCCTGGCCCTGGTCGAGGATGAGCCGGCGATCGCCATGGGGCAGTTGACCAGGATGGTCGAGGCGATGCTGCGCGGTCCGGTCGAGCCCGCGCTCACAGCTCCGCAACGTCCGGTCCCTGAAGGCGAGCCGGTCCAGTCCGACGTCTTCGGCGTGGTCGCGGCCTCGGCCGCCCCGCTGCTCGGCGACGGGTCCGAGTCGCCGTTCATCCACCCGCCGGGTCTGGTCATCGAGACGGTCGATCGCCTCTACGGGCCCGCCGACGCCAATGCCGACGGTGTCAGGGAACCGGTCCCGGCCGCGCTCACCGCGCTGGCGCTGCACGTCCGCTGGCTGCGTCAGCGGGACCCCGCCGACATCAGCCTGGCCGTGCGGCTGGCCCGGGGTGCGGCGTCCCGTTCTGCTACGGCTCGGCCCGAGCTGGCCGACCGTGTCAACGCTGTCGTCGCAGGGCTCCTCCATGACCGCTACCTGCTCTACGGCGACCACGCGGATCTGGAGACCGCGCGTTCGATATGGAGCGCGCTGCTGGAAACGACGCCGGATGGACCGCGTGCCGGTCTGGCCGTGCTGCTGAACGCCGCCGCCGCCGAGGACGAGGTCTTGGGTGTGCGCGAGTTGTTCCGCGCCGACCTCTTCGACGAGGGCCCGTTCCGTGCCGAGCTGCTGGCCTTTGCAGGACTGGCCGATCTGGCCGCTGCCGACCTCGTGTCCCGGGACGACGGCGCCGAACTGGCTGCCGAGGACGGCGCGCTGACCGCCACGGAGTTGCGTGCACTGGGCCTGGACCGGCTGACGTCCGCCCTCGCCGGGCTCGGCGCGCGGCATCCGCTGCGGCCGGCGGCGCTCGCCGAGAGCGCGCTCGTGCGCTGGACGGAGGCGGGCCGCCGGGCCGACGCCGCGGCGCGGATCGTCGCCGCCGCCGACGTCGCGGCGGCTGCCGCGGCGTGCGCCGAGTCCAGCCAGCATCGTCCCGGACTGCTGTTGCGGGCCGCGGCGGTGGCGGCCGCGCAGCTGGCCGACGTGCGGACCCGGGAGTCCGGGCTGGTGCTGGCCGCCTACATCGTGCGGGAGCTGTCGGAGGTCACCCGCGGCTCGTCGGCGCTCTACTACGGCGGCTGGGCCCGATGCCAGTACGGCCTCGGCGAACTCCTGGCGGCGCGGCACCGGGTGACCGGCGATCCCGAGGATCTGGAGCGCGCCATCGCGGCGCTGTCCGAGGCCGAGAACGTTCATGGACCGGCCTCTGCCGACCCCTTCGCGGCGGCGTTGAAGCGTTCTCTGGCTTCCACCTATCGGATGGGGGCCGCGGACCCGGCGCACCGGCAGCGGTCGCGGGTCGCGGCCCGGTCGGTGATGTGGGCTCATGGCCGCGCTGTGCTGCTGCAGAGCGGTACCCGCAGGGCTCTGGAAGCCGCACGGCGGGCCGGTGACGATGCGGCTCGGCTCGTGCGCTGGTGCCTCGCGGACGACGACACCGCCGGGGCGCTGGAGGCGGTCGAGCTCGGGCGGGGGCTGACGCTGCACGCGGCGACCGTCGCCTCGACGGTGCCCGCGCTGCTGGTCGCGGCCGGGCATCCGGGGCTGGCCGCGGAGTGGCGTGCGGCTGATGCGGTGGTCGCTGGGGATGGGGTCGGCGGGGCTGGGACGAGCGAGATCGGGTCTACCGAGATCGGGTCGACCGACGCCACGGTCATCGGCACCGCAGCTACCGGCGCCGCGCTGTCTCCATCCTCGTCGCCGTCGCTGTCCCTGTCACCCTCGGACAGCGTCCCCGACGACCTGCGACGCAGGGTTCTGCTCGCGGTCGAGGGCAGCCCCGCCGAGCGCCGGCTGCTGTCCGCGCCCTCGCCGGCCGAGACCGCTCGCGCGCTCGTCGCGGTCGGCGCGGACGCGTTCGTCTACCTGCTCGCCGACACAGGCGAAGGCAACGGTCACGTGCTGGTCGTCGACGCGTCCGGTGCCGTCCGGACCGTCGCGATCGAAGGGCTGAGCCTCGACAGCCCCGAGCTGACCGCCTACGCGGCAGCTCTGCGCGCCCGCGACGCGGCCCCGGCAGCCGGTGTGGAGGACCGCTGGCACAAGGCACTGCTTCACCTGGGCGCCTGGACGGGACGGATGATGGCCCCGGTGCTGGCGGATGTGCGCGCGGCGGTGAGCGGCCGGGCCCCGCGCCTCGTGCTCGTCCCGGTCGGGCCGCTGGGCATGGTGCCCTGGCACGCCGGAACGCTGCCGACGTCGACCGGCCGGGAGCGCTACGTCTGCCAGGACGCCGTGGTGTCGTACTGCGCGACCGCCCGCCAGCTGGTCGAGGTCGCGGCCCGGCCGCGGATGCCGGTCGCCGGGCCGGCCGTGATGGTCGTCGATCCGCAGGGCTCGTCGATCGCCAAGAAGGAAGCAGTCCTGATCCGGTATCGCTTCTACCCCGACGCCGACGTCGTGGGCTCCCTCGGCTTCCACCCCCTTCAGAGCGACTCCGCATGGCGCCGGCCGCAGCCCCGACCGGCGCTCGCCGACGCGCTCGACCCCTACCTCCCCGGCCGGGGCCCGACGAGCGCGGCGGTGACGATCGCCAACTGCCACGCGGTGTCCACGGTCGACGCGTCCCACTCCCGCCTGATCCTGGACGACCACCGCCGTACCGAGCCCGGCCGCGTCCTGACGGTCGACCGCCTGCTGTCCGGCGCGCTCGGGCGTGACCCGCGGGCCCCCGGCGGGCTGGTGGTCCTGGCGGACTGCGTGACCGACCTGGCCGTGGCGCGCTACGACGAGTCCGTCACCCTGGCCACCGCGGTCCTGGCCTCCGGCGCGTGCTCGGTGGTGGGCTCGAAGTGGGCCATCGCGGACCAGCCGCAGACTCTCGTGCTGATGTACATGTTCCACCACTTCCTGCACGCCGTTGGCGCCGAGTCGGCAGGATCCCCGGCGGACGCGCTGCGCGCGGCGCAGATGTGGATGCTCGACCCCGACCGCGTCGTCCCGGACGGGGCCGACGAGGCGGCGTTCGCCCGACTGGAGGAGAAGAACCTCGCCGACCCGGTGTTCTGGGCGGCGTTCACGCACCACGGGCACTGAGGCTGAGGGCGCAGGCTAGTCTGCCCCAGTGACTATCCTCGACGACGTGGCCGAACGCGACGGCTGGCGGTGCTGGGTGTGCGACGAGCCCGTCGACCCCGACATGTCGGTGAACGATCCGCGCGGGCCCAGCGTCGACAGCCGGACCGCCGATCGGAAGGCGAAGGTCGTTGAGCGCCTTGCGCATCGCGGGTGCAACACCCGCAAGGGTGCGGTCCAGGTGGTCATTCCCTGGCCGGACAGTCTGTACGTGGTCGAGCCCGCGGCGCTGATCGCCGTCGCCGACCGGCTGGAGCGCAAGGGCGGCCGCGAGGTGGTGGGCCGCTGTCCGACCGAGCAGGACGCGCAGGATGCGGCGGATTGGCTGGTGGACCGCTTCTCGCGTCTGGTGCCGGGGTTGCCGGTGACCGCCCGGGTCGATGCGGGCGGCGGCCAGTTTCTCGTCAGCTTGGTGGCCGGCCGGCGGTGATCGGCCGGTGATCTGGCGAGGTCGGGGCGTCCCCGGCCTACGTCTCGGTCTCCAGCCGCCGCTTGGCCAGCGCGACGTCCTCGCTGATGTCGTCTCCGGCCCGGATGGGCACGGCCCGCAGCTGCGTGACGGACCGGCCCGGCACCCCGGCCAGCGTCACGTGCGCCCGCTCGGTCAGCGCGAGCAGCGGCTCGGGCGGGCTTCCGGACACCGGGGCCAGCACGTGCAGTCCCCGGCCGACGTCGACGACCACCGTCCCGGGCGGGTTCCGCCGGGCGCCGAGCCGCCACCTGGCCCGGTGCACGGCCGCGACCGCGGCGGCGCCGGCGACCGGCAGCAGGAACCTGCCGGCGACCCGCGCGGTCACGCGGAGCACCGGCGAGGGCAGCTTCCGGGCGGCGCTCTTGGCGATCCTGTCCGTGGGCGAGGGCATGGTATGACTCCTACCCCGTCGGCGGCCCGACCTCAACCCCGGGCGCGGGTCGGCTCGGCGTCCGCGGCGATGGTGAGTCGCAGGATGTTGCTGGTGCCGTCCATGAATTCGAACGCGCAGACGTCGCGGCACCACTTCTCCAACAGCGGGTGTTCCAGCAGCGAGCCGGGGCCCAGGGCGGCCTCGGCCCAGCGGGTCGTCTCCTGCGCCAGCTCCGTGGTGTGCAGCTTGGCGATGGAGGGGGCCAGCCGGGCGTCCGGCGCCAGGTCGACCTCTATCGCGTACCGGTGCAGAAGTGCGCGCGCCGCTTCCAGCCGCGCGGACATCAGTTCTTCGCCCGGCCAGCCCCGAGCGCCAGACCATCCGGGCCGCTGTGCCCGCACGTAGTCGCGGATCGCGAACGCCGCGCCGAGCGCCTGTGCGGCGATCTGCAGGCGGATGACGTTGAACGCGCGCATCGCGCCCCACATGCCGCGGCGGGACGCGGGCAGGTGCTGGCCGAGCAGCATCTCGCGGGCGACCGGGGTGTCGTGGAACTCCATGTGGCCGATGCACGCGCCGCGCAGGCCTGTCATCGCCAGCGGCGTGCCGGTGAAGCCGGGGGAGGGGCGGCGCAGGATCACCGCGCGGATGGACAGGGGCGTGCGGCCGGTGCGGGCGAACACCACGCCGATGTCGCCGCGTTCGGCGTTGGCGACGTAGCGCTTGGTCCCGTTCAGCAGGAAGCCGTCGCCGCCCGAGCCCGAGCCTGGAGCCGAGCCCGGAACCGAACCCGAGCCCGGATCCGGGTCTAGCCGCGTCTCCATCGCCGTGGCGTCGCTCCCGTGATCCGGCTCGGTCATCGCGAAGAACGTCCACGACCGCCGCTCCGCCATGTCCCGGTAGAACAGCTCCTTCTGCCGCTCATCGCCGAGCGCGTCGACCGCCAGCCCCGCGAGCGACGGCGTCGCGCACGCGTTCACCACCCCGGCGTCGCCGCCGGCCACCTCGATGTTGGCGACCACGCGCCCCAGCGCGCTGCCGGTGAACTCGTCGGCGCACGCCGGGACCTCCCGCGTTCGGTAGTCCCGGGGCATGCTCATCTGGCGCAGCAGTTCCAGCGCCTCGCAGTTCCGCAGCCGGGCGCTGTCGAACGGGTCGGCGTCCACGGCCAGCGCCTCGCGCCGCAGGTCGCCCGCGACGGCTCGGCAGAGTTCGCGGAGTTCCAGCATCCCCGGTGTCAGGTCCTCCGCCGCGCTCCTGCGACCGCTCGCCGCACTCAAGCGGTTTCCTGCGACGTCCACGCGACTTCCCACGACGCCTGTGCGGCCGCCCACGACGTCCACGCGACTTCTCGCCGCCTCCAAGCGGCTCTCCGCCAAGCTCATGTGACTCCCTCCCTCGCCACCCAGCAGTTCGCGACCAGGCGGGACACATACGCGCCGCGCGCCGGATTCCCCTCGCCCCGGCCGGCATAGCCGCTGGCCCCGAACATCCGCGCCAGCTCCCAGTCGACCTGCGTCAGCCGGTCGTGTACGTCCACGATCGCGGCGCGGCTGTCCGTGGCCAGCGCGCAGCGCGCGGTCTCGGTGGCGACCAGCGCGTCGGCCAGCGTGCCCTGGACGAGCTGCTTGGCCAGCACCGGTTCCCCGCCGAAGAAGCGGCGCGACAGATGCCCGGCCACCTGCTCGATCAACCGCAGGGTGGCCCCGATCCGCACCGCGCCGAGGCGCGCGGCGAGCGCCGTGAGCTCGTCGGCCGGAGCCTCGCGCCGGGTCGCCGGACGGACGAAGCCGATGCCCTCGGCGAGCGCCATCTCGTGCCGGATCACTTCGGCCCCGGCGGGAACCGCGGACGCGGGCAGCGCCGCGATGCCGCCCGGCGCCGCGCCGGCGTCGAGCGCGGCCAGAGCCACGGCGAGACCCGCCGCGAGTCCGTCGTGGCGGCCGGCTTCCTCGCAGGCCGTGATCGTGTTCTGCATCGGTTCCTCCGTTCTCCGCCGAAAGGGTCGCCGTCCGCGAACGCGCATGTCAATGCTCTGCGGACGGTCGCGGGCGTGCCGCGCTGGCAGCTTTTCGCGGCCGAGGACGCCACCGGCGGGCTCTGGTCCGCGCCGACCGGGCCGGGCGATTATCACTGCGCCGAGCATCACGACCGACAACCACTGGAGGGAGCCCGATGCCAGTCCTCAAGAGCGCCCGGCTGTGCTGGGGCCAGCACTACCACCTCCTGCGGTACCACCAGGTTCCGGCCGCGTCGAGGCACGAGGCGCACATCACCGCCGACTTCCCGCTGCCCGAAGGCTGCACCGCCGAGGACGTCACGCGGGCCCTGAACCACCTGGTCCGCAGACACGAAGGCCTGCGCACCGTCTACGACCTGCACGCGCAGCCGTGGCCGCGGCAACGCGTCGAGCCCCCGGCCCCGCTGCGCGTCACCGAGGCGACCACCGAGGACGACGGCACGCCGGCGCCGATGGAGGTGATCACGCGGATCACCCGCGCCCCGTTCGACGTCACCCGCGAGTGGCCGATCCGGGCCTGCGTCGTCACCACCGGCGGCCGTCTGCGCCGACTGCACCTGGTCTTCAACCACCTCTCCTTCGACGACGTGAGCCTGGGCGTGCTCGGCCGCGACCTGGACGCGATCCTGGCCGCCCGCGTCGAGCGCCGTCCGGCGACGCTGGACCCGGTGCCGCAGCAGCCGGTGGACCTGGCGCGGTTCGAGGCGGCCCGAGCGCCCGAAGCGGTGGAGGCGTCGCTGGAACACTGGCGCGGCGAGGTCCGGACGCTGCCCACCGACGTGTTCGCCCGGCGCCGCGACCCCTCCGCTGTCGGCTGCCACAGCGCGTCGCTGACCGTGCCGTCGCTGCTGGCGACCACGCGGGGCATCGCGGCCCGCGAGCGCTGCTGGCCGGCGGCCGTGCACCTGGCCGCGTACGCGGTGGCCGTGGCGGCGTACACCGGCGAGCGGCGCGTCGCGCACCGGCTGTACACCAGCCAGCGCACTGCCAGCGGCTTCCCGACGGTGCTGACCTGCCTGTCGTACCCGACGCTGGCCTCGCTCGACCTCACCGACAACCCCGCTTTCAGCACGGTGCTGCGCCGCGCCGCGCATCGGATCGACGACGCGATGAAGCACGCGCACGTCCCGTACGACCGGGTCGCCGAGTTCGTCGCGCAGGAGGGCGCCAGGCGCGGCCGGCCGCTGCGCGTCGCCACGGAGGTGAACTTCCTGGACAACGCGCCGCGCTCCTGCGGCACCCGGCGGGAAAGGCTCACCTGGAACGCCGCGCCGACCGACTGGGCGAAGGCCGGCTCAGACCTCTACCTCCGGATCTACGAGTGGTCCGACGGCGTCACGCTCGCCCTGCAGGCCACGGCCGAGATCATGGACCGGGACGCGGTGGAGGCGTTCCTGCGCGGATACGCGCGGCTGCTGGAGGCGCACCGGGAACCCGGCACCGACCTGACGACCGGTCAGGCCACGGACCTCATGGGCTTCGCCTCTTCTCTGCCCCTTGCCGAGCCGGCAAAGGCTCTTGATCCAGCCACCGAAGCCGCCACCGAAGCCGCAACCGAGGCCGCCACCGAAGCCGAACAAGCCCTCGCCGCCATCACCGCCGAAACCAACGCCCTCGCGCACGTCGATCCCGCCACCAGCTACGTCGCCGCCGGCGGACGCGTCCTGCGCCTGCCGAGCGTCCTCGCCGCGCTGCAGGACCTCGGCTGGACCGGTGTCTCCCTCGACCAACTCGCCGGGGCCGGCCCGCTCCGGGCCCTCGCCGCAGGCATGACGCGCTCGCCGCAGATTGGGAATCCACGATGAACTTCGTTGAGCGTCTGAAACAGGATCTGACGGGCGACGCCTCGGCCCGCTTCGTCTTCGTCAACAACTTCGAGGTGGAACGCAGCTGGGCGCTCGGCGAGCCGAAGCTCCCGGGAGCCGGCGTCTCCTTCGCGGGCGCGACGGTCAACCGCATGGAGGAGATGGGCGTCCTGCTCGCCGGCGAGGGCGACGTCGTGGTCCTCAAGGACGGCCTCGACCCGGAGTTCGCCGCGTACCTCGCGACCCTCGGCGCGGCCGCCGGACACACGGTCGCGGCCGAGAACCACGAGCCGGAGCGAATGGTCACCGAGGACGCGCTGGCCTCGCCGCTGCTGCTGGAGCAGCTGCGTGCGCTGGACGACGGCCGCACCTACCTGATGCCGCTGGGCGTTTCCGCCGCGGAGGAGGACCTGGCGAAGGCCACCGGCCTGCCGCTGGCCGGTCCGAGCGCGGCCATCTGCAAAGCCGTCAACGGCAAGGTGTTCAGCCGCGATCTGGTCGACCGGACCGGTCTGCGCGCCGTCCCCGGCCGGACCTGCCGCACGGTCGGCGAGCTGCGCGAAGCGCTCGCCGAGCACATGGCGCACACCGAGCAGCTGGGGCTGGGCGGCGGCGTGGTGGTGAAGGAATCGCTCGGCGTCTCCGGGCGCGGCATGGTCCGGGTCGACACCGAGCGCGGCGCCGAGCGGCTGCTGCGCCTGATCGAGCGGCGCGGCGCGGACGCCCCGGCCAACCTGGTCGTCGAGTCCTGGATCGAGCACGCGCAGGACCTCAACTACCAGTTCGTCGTCGCCCGCTCCGGCGGCGTGCGGTTCGAGACGGTCAAGGCCGCGGTGCTGCGCGACGGCGTGCACCAGGGCCACCGCTTCCCGGTCGAGCTCTCGCCGGCGGTCACCGAACAGCTGCACGACGCCACGCGCCGGATCGGCGAGGCGCTGTCGGCCGAGGGCTACTTCGGGCTGGTCGGCGTCGACGCCATGCTCGGCAAGGACGACACGTTCTACCCCTGCCTGGAGATCAACGCCAGGTTCAACATGTCGACGTATCAGAGCCGGATCGCCGAGCGGCTGATCCCGGACGGCACCCACGCCATCGCCGCCACGTTCGGGCTGCGCCTGACCCGGCGCCACACCTTCGGCGAGGTCGCGCAGGCGCTCGGCGGGCTGCTGCTGGACGGCGCGGGCCGCTCCGGCGTGCTGATCAACAACTTCGCCACGCTCAACGCGGCGGCCGCCGAGGACGGCAGCTTCCACGGCCGGCTCTACGCGATCTGCCTGGCCGAGTCGGCTGAGGCCGCGCTGGCCGTGCGCACCGAGGCCGAGCGGCGGCTCAACGAGATGACAGGAGAGCAGGCATGAACGTCCAGGGCATCGAATACGAGGAGTTGGCCGAGCGCTTCGGCACGCCCCTCTACGTCTACGACGGCGACGTGCTCACCGAGGCGATCGCCGGGCTGCGCCGAGCGCTGCACCCGGCCCTGGAGTTCTTCTACTCGCTGAAGGCCAACCCGAACATCAGCGTCTTCGACGTGCTCCGGGCCGGCGGCGCGCGCGCCGAGGTCTCCTCGCTCGTCGAACTGCGCACCGCGCTCGCGGCCGGTGCGACGCCCGAGAACATCATCTTCCTCGGCCCGGGCAAGAGCGAGCGCGAGCTGACCGCGTGCCTGGAGGCCGGGATCCACGCGATCGTCTGCGAGTCGTTCGCGGAACTGGACGAGATCGAGCGTCTCGCCGCCGCGCGCGGAGTGCGTCAGCGGGTGCTGTTGCGGGTCAACCCGGAGGTCGCGATCGGCGGGTCCCGGCTGACCATGGGCGGCAAACCCCGCCAGTTCGGCATCGACGAGGCGCAGGTGCTCTCGGCCGGCAACCTGGCGAAGAAGTACGGCCACGCCGACGTGGCCGGCGTCCAGGTCTACCTGGGCACCCGGATCCTGGACGCCGAGGTGGTCGGCAAGAACACCGCCTACATCCTGGACCTGGCCGACCGGGTGGCGGACAGCACCGGCATCCGGCTGGACACCGTCGACATCGGCGGGGGTCTGGGTGTCGCGTACTTCGAGGGCGAGCGGGACCTCGACCCCGCCGACCTGGCCGCGCAGCTCAACCCGCAGCTGGCGGCGTTCGCCGAGAGCCACCCGGACACCCGCCTGATCATGGAGTCGGGCCGATACCTGGCGGGCAAGGCCGGGACGTACGTGATCGGCGTGCGCTATGTGAAGGAGTCCATGGGGGAGCGGTTCGCGGTCGCGGACGGCGGCACCCACCACCACATGGCGGCGGTCGGCATCGGTTCCTTCGTCAAGCGGAACTTCCCGGCGGAGCTGCTGAGCCGGCGCGCAGACCACGCCGACCAGTCCGGCGAGGCTGGGGCGCCCGAGTCCTGGAACGTGACCGGTCCGCTGTGCACGCCCAACGACTCGATCCTCAAGCACGCGCAGCTGCCGCCGCTGCGGCCCGGCGACCTGCTCGGCATCCGCTGCTCCGGCGCCTACGGGCCCTCGGCGTCGCCGGGCCTGTTCCTCAGCCACGGGTTCCCGGCCGAGGTGCTGGTCGTGGACGGCACCGCGCACCTGGTGCGCCGCCGTGACGAGCCCGAGGACCTGATGAGCCCGCAGTACCTCTATCGCAGTGCGCTGCCTGTCGAGGGACGCGAACCCGCCGAGACCGTAGCGGTGTGACCTGTGTTGCTACCGCCGTCTGTCGAAAGCGCCGTCGGCCTGTCCAGGGTCTCGGTGAGCCTGCCCCGGTCGACCGATCCCGTGGAGGATCTGCTGGTCCGGGCCGGGCGCGGACCCATGGAACGCCGGATGTTCGCCAAGGTCTTCGGGCTGCGCCAAAGCCCGACGCTGGCCGCGGACGAGCGAATGGAGGACCTGCTGGTCCGGGCCGGCCTGGACGCGCTCGGCGGCGAGCCAGCGCAGCTGATTCTGTACGGACACACGCTGCTGAACTCCGACCTCGACAGTGCCGACGCGCGTCTGGACGGGCTGCGCTCCCGGCTCGGGCAGTCCGACACCGCGTTCTACGGCGTGTCGCACATCAACTGCGCCGCGATGCTGCGCTCGGTGGAACTCGCTCGGCGCTTCCTGACCCGGCCGGGTGCCGGTCCCGCGGAGCGGGTGCTGGTCCTCGGCGGCGACCAGGCCAGCAGCCACCAGGGCCGGGCGCGGGTCATCCCCGGCGTCGCAGTGCCCGGCGACGCCGCCGTGGGCGTCATGGTCCACGCCCCGACCACGCGGCGCCGACCGCGCTACCGGTACCTGGGCGGCGCGTCCTCCCGGGACGCCCGCTTCCACCGCAACCAGCGGATGTCGCCGCCGGAGCTCGGGCTGTTCCAGGAGGCCAGCGGCGAGCAGACGGTGCGCACGCTGCGGCGGGCGGTGGCGGCCGCGAGCCTGACCGTGGACCGGGTCGACTGGGTCATGCCGCACCTGACCAGCCGGATGTTCTGGGGCCGGGTCAGCCGGAGCTCGGGCATCCCGAAGGACCGGATCTGCCTGGACCTGATTCCGGAGCTGGGCCACAACTACGGGGCCGACGCGCTGCTGGCGCTGGAGCACGCCGACCGCTCGGGCCGGCTGCGGCCGGGCGACCGCTGCGTGCTGTTCGCCATCGGTCAGGGCGCGTACTTCCAGGCGATGGTCGTCGAGGTCGAGGAGGATTCATGAGTATCAGTACCTTGTCGCAGGCCGGCATGGCGGAGTGCGAGAAGGCCGGACGCGAGGAAGGCCTGGCGGCGGGCCTGGCAGCGGTGCTGTCGGGGACGTCGGTCGCCGAGACCGCGCCGGGCCGGTACGCGGCGGTGCCTGCCGCCGGCGCGGAGGGCGCGGGCCCGGACGGCGGCGCAACGGTGCTCCGTCACCGCCTCGCCGACGCGGAGGGCGTCGTCTTCGTGGAATGCCCGGGTCAGCACCCTGACGGCGGTCCGACGTGGACCGAGGTGGCCCGGCTGCTGGCCGCGGTCCGGCTCGGCGTGCTGCGCGCCGCCCTCGACCGGGCGGTCGAGCACCTATCCGGCCGGGAGTCGGGCGGCGAGCCGCTGATCCGCAAACAACTGATCGTCGGCGCGATCGCCGATGTCATGGCGGGCAGTGAAATGCTGCGCGCCTCCGTGGCGACGCAGGGTGGGCCGGCCGCGCTTGCCGACGTCCACACCCGTCTGGACGTTCTGGGCTGGGAGGTCCTGAAGCTCTTCGGCGCCGCGGGCTACCTGGCGGAGGGCCCGGGCCGCGCTCTGTACGTGTCCGCGCTCGTGGCGGGCACCTGGGTTCCCCGCGAAGAGGTGTCGGAATGATCGAGCTCGATGACCAGCTGCGCGCCGTGCGGGACGGCGCGCGCGTGCTGGCTGAGGATCTGCGGGGCCGGGCACTGGCGATCGACGCCGATCCGGAAGCGATGGCAGAGCATCTGAACTCCGATGCCTTCGAACTGCTCCGGATCACCGCGACACCCGCGGAGTTCCGCGAGCCGCTGTCCGGCGGTCTGAAACTGCCCGACGGAGCGTCGCTGCCGGACCGCGGGAACTGCCTGATGAACGTGGTGAGCCTGATCGAGGTCGCCCGGGGCGACATGGCGACCGTGCTGGCCTGCCCCGCCCCGGGCCTGCCCGGAGTCCTGATCGAGGTACTGGGTGATGCCGCACAGCAGGAGGTGTTCTTCCGGCGGTTGCACGGCGGGCAGACGTGGCCGTTCTTCGCGATGACGGAGGCCGCGCACGGGAGCGACGCCGGGGCGATGGACACGCGGTTCGAGCCCGACGGTGCGGGCGGCTGGTTGCTGTCCGGCTCCAAGCGGTACGTCGGGAACGCGGCGCGGGGCGGAGTGGGGGTGGTCTTCGGACGCACCGGGCGTTCGGCTCTGTCGGTTCGGGCGGCGTTGGTGGAGCTGCCGGCTCCGGGGTGGTCGGGGACGCGGTTGGACACCGTCGGGTTGCGGGGCGCGTATTTGAGCGAGTTGGTGTTCGACGCCGTGCCGGTGGCACCCGAGATGATGCTGGGTGCGCATCTGCCGGTGGCGCAGCGGGGGTTGTGGGGCGCTCTGAAGACGTTCAACCAGGTGCGCCTGCACGTCGCGGCCGGTGCGGTGGGGACGGCTTTGGCGATGGTCGAGTACGTGGGCGAGCACCGCAAAACCGCTCCGGGACTGGACGTGGCGGTCGCGCGGGCCGAGGCCGGACGCGAGGCGCTGTACATGGCGGCGGCGCGGCTGGATCGCAGTCCGGAGCGGTCGTACTGGTCGAGCGCTGCGAAATTGGCGGCGGTGGAGATGGCCGTGGGCACGGGTCGCTGGGCGGCTCGGGTGATGGGTCCGGGCGGCTTGCTGGAGCATCCGCTGTTGGAGAAGTGGACGCGGGACGTGTGCGCGTTCGAGTTCATGGACGGCACGAGCAACATCCAGCGGCTGCATGTCCAGCGCGGCTATCAGACCGGGGACGCGGATGCCTGACCCGCTCGTCCCGTTTTCACCTGTCGAGGAAAGCGAGTTGTGATGGACCGTGCCGAGATTCTTCTCCAGCTGCGCAGCAGCCTGTCCGAGGTGCTGAACCGGGAGGTCCCCGAACTGCGGGAGGACGCGCGGCTGTTCGACGACCTGTCGTTGGACTCGACCAGCGTCATCGAGCTGCTGATGAGCCTGGAGGACACCGTCGGGCTGGAGATCGACCCCGAGGAGCTGGCGCCCGAGGTGTTCAAGACCGTCGCCAGCCTGGCCGAGTATGTCGAGGCCGGACTGGCCAAGACCGCGAAGGCCTAGGGGGATCCGTGGAGAGCGGCAAGCCTGAGGGCGCGCGGGCCGGCACGGCCGGTCTGAGCGTCGAGGCGGTGAGTGCTGCGACGCTCCCGTTCGAGAACTACGTGCCGGTGGACTCCTACGAGCTCGCGGTTCCGCGCTCCCGGCTGGAGCGGGAGCACGGGATTCCGCCCGAGCACGCCCTGGTGCTGTCGTCGCAGGACTCTGTCTGGGACGGGCCCGGCGTGAGCGGGCTGGCGTTGGCCGGCCTGGGTGTCCCGGCGGCGGCGCAGCCGCTGTTCCTGGTGCGTTCCGGTCCGCTGCGCGACTCGATGGTCGCGGGGCTGGCCCAGCTGGTGCACGAGTCCGGCTGGGCCGGCGAGGACCTGGGCATCACGCATCTGGAGGAGCTGGGCGGGACCGCGGTCTTCGATCTGCTGGGCTGGGCCGTTCCGGCGGACACCGGCGCGACCGTCGTGGTCTGCGACGAGCCGGTGTTCGCCGACGCGCGCGTGCCGGGCCGGTTCAAGGCGGTGGGCCTGCGGCTGCGCCGGGGCCCGGGTCCGCTGCGGGTCCTGGGCTGCGGCGTGGGTGGACCGGCCGCCGCTGATGGCCCTGACGGCGGTCAGGGGGCTGACGGCGCTGACGGGTCTCAGGGGGCTGACAGCTCTGACCGCGCCGAGCACCGGTTCTCCGGGCCCGGCCCGTGCGACGGCTGGCTGGCGTTCCACGACGCGCTGGCGGCCGGCGAGGTACGGGACGGCGAGCGCGTCCTGGTGCACGCGCGCGGTCCGGTGCGCGAGGGCTGGCTGCTGCTGGCGGCCGTGGACGTCGCATCCGTGCGGCTGGCCGACCGCACGGGTCCGATGGCCGAAAGCGCGGGGTCGCGATGAGGATCGGCGTCGACCTGATGTCGGTGTCCCGCTTCGCGCGGGTCGCCGAGCACCGCCGCTACCGCGCGCTGGTGTTCACCGAGCGCGAGCTGAGCGAGGCCGGGCAGCTCGGTTCGGCGCGCTGCCTCGAACGGCTGGCCGGGCGGTTCTGCGTCAAGGAGGCCACCTGCAAACTGCTCGGCCGGGGCTTCGGCCAGGGGTTGCGATGGCCCGACATCGAGGTCTGCGCCGATGACTGGGGCGCCCCCGCGGTGGCGCTGTCCGGCGGTGCGCGGCGGCTGGCCGACGAGGCCGGGATCGGCGATATCGCCGTGGCGCTCACCCACCAGGTGGATCTGGTGATGGCGGTCGCCGCCTCGGACCGGGGCCGCCCGCCGTCCCCCTACCGCGCCGCGCCCCGGGAGCAGGACGCGGGCGCCGGGGCGGTCGGCGGGCTGGACGACGTCGCGCGGATGGCGGCGGAGGTGTTCGGCTCCAGCGAGATCCACGTCGCCGCGGCCGAGTCCTTCGCCGGCGACCTCGGCGCCACGTCCGCGCTGACCATCGAACTGCTGACCCGCCTCGAGGAGCACTACGGCGTGCGGATCCCCGAACCGGACTTCTACCAGATGACCGATCTGCCCGGCACCCGCCGGGCGGTGGCGCGGGCGGTGGCCTCGGCCCGGGACGCGGCGAGCGTCCCCGAGCCGGCGGCCGCGGTCGGCTGAGAGCACGTGAGGGGATGACGATGAGCAGTCTGGCGCTTGGGACGGAGCCGAGTGTTGCCGAGGACCACCTGCACGGCTGGTTCCTGCGGAGCGCGCTGGCCGACCCGGAGGCGGTGGCGCTGCGGATCGGCCGGGAGAGCTTCACCTATCGGCGGCTGCACGAACGGGCGCTGGCCCTGGCCGGCGAGCTGACGGCCCGGCACGCCGAGCACCGGCCGCGCCGCGTCGGCCTGCTCGCGTCCCGCAGCGAGCAGGCGTACGCCGGGATCCTGGCCGCCGGCTACGCGGGCGCCGCGGTGGTGCCGCTCAACCCGGAGTTCCCGGCCGAGCGCACCGCGCGGATGATCGCCGCCGCTGAGCTGGACGCGCTCGTGGTCGACGAGTCCGGCCTGGCCGTCGTGCCGCGGGTCGCCGAGGTGCTGGCCGGAGTGCCGGTCGTGCACGAGCCGGGCGGCGCCGCGCCGCTGGAGCGGCCCCGCACGCCCGGCCCGGAGGACACCGCCTACATCCTGTTCACCTCGGGATCCACCGGACGCCCCAAGGGCGTGCCGGTCCTGCATCGCAACGTCTGCGCCTACCTGCGCTTCGTGCATGACCGCTACCGCTTCGGCCCGGACGACGTGTTCTCCCAGACCTTCGACCTCACCTTCGACCTGGCGATGTTCGACCTGTTCACGGCGTGGGGCAGCGGCGGGACCCTGGTCTCGGTGCCGCCCCGGGCCTTCGCCTCGGTGGCCGCCTTCGTCGCCAGGCACGGCATCACCGTGTGGTTCTCCTCGCCGAGCGTGATCCCGTTCCTGCGGCGACGCAGTGCGCTCGGTCCCGACTCCCTGGCCGGACTGCGCTACAGCCTGTTCTGCGGCGAGCCGCTGCTGAGCCGGGACGCGGCCGACTGGCAGGCGGCCGCGCCGGACTCCGTGGTGGAGAACCTTTACGGCCCGACCGAGCTGACCATCTCCTGCAGCGTGCACCGGTGGGATCCGGCGACCTCGCCCGGCCGGTGCGTCAACGACGTCGTGCCGATCGGCTCGCTGCATCCGGGCAGCGAGTACCTGCTGCTCGGCCCCGAGGGGAATCCGAACCCGGACAACGGCGAACTGTGCGTCACCGGCCCGCAGATGTTTCCCGGCTATCTCGACCCGGCGGACGACGAGGGACGCTTTCTCGACCACGAGGCAAAACGCTGGTACCGCACCGGCGACCTGGTCCTGCGGCTTCCCGACGGCGAACTGGGCTACCTGGGCCGCCGGGACCACCAGGTGAAGATCCACGGGATCCGGGTGGAGCTCGCCGAGGTCGAGTCGGCGCTGCGGCGCTGCGCCGGGGTCACCGACGCCGTGGCCGTGGCCGTCGGCGGAGAGCTGTTCGCGTTCTGTATCGGCGAACCCCGCCCCGCCGCGGACCTGATGGAGGAACTCGGCGGGTTCTTCCCCCGGGAGCTGATCCCGCGGCGGTACGAGTACGTCGAGGAGTTCCCGCTCAACGCGAACCGGAAGACCGACCGGCCCGCGCTCGCCGCGCGGGCGGCGAGCAGCCTTTCCCGAACGGAAAGTGAGTTCTGATGCGCCTGTCCGAGACCGCGTGGCCGTGCGCCGCGACACCGCCCACGGCCACGGCCGCGGAGGACTGAACCATGGCCTACTCTGCGACCGCGTTGGGGGCGGTCGGTCTGTCCCGGGTGGCCGTCCGGATCCCCAGCCGGGCCGAGCCCGTGGCCGATGTCGTGGCGCGCGCCGGGTACGACGAGCGGGAAGCCCGGAAGTTCAACGCCCTGGGCCTGCGCACCGTCCTGAGCCTGGCCGACGGCGAGCGGATGGAGGACCTGCTGCTCGACGCGGGCCACGCGGCGCTCGACGGCCGGCCGGCCGCGCTGGTCCTCTACGGACACACGCTGCTGACCCGGAAGATCGACCTCTGCGACGGCGCGTTCCGGGAGTCGCTACGCGACCGGCTCGCCCTGGGCGAGGCGTCCGTCTTCGGCGTCTCCCACGTGAACTGCGTCGCCGGACTGCGCTCGATCGAGTTCGCCCGCCGCTTCCTGGCCCGGCGCGGCGGCGCCGCGGACGACCGGGTGCTGGTGCTCGCCGGCGAGCAGGGCAGCGTCTTCGAGCACACCAGGGTCTTCCCGGGCCGGTCGGTCTCCGGGGACGGGGTGGCCGCCGTCGTGGTCCAGCATCCCGACGCCGCGGACCGGCCGCGCTACCGGTACCTCGGCGGCGCCGCCAGCCGGGACGCCAGGTTCCATCGCAACCTGCGGATGACCCCGGCCGAGATCGCCGCGAACACCGAGGTCATCCGGGCGCAGACGCTCGACGTGGTCCGGCGCGCGGCCGAGGACGCGGGAGTGGGCTTCGACGGGATCGACTGGGTGATGCCGCACCTGGGGAACCGGATGGTCTGGACCAGCTTCTGCAGCCAGTCGGGCTTTCCGTTCGAGCGGATCTGTCTGGACCTGCTCGCCGAGCGGGCGCACAACTTCGGCGCCGACGCGCTGATGGCGCTCGAACACGCCGACCGCGCGGGGCGGCTGCGCCCCGGAGACCGCTGCGCGCTGGTGGCCACCGCCCGGGGCGCGTATTTCCAGGCGGCGATCGTCGAGGTTTTGGACGACGCGTCGTGACAGGGGAGGAAGGACCGACATGATCGAGCTCGACGACTATTTGCGCGGCGTGCGCGATTCCGCGCGCGAGGCGAGCGCCGACCTGCGTTCCCGGGCACTGGCGATCGACGCGGATCCGGACGCGATGGAGGCGCACTTCGACTCCCCGGTCTTCGCGACGATCCGGGAGTCCGATACTCCGGCGGAGTTCCGTGAGTCGGCGTCCGGCTTCTCTCGGCCGCCCGACGCCGGCGGCTGCCTGGAGACCGTGGTGGCTTTCACCGAGACCGCGTGCGGCGACGCGGCGACCGCGTTCGCCTGCCCGGGGCCGGGCCTGGCCGGCGTCATGGTGCGCCTGCTGGGTGACGCGGCGCAGCAGGAGGTGTTCTTCCGCCGGTTGCACGGCGGCCGGACGTGGCCGTTCTTCGCGATGACGGAGGCCGCGCACGGGAGCGACGCGGGCGCGATGGACACGCGGTTCGAGCCCGACGGCGCGGGCGGTTGGCTGCTGTTCGGCTCGAAACGGTACATCGGGAACGCCGCGCGCGGCGGCATCGGGGTGGTCTTCGGACGCACCGGGCGTTCGGCGCTGTCGATTCGGGCGGCGTTGGTGGAGCTGCCGGCTCCGGGGTGGTCCGGGGTGCGGTTGGAGACGGTGGGTCTGCGGGGCGCCTATCTGAGTGAGCTGACGTTCGAGGGCGTTCCGGTGCCCGGGGAGATGATGCTGGGCGAGCATCTGCCGGTGGCGCAACGCGGGTTGTGGGGCGCCCTGAAGACGTTCAACCAGGTGCGGTTGCACGTCGCGGCGGCCGCGATCGGCACTGCTTTGGCGATGGTGGAGTACGTCGGCGAGCACCGCAAAAGCGCTCCGGGACTGGATGTGGCGGTCGCGCGTGCGGAGGCCGGGCGCCAGGCGTTGTACGCGGCTGCGGCGCGACTGGACCGCAATCCGGAGCGGGCGTACTGGTCGAGCGCGGTGAAGGTGACGGCCGTGGAGATGGCGATCCAGACGGGTCGCTGGGCGGCTCGGGTGATGGGTCCGGGCGGCTTGCTGGAGCATCCGCTGTTGGAGAAGTGGACGCGGGACGTGTGCGCGTTCGAGTTCATGGACGGCACCAGCAACATGCAGCGGCTGCATGTCCAGCGCGGCTATCAGACCGGAGACGCAGATGCCTGATCTCAGTGTGGCCGCACTCGGTGTCGCGGTGCTGCCTTCGACCGGCTACCTGCCGCTGCGGGTCGATGTCGCGTCCGCTCCGATCGAGGTGGCGGACCGGTACCAGCGCAGGGCCCGCGGCATCCCGGTGGAGCACGCGATGCAGGTCGCCATGGACGACGCCGCGGATTCCGGGGATGAACCGGACGTCGGCGCGCTGGCGTTGGCGGCGCTGGGCCTGCCCGGGGACGCGCAGCCGCTGTTCCTGGTCCACGACGTGCCGCGGGACTCGATGGTCTCGGCGCTGGCCGGACTGGTGCAGGGCTCCGGGTGGGTCGGCGAGGACGTCGGCATCACGCAGCTGGAGGAGCTTGGCGGGACCGTCGTGTTCGATCTGCTGGACTGGGCGATGCCCGAGACCGGCGCCACCGCCCTGATCTGCGACGAGCCTCTGTTCGGAGACACGCGGCTGGGTGGGGCCCGGTTCTGTGCGGTGGCCATGCGGGTGCGCCCCGGCGCGGGGCCGCTGCGGGTTCTCGACTGCGGTGAGGGCGCGCCCGGAGCGGCGGCCGAGGCGGTGGAGCACCGGTTCGCGGGCACCGGTCCGTGCGACGGCTGGGTGGATCTGTTCGACGCGCTGGCCGCCGGTGCGATCGCCGACGGCGAGCGGATCCTGATCGAGGCGCGCACCGCGTTCCGGGAAGGCTGGGTGCTGATCCGGGCCGAGAGCGCTGCGGACGTGCGACTGGCGCGTGCGCCGGCGCTGACGCCGGATCCGGATCCGGTCCGGTAACCGCCGCGTCGTCGAGGTCGCTGCGGTCGTCGAGGCGCCGAGATTGTCGAGACCGCTGCGTTCGTCGAGCGTCGAGCGCCGAGCGGCCCGGCGAGATGCATCCGCCCGAGGCGGGTCCTGTCACAGGAGGTTGAT
The DNA here is from genome assembly GCF_041261445.1 of Catenulispora sp. EB89. Lineage (NCBI taxonomy): Bacteria > Bacillati > Actinomycetota > Actinomycetes > Catenulisporales > Catenulisporaceae > Catenulispora > Catenulispora sp. EB89. The sequence continues at coordinate 88,206 of NZ_JBGCCU010000008.1, forward strand.
TCCATGTACGACGCCGTGGTCGTGGGCGCCCGATGCGCTGGTGCCGCCACCGCGCTGCTGCTGGCCCGCGCCGGACGGCGCGTGCTGGTGGTCGATCGGGCGGCGTTCCCGCGCGACACCATGTCCACCCTGTACATCCAGCGGCGAGGCGTGGGGTATCTGGACCGTTGGGGTCTGCTCGATCAGGTCGCCGCGGTGTGTCCCGCCCTGGACCGGATCAGCTATCAGATCGGCGACGTCCGTCTCGAAGGCTTCCCCCGGCCGGTCGACGGGATGCGGGCGGCGTACGCGCCCCGGCGCTACAGCCTGGACGCGATCCTGGTGGAGGCGGCGGTGGCCGCGGGCGCCGAGTTCCGCGAGTCCTGCTGCGTCGAGGACCTGCTGTACGCCGGGGACCGGATCACCGGGGTGCGGCTGCGCTCGGGCGGCGCCCTGCTCGACGAGCCCGCGCGCCTCGTCGTCGGCGCGGACGGCATGCGGTCCACGGTCGCCGCGCGCGTGGGGGCGACCGATCTGGTGCGCGACCCGCCGCAGACCTGCGTCTACTACTCGTTCTGGGCCGGTGCCGCCGACCACTTCGAGCTCTACGAGGCGCCCGGCCGGTGGGTCGGTGCGGTACCCACCAACGACGGCCTGACCCTGGTCCAGGCGTACTTCCGGCAGGACGAGTTCTCCCGGGTCCGCGCCGACGCGCCGGCCGCGTACCTGGAGAACGTCCGCACCACGGCTCCCGAGCTCTACGAACGGATGCTCGCGGGCGGGCAGGCCGGACGGCTGTACGGCACCGGGGACCAGCGCAACTTCTTCCGCACGGCCGCCGGTCCCGGCTGGGCCCTGGCCGGCGACGCCAGCCACCACCGGGACTCCATCACCGCCCGCGGCATCACGCACGCGTTCCTCCAAGCCGATCTGCTGGCCGGGCTGGTCGCCCCGGTGCTCGACGACCCGGCCCGGCTGGACGCCGCCCTGGCGCGCTACGCCCGGGAACGGTACGACGCGCTGCTCGGCGACTATCACAGGACCCTGAGCACGGCGCGGCTCGCCGTGCCCTGGCACCGGGTCGGGATGCTGCGCGAGGTCGCCGCCGATCCCGTGCGGGTCGAGGAGTTCTTCTCCGCGATGGCCGGCGCGCCGCGGTCCGGGGCCGGCAGCCTGACCGGTGCCGGCACCGGCACCGGCACCGACGCGGACGCCGCGCAGTCCGTGCGGCAGGCGATCGCGTGGATGCGCGATGCCCGGCGGGTTCGCGTGTGAGCGGGCCTCGGATCCGCCGGATCGCCCCCATCGCCGGATGCCGGCGACGTGGGCGGGCTGTGCCGTGCCGTGCGGTGCCGCCGTGCGGGTCCAAGGAACGGCAGAAAGCTGTCAACGGCCTGGTCATTGACCGTGTACGGGACCTGCTGGCTAGATGAGTGCGGGCCCTCAGCACAGCACGAGGTTGGCCTATTCACCAGTCGAGGGAAGCGAGTTGTGATGGACCGTGCAGAGATTCTCGTCGGGCTGCGCAGCAGCCTGTCCGAGGTGTTGAACCGAGAGGTTCCCGAACTGCGGGAGGACGCGCGGCTGTTCGAGGACCTGTCGTTGGACTCGACCAGCGTCATCGAGCTGCTGATGGTCCTGGAGGACACCGTCGGATTGGAGATCGACCCCGAGGAGCTGGGTCCCGCGGTGTTCAGCACCGTCGCCAGCCTGGGCGACTACATCGAGGCCGCGCTGGCCAAGACCGCGAAGGCCTAGCCGCCGTGCTGAGTCAGGCCGCTGCGAGCGCCGCGGGACCGGCCTCGGAACCGGCCTTGGGATCGGACTCGGGCATTGGACTGTCCCGGGTGGCGGTCCGGCTGCCCGGCGGGGTCGAGTCGGTGGACGCGATCCTGGAGCGGACCGGCAGCGGGCCCCGGGAGCGGCGGATGTTCGCCAAGGTGCACGGGCTGCGCGACAGCCCGACGCTGGCCGAGGACGAGAGGCTGGAGGACCTGCTGGTGCGGGCCGGCCGGGCCGCGCTCGACGGCCGGCCCGCCCAGCTCGTCCTGTACGGGCACACCCTGATGTACACCGAGGTCGAAATGGGCGGCGCGTTCCGGGACCGGTTGCGCGAGCGGCTGGGCGTGCCCGGTGCCGTCCTGTCCGGCGTCTCGCACGTCAACTGCGTCTCGGTGCTGCGCTCGGTGGAGCTCGCCCGCCGCTTCCTGGGCCGGCCCGGTGCCGACCCCGCGGACCGGGTGCTGGTGCTCGGCGGGGACCAGGGCAGCCGCTACGACCGGGCCCGGGTCACGCCCGGCCTCACCGTGGCCGGGGACACCGTCGCCGCGGTCCTCGTCCAGGGGCCCGGCGCCGGGCGTCCGCGCTACCGGTACCTCGGCGGCGCGCTCGTCCGGGACACCCGGTTCCACCGCAACCTGCGGATGTCGCAGGCCGAACGCGTGGGCTTCGCCGACGCCGTCCGGAACCAGGTCGTGCACGCCGTCCGCGCCGCGGCGCAAGCCGCGGGCCTGGACCTGGAGCAGGTCGACTGGGTGATGCCGCACCTGTCCAACCGAACGATGTGGCGAGGGTTCTGCAACGACGCGGGATTCGCCTGGGACCGGATCTGCCTGGACCTGATCGCCGAGCGCGGACACAACTTCGGTACGGACGCGCTGATGGCCCTGGAGCACGCCGACGGTGCCGGCCGGCTCAGCCCCGGCGACCGGTGCGCGCTGGTGGCGGTCGGTCAGGGTATGTACATCCAAACAGTGATCGTCGAAGTCCAGGAGGACTCGTGAGGGGCGGCGAGCCGCGGAACGCGGAGATCGGTAGCGCGGCGAACGGGAGCGCGGCGAACGGGAGCGCGGGTCTGAGCGTCGAGGCGCTCAGCGCGGCGACGCTTCCCTTCGAGAACTACGTGCCGCTGGACGCCGTCGGGCCGGACGTGGTCGTGCCGGACACGGCCATGTGGGCCCGGCTGGAGCGGGACCACGGCATCCCGCGCGAGCACGTGCTGGTGATCCGCCCGCCGGGCGAGGACGACACCGAGGGCTGGCCCGGGCCCGACGTGAGCACCCTGGCCCTGGCCGGCCTCGGCGCCCCGGCGACGGCGCAGCCGCTGTTCCTGGTGCGTTCCGGTCCGCTGCGCGACGGGATGGTGGCGGCGCTGGCCCAGCTGGTGCACGAGTCCGGCTGGGCCGGCGAGGACGTCGGGCTCACCGATTTCGAAGAGCTGGGCGGGACCGCCGTCTTCGGCGTGCTGGAGTGGGCCGTCCCGGAGCGGACCGGGGCGACGGCGGTGATCTGCGACGAGCCGGTGTTCATCGACGCGCGCGTGCCGGGCCGGTTCCAGGCGGTGGGCCTGCGGCTGCGCCGGGGCCCGGGTCCCCTGCGCGTCCTGGGCTGGGGCGAGGGCGCTCCGGACGACGGTCCCGGCTGGGCGGAGCACCGGTTCTCCGGCCGCGGCCCGTGCGACGGCTGGCTGGCGTTCCACGAGGCGCTCGCGGCCGAGAAGGTGCGGGACGGGGACCGCGTGCTGATGCACGCATGCGGTCCGCTGCGCGAGGGCTGGCTGCTGGTGGAGGCGGTGGACACCGCGTCGGTACTGCTCGGCGGCGACGTCGCGCTGATCGGCGCCGAGTCCTGATCGGGGTCGGCTGCGATCTGCCGACGGGCATGCGGAACGCCGGCGGCCGTGGACTCGATCCACACCGCCGGCGTCCGAAAACCAGGCCCGAGAACCAGGCCCGAGAATCGAGAACCAGCCCCGAGAACCAGGACTCAGGCCGTATGGGGCCCGCTGATCGCGAACCGCCCCGCGGCCTGCACCCCCGCCTGGAACCGGCTCACCGAATCCAGATCGCGCAGCAGCGCCGCGATGTGCCGCCGACAGGTCCGCACCGACATCCCCAGCCGCCGCGCCACCACGTCGTCGGTCAGGCCCTCGGCCATCAGCCGCGCGATCGACTGGTGCAGGCTGTCGGTGACGTCCGCGTAGCCGGGCTCCGCGAGGGCGAACGGCGCCGCCCCCTCCCACAGCTGATCGAACAGATCGACCAGGTACCGCACGACCTCGCCGTCGCGGATCCGGCGGGCCGTGGGCGGCGCGCTCGATCCGGGCACGTTCAGCATCACCGCGAGCGAGTGGTCGAAGACGACGGCCGCCTGGGGCAGGTAGCTGACCGTGCGGATCTGCGCGCCGTCCTCGATCAGCCGCTTCGCCTTGGCCCGGGAGGCGAAACCGGCCCGGCTGCGGTGCGGGCCGACCACCCGGACGTCCACGCCCAGGCCCAGCGTCTGGTAGCAGGGTTCGAGCAGGTGGTCGAGCAGATCCTCGTCCTCGTGGCTGGGCCGCTGGATCAGCACCTCCTTGCGGCAGGTCTCGCCGACCAGCTTGAAAAGGCCCCGGATCTCCGCCGCCCCGTCGAGGTGGTCGATCGCGCCGACCGGCGCCGTGCCGCCGCCCGCGATGGCGCCGGCGCCCGAGGGCCGGGTGACGGCCTCGATCCGGTCGCGCAGCCGGTCGGCGAGCTCCCGCCGCTCGTACATCGCGCGTTCGACCGGGGAGACGAGCGCCGCGGCCGCCGCGCCCGGATCCACCGGCACCAGCCGGTGTCCCGCGCTGTCATCGGTGCGCAGCAGACGCAGTTCGATCAGCCGGGTGATCGTGGCGAACATCTCGACGACCGGCAGACCGAGCACGGCCGCGGCGTCCTCCAGCGATTCGATCGATCCGTACTGGACGGCGTGGCGGTAGACGTCGGCCTCGGCTCGTTCGGCGAGTTCGACGGGCCCGACGGGACCGACGGGCTGGTCGGCGACAGGTGCGTCTTCGGCGGCCAGAACCGGCATGGTGGTGAGCACACTGCCTCCCAGGGGTGAGATGCCCAAGATGCCTTGGTCGACTTCACCGTGGCAGAGGGGTCCCTCAAGCCGCTATCGCGCCGGCTGCCGTCCGCCCCCGCCCCGCTTCCGTCCCGCTCCTGTTCCTCTCTCGCGGCCCTCCTGCCCGTCCCGCCCGGGCGATAGCGGTTCGAGGTCCGATCGATCGCGGGGCGTGGTGCACTGCGTTGCAGACAGGTCTGACCCGGAGCCCATGGAGATCACGTTGACGACGAACATTCCGGTCGCCTTCCGCAAGACCCTGCTGGCCCACCTCCCCTACGCCGACGCCGCCGACCTCACGGCCGCGGACGACCTCACGGCGCTCGGTCTCAACTCGATGGGCGTGGTCCAGCTGCTGACCGATCTGGAGGAGACCTTCGGTCTGGAACTGCCCGACGAGCTGATCACCGAGGAGACCTTCGGGACGGTCGGCTCGCTGTGGGGCGTGGTCGGCCGGCTCGTCGGGGCCGACCGGTTCGCCGATGTCTGAGTTTCCCGAGCTGCCCGAGCTGCCCGAGCTGCCCGCGCCGGCCGGCCGCCGGGTGTCCGCGCCGGTCCGGCTGGACCACGTGCTGCGCGGCGGCGACCCCGACCGGCCGGCGCTGACCTTCGGCGCCCGGACGCTGACCTACGCGCAGGCCCGCGACCTGGTCGCGCGGGTCGCGAACGGCCTGCACGCGCGCGGCGTCCGGCGGGGCGACCGGGTCGTGGTCTACGTCGAGAAGCGGATCGAGACGGCTGTGGCCCTGCTCGCGATCGCCGCGGCCGGGGCCGTGCTGGTGCCGGCCAACCCGCTGCTGCGCACCCCGCAGCTGGCCCACGTCGTCGAGGACTGCGCCGCCCGGATGGTGATCACCACCGGCCGTCGCTGGGAGACCGTCAGCGCGGCGCTGGCTCCGGACACGTCGGTGCGCGCCGCCGTCCTGATCGGCGCCGACGGTCCGGAACCGGTGACGGCGCCGGGCCTGGAGGTGTCGGCGTGGGCCGAGCTGGAGGCCTCCGAGCCGACCCCGGTCCCCGACGGCGTCGCCGTCGTCGACCGGGACATCGCAGCCCTGATGTACACCTCCGGCAGCACCGGCAGCCCGAAGGGCGTGGTGCTCTCGCACCGCAACCTGCTGGCCGGCGCCGCGAGCGTGGCCGAATACCTGGGGCACCGCCCGGACGACGTGGTGCTGGCCCTGCTGCCGTTCAGCTTCGACGCCGGGTTCAGCCAGCTCACCACCGGCCTGCTCGCCGGCGCGCACGTGGTGCTGGCGAACCATCTGGTGGCCGCCGACGTCGTCCGGCTCTGCGCGCGGCACCAGATCACCGCACTCACCTGCGTCCCCCCGCTGTGGCTCCAGCTCATCGCGCAGGACTGGCCCGGCGAGGCCACCGCGCGACTGCGCTACTTCGCCAACACCGGCGGCCGCATGCCCGAGGCGGTCCTGGCCCGGCTGCGGGAGATCTTTCCGAAGGCCGCGCCCTACCTGATGTACGGGCTCACCGAGGCGTTCCGGTCGAGCTATCTCGACCCCGCCGAGGCGGACCGCCGTCCGGACTCGATCGGCAAGGCCATCCCGAACGCCGAGCTGTTGGTGGTGCGGCCGGATGGAACGCTCTGCGACCCGGGGGAGCACGGCGAGCTGGTGCATCGCGGCGCGCTCGTGGCCCAGGGTTACTGGCGCGACCCCGAGCGCACCGCCGCGCGCTTCCGCCCGGTGCCGGCGTCGGTCGCGGGCGCGGGCGGGGCCGACGGGGCGGCCGGGGCGGACCGGGCGGTGCCGCCGGTCCCGCCGGAGATCGCCGTCTGGTCCGGGGACACGGTGTACCGGGACGAGGAAGGCTTCCTGTACTTCGTCGGCCGCGCGGACGAGATGATCAAGACCTCCGGATACCGGGTCAGCCCGACCGAGATCGAGGAGGCCGCCTACGCCACCGGTCTGGTCGGCGAGGCGGTGGCGCTGGGCGTGCCGGACGAGCGGCTGGGCCAGCGCGTCGTGCTCGCCGTCGTGCTGACCGGCCCCGGCGCCTCCCCGGCCGTGCTGTCCAAGGCGCTGGCCAAGGAACTGCCGGCCTACATGCTTCCGGCGCGCGTCGAAGTGCTCGACCGGCTGCCCAGATCGGTGAACGGCAAATTCGACCGGGTCGGGCTGCGCCGGATCCTGGACAAGGAGTGACCGTGCTGCAGGCAACCGACCTCACCAAACGCTTCGACGACGTCCAGGCCCTGGACGGCTTCAGCCTGGAGGCCGCAGCCGGGGAGATTGTCGGCCTGGTCGGCCACAACGGCGCCGGCAAGACGACCTTCGTCGAGATGGTCTCCGGGCTGCAGAATCCGGACAGCGGAGAGATCCGCGTCGACGGTCGCACGCCGGCCAAGGCCCGCGACCGGATCGGGATATCGCCCCAGCACATCGCCCTCTACCGATCCATCACAGTGCGCGAACACCTGCGCCTGTACGGCCGGCTCGCCGGACTGCGCCCGGCCGCGCTGCGCAGCCGGATCGACGACCTGGCCGCCGAACTGCGGTTGACCGGGTTCCTGGACCGGCCGGCCGGCCTGCTCTCCGGCGGCCAGCAGCGGCGCGCGCAGGCGGCGACCGCGCTCATCCACTCCCCGGGGCTGCTGCTGCTCGACGAGCCGACCGCGGGCGCCGACCCGGAGACCCGCCAGGCCCTGCTGGAGGCGGTCAAGCGCCGGGCGGGCGAGGGCGCCGCGGTCGTGTACACGACGCACTATCTCCACGAGCTCAGCGAGCTCCAGGCCACCATCGCGGTCGCCTCCCGCGGCCGGATCGTGGCCCGGGGCAGCGCCGCGGAACTGCTCGACGGGCTCCCCGGCGAGGTCCTGGTGGGCGCGGCGGACGGCGACCAGGTGGTCACCACCACCGACGTCACCTCGACGCTGCTGGAGCTGCTCGGCACGGTGCGCGGGCCGGTCGAGAAGATCGAGCTGCGGCCGGCGAACCTCGACGATCTCTACCGATCCCTGGCGGTGTCCGATGTTCGGTGACGTCCCGTATCGCACGAGTGCGCTGGTGAAGCACAACCTGATCCTCCGGCTGCGCGACCCCGGCCAGCTGATCAGCTACATGGTCACGCCGATGGTGCTGATGCTGCTGCTCAAGCCCCTGTACACGAAGGCTTACTCGGGCCCGCTCAACGGCGGCGTCGTGCAGGCGGTCACCGGCCAGATGGTGATGTTCTCGGTCTTCGCCATGGCCATCGTCGGCAACTCGATCTTCATCGAGCGCGAATGGCGGACCTGGGACCGGCTGCGGGCCAGCAGCGCGACGAAGGGCGAACTGCTCGTCGGCAAGTCGCTGCCGGTGTACGCGGTGCTGGTGCTGCAGCAGATCGTGCTGATCTACTACGGCTGCCTGGTGGTCGGGATGCCCGCGCCCAAGTCGGTCGGGCTGCTGGTGCTGGGCGTGGCGGTCTGGGGCTTCACGCTGATGGCGATGGGCTCCGCCCTGGCCACGCTGGTGCGCAGCCGCGGCGACCTCATGATGGCCTCCGACGTCGGGTCCATCGCGGTGAGCGCGCTCGGCGGGGCGCTGCTGCCGGTCGCGCTGATGCCCGGCTGGGCGCGGCACGTCGCGCCGGTGTCGCCCGGCTACTGGGGGCTGCGGATGACCCAGGCGGCGGTGAACGGGCACGCGGGCGAGATGATGCGCGCCGCGTCGATCTGTCTGGCGATCGGGGTGGCGGCCGGCTCGGTCGCGGCCTATCGGCTGGCCCGCGGGTGGGGCCGCAGCCGGCTGGCCTGAGCGAGGTACGGCGAAACATCTCGGACATCTCGCCGGGGGCGCCTCGGCCACGACTTCGCGCTCGGGTTCCGGCGATGTCGTGGCCGAGGCGCGGTTGCTGATCACGCCCGCGCCGGGCAGGGTTGTCGTGGCGCGGGTGCAGTGTGTTGATCACTGCCGCAGTGTGCTGATCACCGCCGCGCGATCGGCGAACACGGCGCGCCGGCCGCCCAGGCCCGCGCCATCGCCCGCCGGACCCGCTCCGGGCCGCCGTCGTCCTTGGCCAGCGTGCTGAGCGCGACGACCTCGTGGCCGGCGTGCTCGGCGTTCTCCTCGACGCTCCCGCACAGCACCGGATGCGGGCTGCACTCGATGAAGCGGCGCGCGCCGCGCTCCAGCGTGTAGGCGACCGCGTCGTCGAACCGCACCGGCCGGCGCAGGTTGGCGAACCAGTACTCGGCGTCGAGCGTCGCGGGATCGGTCGGCAGCCCGGTCACGGTGGACACGAAGGTGGCGGAGGCCGCGCGCGGCCGGATCGGCGCCAGCGCCTCCAGCAGCTCCTCACGGAGCGGGTCGACGGCCGGGGAGTGCGAGGCGTGCCGCACCGGCAGGATCTCGGCCCGGTGCCCGTCGGCCGCCGCGGCCGCCCGCAGCACCTCGATCACCTCGGTCGGGCCCCACACCTGGGCCGACCGCGGACCGTTGACGACGGCGAGCGCCGCCTCCGGCGCCCCGGCCAGCAGCCCGGTGACGGCGGCCAGCGGCGCGGCGACCGCGAGCAGCGCACCGCCCGCCCGGGACGCGGCGATCCGGCTGCCCGCGGTCACCAGCCGGGCGGCGTCGTCGAGCGTGAGCGCGCCGATCACCGTGGCCGCCGCGACCTCGCCCTGCGACGTGCCGACGACGGTCGCGGGCTGCACACCGTGCGCCCGCCACAGATCGGCCAGCGCGACCATCACCGCCCACAGCGCGGGCTCCGCCACTCCCACCCGGTCCAGATCCGGCACGGCAGGCCCTCCCCGCAGCACATCCAGCAGCGGGCACGCGAGGTACGGCCGCAGCGCCTCGGCGCACTCGGCCAGCCGCCGCGTGAATTCCGGCGAGGTTTCGAGCAGCCCCAAGGCCATCCCCGGCCATTGCGAACCCGGGCCGGGGAAGACGAGCACGTCCTGACCCGCGACGGCCTTGCCGACCACGACGGACTCGGCCGACCGCCCCGAGGCGAGCGCTTCGAGCCCGGCGAGCAGTTGGGCACGGTCCTCACCGAACACCACAGCGCGGTGCTCGAACCGCCCGCGCGGCCGCGACAAGGACAGCGACGGCGTGAGCGACGGGGTGAGCGGCCGACCCGAGCCCTCGCCGGTCGGCCGCGCGACGATCCGCTCAAGCAGAGCGCCGGCCTGCGCCCGCAGCGCCGGAGCGCTCCGAGCGGACAGCAGGAGGGGATCAGGGCGCTGATGCTGCGGGCCGGGCGGTGGTCGGCGGTGCCTGAGGTTCAGCACGAGCTTCAGCAGGTCGGCTACGCCGGCAGGATCCTGCGGATCGGCGGCCTCGACCTCGACCCCACCTGAGCCGACCCCGCCCGCGCACGAGCCGACCGGACGCGAGCCCTGATCGGCTCCGCCGATGCCGAGCCCCGCACCGTCGCCGGCACCCAGCGCGGCAGTCTCGATCAGGCCATGAACATGGTCGCCATCGGCCTGCGCCACGGACAACAGCTTGAGCACCACCACGGCGCCGCCCACCCCCACGCTCACGCCGCCGGCCAGAGCCAGCCGCGCGGCGCCCCGCCGCAGCTCCTCGCACGCGGACCGCACTGCCCCGAGACACGAGCTCGGGGCGCGAGCGGCGCCCCGCAGTCCCAGCCGCTCCGCTATCCGCTCGGCCTCCTGGTCGCCGCCGATCGAGCCGATGTGGACGCCCGCCTCCGAACCGCGCAGCCCGGCCGGCGCGATCCCGGCGTCCTCGATCGCTTCGCAGGCCAGCTCCAGGGCGTCGGCAGGCTGCGCGACCCGGCAGGCGACGCCGATGACCGCGATCGCTTCCCCCGCCGCCGAATCGGAATCCAGGGAGGCCAAAACCCGCTCACCGCCGTTTCAACGAGGCCATGGAGAAAGGGCGAATCGCATAGCTGCGCGAATTGTCACGGAGCCGTGACGTAGCGCGACGCCCTTGTGCGTTTAGTGTGCTTTGTCATTGATCGGGGCGTCAACGGCGGTAGCCGGTTATGCGTCGTCTGGAACGTGTCGGCAGCTAACTGTCAACGAACGACTGTTCAATATGCGCGTGGATATCGCAGAACCGGATATCGGTGATGCGGGGAACGGATCCGGCCTTCAGACGGAACGTCCCATCCCGTCCCGGAACACGCACTCGCGGGCGAAGATGCGGACCAGCTCGTGCATGCGGTAGTGCGCGGCCGCGCCGCTCCCGGTGACGATGTCCGCCAGCCGCGCGTCGACCAGGCTCTCCAGCGCTTCGCTCACCGGTCCCGCGTCCGGGGCCAGCAGTTGCGCCGCCACCCGCGCGCTGAAGGTGCTCGACTCCAGCAGCCCGAGCTGGGCGAACAGGTGCCGCGCGGCCGGGGACAGGCCGAGGCAGCCGCGCCGGAAGCTCTCCCGGATGTCGAAGCCCCGGCTGTCGAGCTGGTCGAGGCGGCCGCGTTCGTCCCGCAGCAGCGCCACGAAGTCCCCGATGGTCCAGTGCGGCCGCGCGACGAGCCGGGACGCGGCGCTGCACACCGCCAGCGGCAGCCCGCCGCACAGCCGGACCAGCTCGGCCGCCGCCCGGCCCTCGGCCTCGATCCGCTCCCGGCCGATCATCGCGGCCAGCAGCTCGACGCCTTCCTCCGGGCTGAACACGTCCAGCTCGAAGACCGCCGAACCGAGCAGCGGGGCGGTCCGGGCCCGGGTGGTCACCAGCAGCCGGCAGCTGGACGTGCCCGGCACCAGCGGCCGCAGCAGCGCCTCGTCGGCCACGTCGTCGACCACCGTCAGCATCCGGCGGCCGGCGATCGCGCTGCGGTACACGGCGGCCCGGTCCTCCATCTCGGCCGGGATCTGCGCGAGTGGGAACCCCAGTGCGGACAGGAACTGCTTCAGGACGTTCGAGACGTTCTCGATCCGGTCCCCGCCGGCCGCCATCCGGGCGTAGAGCTGGCCGTCCGGGAACGCGGCCGCCACCTCGTTCGCGGCCTCGTTGGCCACCGCCGACTTGCCCGCCCCGCCGCGTCCGGTGAGCACCGTCACCAGTCCCGCGTCCGAACCGCGGTTCTCCACCAGGCGGGAGCACAGGGTTTTGAGGAGTTCGCAGTGCCCGGTGAAGTAGGGGATACGCGCCGGCAACATGCGTGGCACCGGTACCGGCACCGGAATCGGCACCCGCACCGGCGCTGGTTCCGACACAGGCATAGGCGTAGGCGTAGGCGCAGGCGTCGCCTCCTCGGCGACCGGCGAACCGTTCAGGATCTCCTGGTGCGCCCGGCTCACGAGGTGGCCCGGTTCGAGCCCCAGCTCCTCGACGAACTGCTGCCGCACGTTCCGGTACACGGCCAGCGCCTCGGCCCGCCGGCCGCACTGGTGCAACGCGGTCATCAGCTGTTTGACGAGCCGTTCGCGCAGCGGGTGCTCGGCGACCATCGTCGAGATCTCGCCGACCACCTCGTGGTGCCGGCCCAGCCGCAGCTCGGAGTCGATGCACTCCTCGATCGCCTCGACCCGCCGTTCGCCGATCCGCACCTTGTGGCCCTGGATCGCGTCGCTGTCGATGCCGGCCAGCGGCTCGCCGCGCCACAGCGCCAGGGCTTCGCGGAACGCGGCGCGGGCCTGCGCCGGGCGGTTCGCGGCGGCCGCGGTCCGGCCGGCGGCCATCAGCCGTTCGAAGACCAGCAGGTCCAGCTCCGCCGGGCCGACGGAGATGTCGTACCCGCCGCCGCGCAGGTGGATCCGCTCGCCGAGGCCGGCCGAGAGCAGCGCTCGGCGCAGTGCCGAGACGCAGGTCTGCACCTGGGCCCGGGCGGTCACCGGGGGACAGTGGTCCCAGAGCGCGTCGACCAGGGTCTCCAGCGGCACGGTCCGGTTGCCGTTCAGCAGCAGCAGCGCGAGCACGATCTGCTGCCGGCGCGCGGTGATCGGGACCAGCCGGTCGCCGAACACGTGCAGCGGCCCCAGGACGTTGAAGCGCGGCGGCTGTGCGGGGAACTGCGCGGACCCGTCGGCTGACGGTGGCGATGACGGCGACGGCGACGGCGACGGGGATCGGACGGTCGCGACACCCGGAGCGCCGCTCGCCACTCCGGGAAGGGTCTGCACTCTGTACTCCGCTCGGGGTCGGGCCAGCATCGCGTCGTGCCGCTCGTCAGACCAGGACCTCGGCGGGCGCGGGATGGCCGAGGAACGCGGTGGGACTGGCCGTCAGGCCGTAGGCGCCGGCGCAGAAGACCGCGACCAGGTCGCCGATCCGCGCGGGCGGCAGGCTCACGCGGTCGCCGAGCAGATCCAGCGGTGTGCACAGGCAGCCGACGACGTCGACCGTCTCGTACTCGTTCTTGTTCTCGTTCTCGCTCGCGTCCTCGGCGGCGTCGCCCGCCGCGGTCGCCAGCTCGACCGGGTAGTTGCGCCGGATCTTCTGCCCGAAGTTGCCCGACGCCGCGAGCTGGTGGTGCAGGCCGCCGTCGACGACGAGGTAGGTCCGGCCCCGCGATTCCTTGCGGTCCACCACCCGGGTCAGATACACCCCCGCCTCGCCGACCAGGTACCGGCCGAGTTCGATGACGACGCGCGCCGCGGGCAGCTCGGACCGGATCGCGGTGTCCATCAGCTCGGCGAGGTTCGCGCCGATCGGGGCCAGGTCGAGCGCCCGGTCGCGGGCCGCGTACGGGATGCCGAACCCGCCGCCCAGGTTCAGGTAGCGGACCGGTCCGGGGGCCGCGGCGGCGAGCTTGAGGATCAGCTCGACCGTCCGGCGCTGGGCGTCGCAGATGCTTTCGGCGTCAAGGTTCTGCGATCCGGCGAAGACGTGGAAGCCCTCGAAGTCCAGATCCCCGTCCGCCACCGCCGCGAGGACGTCCGGGATCCGCTCGGCGTCGATGCCGAACTGCTGCGGGCCGCCGCCGAGCTGCATCGCCGAACCGCGGATCGCGAAGTCCGGGTTCACCCGCAGGGCGACGCGGGGCCGGACGCCGAGCAGGCCGCCGACCTCGCGCAGCCGGGCGAGCTCGGTCTCGGACTCCGCCTCGACCGTCACCCCGGCGGCCACCGCCTGCCGCAGCTCCGCCGTGGTCTTGCCGGGGCCGGCGAAGCTCACGTGTTCGGCCGGCATCGTGCTGTTCAGCGCCTCGCGTAGCTCCCCGGCGGAGGCCACGTCGAAGCCGTCGACCAGGCCGCTCAGGTGCTGGAGCACCGCGGGCATCGGGTTGGCCTTGACGGCGTAGTTCAGCCGGACGCCCGCCGGCAGCGCGGCGCGCACCGCGGACACCCGCTCGCTGATCAGTGCTCTGTCATACACGAAGAACGGTGTCGTCCCGACGCGTTCGGCCAGCCGGTCCGCCGGGATTCCGCCGACAAGGAGGACGCCGCGGTCGCGCTTGAACGGAACGGCCCGGTCCGGGGCGGCATTCGTCATGAGAGGCCCTCCTCGACACGGAATGAAGAACACTGATTCGATCAGCAGGAACGTTATCCGCCGATCAGCGATCGCGCCTCGTCCGATGTGGCCAAGTCGCCGTGGACAAACTGTCCCGCACGGCTAAGTCCGCGCCCTTGCTGCCGCCGCGGACGTGCCCGGTGGCCGTGTTCCGCAGGTCCGGGCGGTAGGTCACGTGCTTTGCCGAAAACGGCCGCCGGGGAATACCTGGCGCGTTGTCGGTGCACTGCGATAATGCCGGAACCCGATTCAGGGTATTGCCGGTGGCAGCTTTATGTCGGCACTTACATGCCAGCGGTCGGCGGCATTATCAACCTTGACTCTGCAACAAACGTTTCACAGGATTTCCAAGGGTCCGCGGGCCCACTTATCGGCACTGCGACGGTGGGTGTTCTATGTCTTCCCGGAATAGCGAGCGAGGCGGCACGCCGGTGTACGGAGCGCACGGAACGCAGGGAACGCAGGGAACGGTGCCCGCGGAGCAGATCGCGGTGATCGGCATGGCCTGCCGGCTGCCTCGCGCGTCGGACCCCGCAGGGTTCTGGACGCTGCTGCGCGAGGGCGTGGACGCGGTCGGCGAGGTACCGGCGGAGCGCTGGCCGCAGGGCGCGGCGGCCGGGTACCGGCGCGGCGGGTTCCTGGACGAGGTCGACCGGTTCGACGCGGGCTTCTTCGGCATCTCCCCGCACGAGGCGGCGGCGATGGACCCGCAGCAGCGGCTGATGCTGGAGCTGGCCTGGGAGGCCTGCGAGCAGGCGCGGATCGCGCCGGACCGGCTGCGCGGCAGCGACACCGCGGTGTACGTCGGCGCCATCGCGGCCGACTACGCCGCCCTCGTGGACCGGCTCGGCGCCGCCGCGCTCAGCTCGCACACGCTGGCCGGCGTGCAGCGCGGCATCATCGCCAACCGGATCTCCTACGTGCTGGGCCTTCGCGGCCGCAGCATGACCGTCGACACCGGCCAGTCCTCGTCGCTGGCGGCCGTGCTGAGCGCCTGCGAGGACCTGCGCCGCGGCGACTCCCGCATCGCGCTGGCCGGCGGCGTCAACCTCAACCTCCTGCCGGAGACCACCGAGGCGATCAGCCGCTTCGGCGCCCTGTCGCCCGACGGGCGCTGCCACACCTTCGACGCACGCGCGAACGGCTACGTCCGCGGCGAGGGCGGCGCGCTCCTCGTGCTGAAGCCGCTGCGTGCGGCGCTGGCCGACGGCGACACAGTGCACTGCGTCATCCTCGGCGGCACGCTGAACAACGACGGCGGCGGCACCGGCCTTACCGTCCCCGACGCCCGGGCCCAGCGCGAGGTCATCGGCAGCGCCTGGCGCCAGGCCGGCGTCGGCGCCGCCGAGGTGCAGTACGTGGAGCTGCACGGCACCGGGACGGCGGTCGGCGACCCGATCGAGGCGGCGGCGCTGGGCGGGGCGCTGGTTGACGCGGTTGACGCGGTTGACGCGGCGGGAGGCGACGGCGCCGGGAGAGACGACGGCGCCGGACCGCTGCTAGTCGGCTCGGTGAAGACGAACATCGGCCACCTCGAGGGCGCGGCAGGCATCGCGGGGCTGCTCAAGGTCGTGCTCAGCCTCACGCACCGGGAACTCCCCGCGAGCCTGAACTTCACCACGGCGTCGCCGCAGATCCCTCTCGCGGATCTGAAGCTTGATGTGGTGCGCGAGCGGCGGGGCTGGCCGAGGCCGGATCGGCGGCTGGTGGCCGGGGTCAGCTCGTTCGGCATGGGCGGCACGAACTGCCACCTGGTGCTCGCCGAGGCGCCGGCTGCGGTGTCGGCCGAACCGGTCTCTGCGCAGGCCCGCCCGAGTGCGGTAGTGCTCTCCGCTCGCTCCGCCGAAGCCCTGCGCGGCCAGGCGCGCAGCCTCTCCGACTACTTGGACCGCAACGCTGCCACCGACACCGCCGACGTGGTGCTCTCCTTGATCCGCACCCGGACCCGCTTCGAACACCGGGCCGTGTTCCTCAATGCCGACCGCACCGCGCTGAAAGCCAGCCTCGACGCGCTCGCCGACAACCGCCCCGAGCCGGCAGTCGTCACGGGGCGCGCAGTCTCCGGTTCCGTCGCGCTGATCTTCCCCGGCGAGGACTCGCAGTGGCCCGGCATGGCCCGCGACCTGCTCGACGGAGCCTGCCCGGCATTCGAGCGCCGCCTCGACGAGTGCGCCCAAGCGCTGGAGCCGCATCTCGACTACGCGCTGCTCGACGTCCTGCACCAGCGGCCGGGTGCCCCGGAGCCGTCCCGGATCGACGTGGCGCAGCCCGTGCGGTGGGCGGTCACGGTGGCACTCGCAGAGCTCTGGCGCTCCTGGGGCGTGCGGCCCGACATCGTGATCGGCCACTCCGACGGCGAGATCGCCGCCGCGACCGCGATCGGTGCGCTGGACCTGGAGGATGCCGCGCTCGTCGTCGCGCGGCGCAGCCTGGACGCGCGATCGTCCGCCGACGAGCTGCGCTCCGCATTCGCCTCGATCCGGCCGAGGAGCGTGCCCGCCACCTTCATATCCAGCGTGACCGGCGAGCCGATCGACACCGCCACCCTCGACGCCGACTACTGGTCCCGCGATCTGCGCCATCCCGTGCGCTTCGCCGACGCCGTACGCGGAGCCATCGACCTCGGCGCCGGACTGTTCATCCAGCCGAGCCCGCATCCCGTGCTGATCGAGGCGATCGAGCAGAGCGCCGAGGCGGAAGACGTCGCCGTTGTCAGCACCCTGCGCCGCGACCAAGACGGACCGCACCGGCTGCGGCACGCTCGCGCCGAGGCGTTCGTCGCCGGGGCCGACATCGACTGGGACGCGGACTGCGTGCTCCCCGGGGCCCGGCTCATCGACCTGCCCACCTACGCTTTCCAGCGCGAGCGCCACTGGCTCGCGGACATGCCGCAGCCGACTGAACCGACCGAGCCGATCGAGCCGATCGAGCCGATTGAGCCGACTGAGCCGATCGAGCTGGCCGAGTCGGCCGAGCTGGCCGGGCCGACCGAGCCGATCGAGCCGATCGAGCCGATCGAGCCGACCGAGTCGACCGAGTCGGCCGAGTCGGCCGAGTCGGCCGAGCCGACCGAGCCGACTGCCATCGAACCGCCGCCGGCCCCCGCGCATCCGACGTCTACTGCTGCCCGCAGCCGCACCGAACTCCGCGACCTGGTCGCCGACACCGCGGCGCACATCCTCGGCCACCCCGATCGCCGAGCGATCGACCACTCCCGCAGTTTCAAAGACCTCGGCTTCGACTCATCCGCCACCGTCGAACTCTGCCGGCGCCTGCGCTCCGCCACCGGCCTGCGCCTCGCCACCTCGGCCGTCTACGACTTCCCGACCCCCAAGCGCCTCGCCGACCACCTGCACGCCGGGCTGGCCGATACCCCGCCCTCCGCGCCGAACGAGCCACAGCCTGCGCGGCTCACCCGCGCCGCGCCGAGAAGCCCGAGCGCCCCGCAGAGCCCCGACCAGGACCAGGCCCAAGACCCCATCGCCATCACCGCAATCGGCTGCCGCTACCCCGGCGGCGTCGAATCCCCCGCCGACCTCTGGCGCCTTGTCGCCGCCGGCACCGACGCCATCACCCCCCTGCCCACCGGCCGTGGCTGGGACCTCGATGCGCTCCTCGGCTCCGGCGCGGGCCGTCCCGGTAGCTGCGCCACCCGCTTCGGCGGCTTCCTGCACGACGCCGACCGCTTCGACGCCGCGTTCTTCGGTCTGAGCCCGCGCGAGGCGCTGGCCATGGACCCGCAGCAGCGTCTGCTCCTGGAGACCGCGTGGGAGGCGTTGGAGCGCGCCGGCCTGGACCCGACCGGGCTTGAGGGCTCGCCGGTCGGCGTCTTCGTCGGGGCGATGGCCGCCGAGTACGGTCCGCGGCTGCACCGGCCCACCGGGGTTGCCGACGGCCACCTGCTCACCGGCACCGCGCTGTCCGTCGCGTCCGGCCGCATCGCCTACACCTTCGGGTTCCAGGGTCCTGCGATCACCGTCGACACCGCCTGCTCCTCCTCGCTGGTCGCCGTGCAGCTCGCGGTGCAGGCGCTGCGGCGCGGCGAGTGCCCGATGGCGCTGGCCGGCGGGGTCACGCTGATGGCGAACCCGGGGCACCTGGTGGAGTTCAGCCGCCAGAACGGCCTGGCCCCCGACGGCCGCGCGAAGGCCTTCTCCGCCTCGGCCGACGGCACCGCCTTCGCCGAGGGGGCCGGCCTGCTGCTGCTCGAACGTCTCTCCGACGCCCGCCGCGCCGGCCGCCCGGTGCTGGCCGTCGTCCGCGGCGGCGCCGTCAACTCCGACGGCGCCAGCAACGGTCTGACCGCGCCCAACGGCCAGGCTCAGCAGGACGTGATCCGCCGCGCCCTGGCCGACGCCGGGCTCGCCGCCCACGAGGTGGACGTCGTCGAGGCGCACGGCACCGGCACCGCGCTCGGCGACCCGGTCGAGGCGCACGCGATCGCCGCCACCTACGGCCGCGCGCACTCCGACGCCGCTCCCGTGTGGCTCGGATCGGTGAAGTCGAACATCGGCCACACCCAGGCCGCCGCGGGTGTCGCCGGCGTCATCAAGATGGTGATGGCGATGCGCCACGAGCTGCTGCCCCGCACCCTGCACGCCGAGGAGCCCACGCGGGAAGTGGACTGGGACGCCGCCGCCGTCCGGCTGCTCGCCGAGGACCGCCCCTGGCCGCGGCAGGACCGGCCCCGGCGCGCGGCGGTGTCCAGCTTCGGGATCAGCGGCACCAATGCGCACCTGATCATCGAGTCCTTCGAGTCCTTCGAGCCTTTCGACGATGCACCCGCACCCGCCGCCGACGCTCCGGCCCCCGACGCTCCGGCCGCCACCGCGCCCCTGGTCTGGACCTTCTCGGCACGCACCGCCGCCTCCCTCCGAGCCTACGCCGCCCGCCTCGCGACCTTCGCCGCCGACCTCGACGCCGTCGATGACCGCACCCTGCTAGCCACCGGCCCAGCCCTCGCCCGCCGCGCTCAGTTCCCCCACCGCGCCGCAGTCGTCGCCGCCGACCGTGCTCACCTCCGCGCCGCGCTCGAAGACCTCGCCGCCGACCGCCCGAACCCCGCCGCCTGGACCGGAATCGCCTCCCCGCGCACCGAGCCGGTGTTCGTCTTCCCGGGCCAGGGCTCGCAGTGGCACGGCATGGCCGCCGAACTCGCCCGCACCGACGAGACCTTCGCCGCGCACCTCCGCCGCTGCGACGAAGCCCTGGCCCCGCACACCGGATGGTCCGTCCTCGACGTCCTGCACGGCACCGAAGGCGCCCCGCCGATGGACGGCTCCGACGTCATCCAGCCGGTCCTGTTCGCGGTCACCATCGCGCTCGCCGCGCTCTGGCAGGCCGCCGGGATCCGTCCCGCGGCGGTGGTCGGGCACTCGATGGGCGAGATCGCCGCGTCCCACATCGCCGGCGCGCTGAGCCTGCCCGACGCCGCGAAGCTGGTGGCCGCGCGCAGCCAGGTCATCGGCTCCATCGACGGCACCGGCGCGATGCTCTCCGCGGTCGCGCCCGCCGCGCGGATCCACGAGCTGCTCGCACCGTGGGCCGACCGGCTGTGGGTCGCGCTGCGCAACGGCCCCCACAGCACGGTGATCGGCGGCGATCCCGACGCGGTCGAGGAGTTCACGCAGCGCTGGGGCGAGAGCATCCAGCTCCGCCGCGCCGCCCTCGCCTACGCGGCGCACACCCCGCACATCGCCCGGGTCCGCGACGAGCTCTACCGGAAGATCGGCGTGATCACCCCCGCCGCCGCCGACATCCCGATCCTCTCGTCCTACCTCGGAGCCCGCGTCGATCCGGCCACGCTCGGCACCGACCACTGGTACGAGAGCCTGGCCTGCCAGGTCCGGTTCGACGAGGCGGTCCGCGCCGCCTCCGCCGTCGTCGAGTCGCCGCTGTTCATCGAGGTCAGCCCACACCCGATCCTGTGCGGCGACGTCGAGGACACCCTGGCCGAGGCGGGCCTGGACGGCGCGGCCGTCGGCTCGCTGCGCCGCGATTCCGGCGGCCGGCGGCAGTTCCTCGCCGCGGCCGCGCAGGCCTACGTCCAAGGCGCCCCGGTGGACTGGCAGGCGCTGCTGGGTTCCGCAGACCGGTACGTCGAGCCGCCGGCGTACGCGTTCGACCGCCAGCGCTTCTGGTTGGAGAGCACTGAGAACGCTGACAGCACCAAGAACACCGATCACGCATCGACGAGCGCCCAGCGGCACTCGCTGTTCGACTCGATCGTGGCGGTCGCCGAGGACGACCGGATCCTGCTGTCCGGCCGGCTCTCCCTCGCTTCGTCGCCATGGCTCGCAGACCACACCATCGGCGGTGTCGTGCTCCTACCCGCCACCGCCTTCGCGGAGCTCGCCCTGCAAGCCGCGGACGCGGCCGGGGCCGGGGCCGAGTGGATCGAGGAGCTGACCCTGCACACGCCGCTGGCGCTGACGGCATCGGACGCGATGGACATCCAGGTCACGGTCGGCGCGGCCGACGCGTCCGGCCGGCGCTCCCTGTCGGTGTACTCCCGTCCCTGCGACGGCTCCAGCTCCGAATGGACCCGGAACGCGAGCGGACAGCTGGGCCCCGGCGACTCCGCCCCCGCCGGGGGAGCGGTGCCGGCCACCTGGCCACCGGTCGACGCCGTCCCCGTGGACCTCGAAGACCTTTACGAGCGACTGGCCGCCACCGGGTACGAATACGGACCCTCGTTCCAAGGCCTCCAAGCCGCATGGCGCACCGACGACGGCTTCTGCGCGGAGGTCCGGCTGCCCGCAGGCGCCATGCCCGAAGCCAGTGCATTCGCGATGCACCCCGCGCTGTTCGACGCGGTGCTGCACATCCTCGTCCTCGACGCGATGAGCGACGCGCCCGACGCCGGCCTGCTGCTCCCGTTCTCCTTCTCGGGCCTGGACGTGGCCGTCACCGGGACCGAAAGCCTGCGAGTGCGCCTGACCGGACGTTCCGACAGCGCGGTCAAGCTTGATCTCTTCGACTCCACCGGCCGTCGCGTCGGCGGCGTCGACAGCCTCGCGCTGCGCCGCGTTCCGGTGAATCGCGCACTCGGCGGTTCGGCCGCCTCGGGCCTGTATGACTTCACGTGGGCGGCGACCGGCCTGAGCGAAGCAGACCTCGAAGGACGCCATTGGGCCGTGCTCGGCGACAGCAGCGAATCGGCGGCGATCACCGCCGCGCTGAAGGAGTTCGGCGCCGACATCGAGCACTTCGACGATCTGTCCGCCCTGGTCACGGCACCCCGCAGCGAGCTGCCCGCAGTGGTCGTCGTGCCCTGCGCGGCAGAGGCGGCGCGCGCCATCGGCGAAGCGCTCACGCCGATGCTCGACCTCGTTCAGCAGTGGGCCGCCGACGAACGCCTCGCGGATACGCAGCTGCTGGTCCTTGCCGACCGGACGACGCCCGCCGCCGCAGCTGTCTGGGGCCTGATCCGCTGTGTGCAGGCCGAGCATCCGGGACGCTTCGCGATCGCCGATCCCGGGCTGCTCGGCGGTCAGGTCCGCGACCGTGCGGCGTGGCGCCTCGTCGCCGCCGGGCTCGACGCCGCGCAGACCCAGTTCGCCGTGGAGGGTGGCCGGTTGCTCGCTCCGCGCCTGGCACGGCGCTCGGCGGCGACCGCCGCGCCAGACCTGTCCGATCTGACCACGGGCACCGTCCTGATCACGGGAGCGACCGGAGGCATCGGCGCCCTGGTCGCCCAGCGGCTCGTCACCGACCACGGAGTCAGGGACCTGCTCCTCGTCTCCCGCAGCGGCGCCGCGGCACCCGGTGCGGCAGACCTGTCCGCTCGGCTCACCGACCTCGGCGCACGGGTCCGGATCGAATCCTGCGACGTCGCGGACCGCACGGCCCTGACCGCACTCCTCGCCTCCGTGCCCGCCGACCGGCCGCTGGTCGGCGTGGTGCACGCGGCCGGCATGCTCGACGACGCGCTCGTCGCGGCCCTGACCCCGGAGCGTTGCGCGGCCGTCCTGCGGCCCAAGGCGGACGCCGCGTGGCTGCTGCACGAGCTGACCGCCGACCTGCCGCTGCGCGCCTTCGTGCTCTTCTCCTCGGTCGTCGGCGTGCTCGGCAACGCCGGACAGGCGAACTACGGCGCGGCGAACGCCGTCCTGGACGCGCTGTCCGCGCATCGTCGCTCGCTCGGCCTGCCGGCGATCGCGATTGCCTGGGGCCCGTGGACCGTCGGCATGACCGAGGGCCTGACGAAGGCCGACGAGGCACGCTTCGCACGCTCCGGACTCGCCGCGCTCGACGCGGCGGCGGGCCTCGACCTGTTCGACGCCGCGCTGCGCTCCGCCGATACCGCCGCCGATGTCGATGCCGATGCCGACGCCACTACCGCCACCTCCACTGCGGTCGTCGTCGCCGCGAAGTGGGACCGCGAAGCCCCCCGCCGTACCACCACCCCGCCCCGGCAGCCCGGCGCGCGCCCGGCACGGCAGCCGACGCCCGCGGCCCGACTCGCCGACCTGAGCCGCCCCGAAGCCCTCGAAGCCCTGCTGGCCATGGTCCGCCGCAACGTCGCCGTCGCCCTGGCCCACGAGACCGCTGAGGCCGTCGACGTCGACCGTTCCTTCAGCGAACTCGGCTTCGACTCCCTGTCCTCCGTCGAGCTCCGCCGCACGCTCGGCGACGAGCTCGGCCGCCGCCTCCCCGCGACGCTCCTGTTCGACCACCCCACCGTCGCCGCGGTCGCCGGGTTCCTGCTCCGGGAGCTGGCGGCCGACGAACCGGGTGTGGACGACGTCCTGCGCGATGCCGTGGACCGCGCGTTGGACCGCCTCGGCGCCGACGGCGCCGACGACGCACAACGCGCCCGCGTGGCCGCCGTCCTCGACGCGGCCCTGGCCCGCCTCGGCGCCCCGCAGCGCACCGGCGGCGGCGCCGACCGGTTCGACGGGGTGTCCGACGAAGAGATCTTCCAGTTCATCGAACAGCTCTGACAGCCGACCCGGACAGCGCTCACCGACAGGCCCAGAAGGGGTGAACATCCATGGCTGGTGAAGAGAAACTGCGCGAGTACCTCAAGAAGGTGACCGCGGACCTGGCGGACGCGAAGAGCCGGATCGCCGAGGCCGAGGCACGCCGCCACGAACCCATCGCGATCGTCGGGATGGCCTGCCGCTACCCCGGCGGCGTGGACAGCCCCGAGGGCCTGTGGCGCCTGGTCGACGAGGGCCGGGACGCGACCTCGGAGTTCCCCGGCGACCGAGGCTGGGACACCGAGGCCCTGTACGACCCGGATCCCGAGGCGGTCGGCACCTCCTACTCGCGCCGCGGCGGCTTCCTGGAGGCGGCCGGCGAGTTCGACGCCGCGTTCTTCCGGATGAGCCCGCGCAACGCGCTCGGCACCGACCCCGGCCACCGCCTCTTCCTGGCCTGCGCCTGGGAGGCCTTCGAGCGCGGCGGGTTCGATCCGACCGCGCTGCGCGGCAGCCGCACCGGGGTCTGGGCCGGGCAGATGTACGACTACTACTCCACCCGCTTCCTCGCCGCGAGCCCGCCGGCCTTGGAGGGCCTGCTGGCCGTGTCCAGCACCGGCAGCATGCTCTCCGGCCGCGTCTCCTACACCTTCGGCTTCGAGGGCCCCTCGATCACCGTCGACACCGCCTGCTCCTCCTCGCTGGTGGCCGTGCACCAGGCCGTGCAGTCCCTGCGCGGCGGCGAGTGCGCCCTCGCGGTGGCCGGCGGCGAGACCGTGATGCCCACCCCGACGCTGTTCGTCGAGTTCTCCCGGCAGCGCGGCCTGGCCGCGGACGGCCGGTGCAAGTCCTTCTCCGCGGATGCCGACGGCACCTCCTGGGCCGAGGGCGTCGGCGTGCTCGTCCTGGAACGGCTCTCCGACGCCCGGCGCAACGGCCGGCACGTCTACGGCCTGATCCGCGGCACCGCCGTCAACCAGGACGGCGCCAGCAACGGCCAGACCGCGCCCAACGGCCCGGCGCAGGAGGCGGTCATCCGCCAGGCGCTCGCCGACGCCCGGCTCGACCCGCGCGACGTGGACGCCGTGGACGCGCACGGCACCGGCACCCGGCTCGGCGACCCGATCGAGGCGCAGGCGATCATCGCGACGTACGGCCGGGACCGTCCCGAGGACCGGCCGCTGTGGCTCGGCTCGCTGAAGTCGAACATCGGCCACGCCCAGGCCGCCGCGGGCGTCGCCGGCATGATCAAGATGCTGATGGCGATGCGCAACGGCGTGCTGCCGCGGACGATCAACGTCACGGAGCCCACGCAGCACGTCGACTGGTCGGCCGGTACGGTCCGGCTGCTGACCGAGCCGCGCGCCTGGGCGCCCGGCGGCGACCGGCCGCGCCGGGCCGCCGTGTCCTCCTTCGGGATCAGCGGGACGAACGCGCACGTGATCCTTGAGGAGCCAGACGTCGCGGACATGCTGCGGTCCGCAGCCGAACCGGCGTCCGCACTCGATCCCGCACTCGATCTCGCACTCGATCTCGCACTCGATCCCGCGCCCGAGCCATCGCCTGAGCCATCGCCCGAGCCATCATCCGAAACGCCGCCGCACGCCTGGATCCTCACCGCCCGCAGCCGCACAGCGCTCGAAGGCCAGGCGCGCCGACTCCGCGCCCGGGTGCAGGCCGACGAGGCCATCCGCCCCCTCGATGTCGCCCGCTCGCTGGCGACCACCCGCGTCCGCTTCGACCACCGCGCCGTCGTGGTCGGCGCCGACCGGGACCGGCTGCTCGCCGGCCTGGACGCCCTCATCGCCGGCCGGGACGACGTCCCGGTGGTGCTCGGCACGGCCGAGGTCGGAGCCCGCGCGGCGTTCGTCTTCAGCGGACAGGGCAGCCAGCGCCCCGGCATGGGCCGCGACCTGTACCGCGCGTTCCCGGCTTTCGCCGCGGCTTTCGACGAGGTCTGCGAAGCGCTGGACCAGCACCTGGAGCGTCCGCTGCGCGAGGTCATGTGGGCCGAGCCGGACTCCCCGGATGCCGCCGCGCTCACCGAGACCGCCTACACCCAGCCGGCCCTGTTCGCCTACCAGGTCGCCGCGTTCCGGCTGCTGTCTTCGCTCGGCCTGGAACCGGACGTCGTCGCCGGCCACTCCGTCGGCGAGATCGCGGCGGCGCACGTCGCCGGAGTCTGGGACCTGCCCGACGCGGCCCGGTTCGTCGCGGTGCGGGGCCGGCTGATGCAGGCCCTGAGCGAACGCGGTGCCATGGTGGCGATTTCGGCCACTCCGGAGGAGGTGTTGCCGTTGCTCGCGGACCGGGTCGGCATCGCCGCCGTAAACGGCCCGGCCGACGTCGTGATCTCCGGCGAGGAAGAGGCCTGCCTTGCTCTCGCGGCGCAGTTCGAGGAGCGGGGTCGGCGGGTCCGCAGGCTCACCGTCAGCCACGCGTTCCACTCGCCGCTGATGGAGCCGATGATCGCCGACCTCGCCGCGCACCTGGCGACCATGACCTTCCACGCCCCGCGGATCGCCGCGCAGACCGACCTCGGCCCCGAGCGCTCCTGGACCGAGCCGTCCTACTGGACCGACCAGGCACGGCAGGCCGTCGGCTTCGCCCCGATGATCGGGCGGCTGGAGTCCGCCGGGATCGGCGCCTACCTGGAGATCGGCCCGCAGCCGGTGCTTTCCGCCATGATCCGCTCCTGCCTGGCCGCCGCCGACACCCCGGTGACCGCCACTGCCGCCAAGCGGCAGCCGGAACTCGACGGTTTCGTCCTCGGCCTCGGCGCGGCCTTCGCCGCGGGCCTGGACGTCGACTGGCCGGCGCTCACCGAGGGCGGCCGCGTCATCGAGCTGCCGACTTACGCCTTCGAGTGCGAGAACTATTGGCTGCTGCCGCCGACCGCGCCGGCTGACGTCGCGAAGGCCGGCCTGCGCGCGATCGAGCACCCGCTGCTGAGCGCCGCGCTGGACGTCGCGGAAGGCGGCCCGCTGGTCGCCACCGGCCGGGCCGCGCTCGCCGACCTGCCCTGGCTGGCCGATCACGCGGTGGCCGGCTCGGTGGTCGTGCCCGGCGCCGCGGTGCTCGACCTCGTGCTCGAACTCGGCCGCCAGGCCGGCTTCGAGAGCGTCGCAGAGCTCGCCTTCGAGGCCCCGCTGGTGCTGCCTGCCGAGGGTGCGCTGGCGTTGCAGGCGGTCGTGAACCCCGTCGACGGAACGGTCCGGGTCTTCGCCCGCGCCGAGGACGACGCCGAGTGGACCTGCCACGCCTCCGGCCGACTGGAGGCGGCCGGATCCGCGGCCCCGGCCGACACCGGCTGGGCGCTGTCCTGGCCGCCGGCGGACGCGGCGCCGATCGACTTCGACGACGCCTACGACCGGCTCGCAGAGCTCGGCTACGCCTACGGCCCGGCCTTCCGCGGCGTGCTCGCGGCCTGGCGGCTCGGCGACGACCTCTACGTCGAGGCCGAGCTACCGCAGGAGGCTGACACCCCCGGCTTCGGCCTTCATCCGGCGCTGCTGGACACCTCATTCCACCCCTCCATCGCCGAGAGCGGCAGCGCTGATCTGCGCGTCCCCTTCGCGTTCCACGACGTCCGCCTGCACGCCACGGGAGCCACCGGGATCCGAGTCCGGATCGGCACCGGCGGGGACGACCGGCTTTCACTTGACGTCGCGGACGGTGCTGGTCTGCCGGTGCTGACCATCGGCGAGATGCGGGTCAGAACACTGACGGCCGCTGCGCTTCCCGGCGGCTCCGGCCCGGTCGGCTACTGCGGCGTCGACTGGATCGAGCACACCCCCCGGGCGGAGCACGCCTCGGCGAGGCTCGCGGACGGGTCGCAGTGGGTGTCGATCGCCGACCCCGCGACGCCTCCGATCACCGCAGCGCGCACGGTGTTCCGCGAAGTGCTCGACGCCCTGCGCGCCTGGGTCGCCGAACCGCGCGACGCCGGAGCCCGGCTCGTCGTGGTCGCGGACCCGGATGTCCCCGCGACAGCCGTTGCCTGGGGCCTGGTCCGCGCCGCGCAGATCGAGAACCCCGGCCGCTTCGTCCTGGTCGGCGGCGACGTCGACGCGACGACACCGGCCCGGGTGGCCGCGGTGGTGGCAGCCGGCGAGGATCAGTGCCTCCTGCGCGGTGATCGGATCCTGGTTCCCCGCGTTGTGCGCCGGACGCCGGCGCCCGCCGAACCGGTCGACCTGTCCGACGGAACGGTGCTCGTCACCGGGGCCACCGGCGAACTCGGCGCGCTGATCGCCGAGCGGCTGGCCGAACGGCACGGCGCTCGGGACCTGCTGCTCGTCTCCCGCCGCGGTGCGGCTGCGGACGGCGCCGCGGAGCTGACCGCGCGCCTGCAAGCGCTGGGAGCCCAGGCGCGGTTCGAGGCCTGCGACGTGGCCGACCGTGCCGCGCTGGCCGCTCTGCTCGCCTCGATCCCGGCCGACCGGCCGCTGATCGGCGTCGTGCACTCGGCCGGCGTCCTGGACGACGCGACGCTCGAAGGCCTGGCGCCGGAGCGGGTCGAGAAGGTCTTCCGCCCCAAGGTGGACGCCGGATGGCTGCTGCACGAGCTCACCCTCGACCGGCCGCTGCGTGTGTTCGTGCTCTTCTCCTCGATCGCCGGGGTGATCGGCAACGCCGGGCAGGGCAACTACGCGGCCGCCAACACCTTCCTGGACGCGCTCGCCGCGCTGCGGCGCTCGCTCGGGCTGCCCGCGGTCTCGGTCGCGTGGGGCCTGTGGGCCACGGCCTCCGGCATGGGTGCCGGGCTGACCGCTGCCGACGAGGCCCGGCTGGCCCGCATCGGGATAGCCGGGCTCAGCGCCGAGCAGGGACTCGCGCTCTTCGACGCGGCGCTCGGCGACACTGACGCGCCGCCGCTGGTCGTCGCCTCGCGGTGGAGCATCGCGGGTCTGCGGGCCCGTGTCGAGAGCGGCGAGGAGATCTCCGGGATGCTGCGTGCGCTCGTGCGTGCCACGTCGCGTCCGCGCGGCGCGTCTGCTGCGTCCCCGGGCACGGGCACGGCCGCACGCGGCGGTGCCCCGCTGGCCGACCGGCTCGCGGGCCTCACGGCGGAGGTGGCGCGCAAGACGATCACCGAGCTGGTGCAGGGGCACGCGGCGGCGGTGCTCTCGCACGGCTCGGCCGAGGCCGTGGACGTCGGCGCGTCGTTCAGCGAGCTCGGCTTCGACTCGCTGACCGCGGTCGACTTCCGGAACCGCCTCAACGCCGACGCCGGCCTGCGGCTGCCGGCCACGGCGGTGTTCGACCACCCGAGCGTGATTCGGCTGTCCGAGCATCTGTTCGGCCTGGTCGTCGGCGCGGCGCCGAGCGTCCCGGACCGGCTGCGCGCGGCCCTGGCCGAGGTCGGCGGCCTGCTCGCGGCGCCCGAGCTCGACGCCGCCGGCCGGGAGCTGGCCGCGGCCTCGTTGCGGGCCCTGCTCAGGGCGACCGGGGCCGCGCCGCCCGCGCAGTCCGCGGCGGACGCCCCGGGCGACCGGCTCGGGGAGGCCTCCGACGAGGAGATCTTCGCGTTCATCGACGGACAGCTCTAGCACCGGCGCGCCGGCACCGATCACGACAGGGGTTCTTGCATGGCTACCGAGGACAAGCTCCGCGAATACCTCAAGCGGGCGACGGTCGATCTGGCCGACGCCCGCCGCCGGCTGGCCGAAGCCGACGCCAGGCGCCGCGAGCCGATCGCGATCGTCGGCATGTCCTGCCGGTTCCCCGGCGCCCCGTCGGTGCCGGAGTACTGGCGGCTGCTGAGCGAGGGCCGCTCGGGAGTCCTGGACGGGGTCCCGGACGGACGCTTCGCGCTCGGCCCCGAAGCCGACGCGCTCGGCGTGTACACCCGGCGCGGCGGGTTCGTCGAGGACGTCACCCGCTGGGATGCGCGCTTCTTCGGCTTCCCGCCGCGCGAGGCGCTGCGCATGGACCCGCAGCAGCGGCTGTTGATGGAGCTGGCGTGGGAGGGCATGGAGGACGCCGGCGCCCCGGCCGCGAGCCTGGCCGGCACCCGCACCGCGGTGATCGTCGGCTTCTCCGACGTCTTCCAGTACGGCCGGATCGAGGACGAGCGGGTCGGACCCGAGGTCTTCACCGACCCCTACACCGGTCAGGGCTCCTCGCCGAGCGTCGTTGCCGGCCGCCTCGCCTACCACTTCGACCTCCGCGGCCCGACGCTCGCACTGGACACGGCGTGCTCCTCCTCGCTGGTCGCCGTGCACCTCGCGAGCGAGGCGCTGCGCCGCGGCGAGTGCGACACCGCCCTGGCCGGCGGGGTGTTCCTGGCCTTGCACCCGGACATGTACGTGCACGGATGCGCGACCTCGATGCTCTCCCGCTCGGGCCAGTGCCGCACCTTCGACGCCGCAGCCGACGGCTACGTGCTCGGCGAGGGCGGCGGCCTGGTCCTGCTGGAGCGCCTGTCCGACGCGCTGCGCAACGGCCGCCGCATTCACGCGGTGATCCGCGGCTCGGCGGTGAACCAGGACGGCCGCAGCAACGGCCTGACGGCGCCGAACCGCGGCGCCCAGGTGGACGTGATCCGCCGCGCACTGGCCGCGGCCCAAGCCGACCCCGCGGACCTGAGCTACGTCGAGGCACACGGCTCGGGCACCCCGCTCGGCGACGAGATCGAACTGGCGGCACTCGGCGAGGTGTTCGCCGGCCGCACCACGCCACTGCCGGTCGGCGCGGTGAAGACGAACATCGGCCACACCCAGGCCGCGGCGGGCATGGCCGGCCTGATCAAGACCGTGCTCGTGCTCGAACACGGCCGGGCCCCGGCGAACCTGAACCTGGCCGAACCGGCCGAGGCGGTCCTGGCGAGCACGGCGGTCCAGCCCTGCACGGCGGCCCGAGACCTGCCGACCGGCGAGCGGCCGCTGGTGGCGGGGGTCAGCTCGTTCGGATGGTCGGGGACGAACGCGCACGCGGTTCTTGAGGCGGCGCCGGCGGTTGAGACGACGGGGGCGGCGGCTGCTGAGGCGGAGGTGCTGCGGGCGGTTGGGGCTGAGGGGGCGCAGGCTGTCGAGGTCGGGGCGGAGGTGCTGCGGGCGGCTAGGGCGGAGGCGGCGCGGACGGTTGAGGTGGACGCGCTGTGGGCGGCTGGGGCGGAGGTGCTGCGGCCGGTTGGGGCTGAGGCGGCGCGCGCGGTTGGGGCCGAGGGGGCGCAGGCTGTCGAGGTTGAGGCGGACGCGCTGCGGGCGGCTGAGCTTGAGGCGGCGTCGGCTGCTGAGGCTGAGGCGTCGCAGGGCGCGAAGACGCCCCGGCCGGAGCTGCTGATGGTGTCGGCGGCGGGGCAGGAGGCGCTCAGCGCTTCCCTTCAGCGCTTGGCCGACGCCGTGGCCAGCACCGGCGCCAGCCTTGCCGAGGTCGCGTACACGCTGCGTACCGGCCGTTCGGAGCTTGATGTCCGGCGCGCGATCGTCGCCACCAGCCTGGAGGACGCGGCGGTCCAGCTGGCTGCGGCCGGCGAGGCGCCCGGAGTTCGCCGTCTGAAGGATCGCCCGCGCGTGGGGTTCGTGTCCCCGGACATGCAGGCCGAGCTCGTCGAGCGCTTGGCGGGCCTCGGTATCGTGCCGGATCTGATCGCCAGAGATGAGAGCGAGCTGGCGGACGTCGATGCCGTCATCGAATTCGCCGCCGATATCGCCGATCCCGAAACCTGGCTGCTCCAGACCTGCGGGCGACTGTGGGAACTCGGCCTCGGCCTGAACCGGTCTGTCCGGGGCGCCAGCGGGCTCCGGCCCATCTCGCTTCCGACATACCCGTTCCAGCGCGAGCGGTATTGGGTGGACGTGCCCGGGGAGTCCGCCACCGACCGCGTCGAGCTGCTGACCCAGCGTTGGGAGGCGGTCGAATCGCCTTCCGAGGTGGCGTACTCCGGCCGCTACGTGCTCTACCGCGACGCTTCCGGCGTCGCCGACGCGCTCGCCGACCTCCTCCGTGCACGGGGCGCAGAGGTCGAATTCGCCACCGCCGAGCCGGCCGCCGCCGATACCCCCACGACGGTCGTTCACCTCGCGGCCCTCGACACCTCGCACGACGAGGCCGACGAGGCCGAGGCGGTCGCATCCGCCGCGAGCGCGATCGCGGCGTGGGGCGAGGCCTCCGCCCCGGCCCGCGTCCTCGTCGTCACCCGCGCCGCGCACGCCGTCCGGCCGGCGGACGCCATGTCGTCGACCCAGGCGGCAGTCGCTGTCCTGCCGATCGTGGCGAACCAGGAGTACCCGCACCTCGACTGCCGCAGCATCGACCTCGACCCAACACACACCGCGAGCGTCGCAGCCGAGACGATTGCCGCCGAACTCCGTCAGCCTTCGGACGCGCCGCAGCGCATCACCACCGCGTATCGCGCCGGCCGCCGCTACGCCCCCACCTACTCGGCTGCCGCAGCCCCGCTGCCGCCGCTGCCGGTCGTCCGACCCGGCGGCACCTACCTCATCACCGGCGGCCTCGGTGAGATCGGCCTCGTCATCGCCGAGCACCTGGTGCGCCAGGGCGCCGCCGAGCTCCTGCTCACCAGCCGCAGCGGGGAGCCCGCCGACCCGCACGACCCGCGCGCTGTGGCGCTCCGGCGGCTGCGCGAGCTCGGCGCGACGGTCGCCACCCCGCGCGTGGACGTCACCGACCCGGCGGCGATGCGCGAGCTGTTCGCCTCCGCCGGCCGCCGCATCGACGGTGTGGTGCACGCCGCGGCCGACGCCCGCCAGGACGCCTTCCAACCGTTGCGCGATCTCGACCGCACCTCCGCCGCGCGCCACTTCGGCGCGAAGGTCGACGGCGCCCGCGTGCTGGTCGGCGTCGTCGCCGAATTGGCTGGGCAGGCCGAGCCAGCCGAGTCGGCCGACCCGAACCAGAACCGCTCCCCGGACTGGTGCATGCTCTTCTCCTCGACCTCCGCGCTCCTCGGCGGCGTGACGTTCGGCGCCTACGCGGCCGCCAACGCCGCGCTCGGCGCCGTCGCGCAGGCCGCGAACGCGCACGGCTCGACCCGCTGGACATCAGCGGTCTGGGACACCTGGGCCTGCACGCTCGGCAAGCTCAGCGGCGGCATCGGCGCGAGCCTGGTCGCGCACTCGATGACCGACGTCGAAGCCCTGGACGCCTTCGACCGCGCGATCGGCCATGGCACGAGCGGCACGAGCGGCACGAGCCCGATCGTGATCGCCGCCGGCGGCCTCGCCGACCGGCTGCCCCGCCCCGCGTCCCGCGCCGCCTCGGCCGCGACCGCGACGGCGCGCGCCGGCACGGCGATCCGCCACCCGCGCCCCGACCTGCCGCAGCCCTACGCCCCGCCGCGCACCGCGACCGAGCGGGCCGTCGCCGCCGTGTGGAGCGCGGAGCTCGGCGTCGAGCCGGTCGGCATGGGCGACAACTTCTTCGACCTCGGCGGCACCTCGCTGGTCGTGCCCGGCCTGCTCGCCGCGATCGCCGAACGCTGCGGGGTCTCGCTGCCCACGGTGGCGCTGTTCGAGGCGCCGACCGTGCGCTCACTCGCCGCCATAGTCGACGAGCGTGGCGCCCGGCGCAGTGAGCCGATGCAGAACACCGAGCCGGAGACACAGAACGCTGAGCCGGAGACACAGAGCACCAAGCAGGAGCCGGCGCCGCAGACCCCGCCCACACCGGTGTCCACCGCCGCGTCCCAGCCACAGCCCCCACGACCGCTCCCGGTCCTCGACCGCGAGCGTCCAGCTCCGCTCCGCACGCCCCCGCCGACCCCCACCGAAGCAGACCGCCACGTCGCCATCATCGGCATGGCCGGCCGCTTCCCCGGCGCCGCCGACGTCGACACGTTCTGGAGCAACCTCTGCGCCGGCGTGGAGTCGATCTCCTTCTTCACCCGCGACGACCTGATCGCCGCCGGCGTCGCCCCGGACCTCGTCGACGACCCCTCCTACGTCCTGGCCCGCCCCGTCCTCGACGACATCGCGGGCTTCGACGCCGCCTTCTTCGGCATCAGCCCCCGGCAGGCCGCGATCACCGACCCCCAGCAGCGGCTCTTCCTCGAAGTCTGCTGGGAGGCCCTGGAGCAGGCCGGCTACGCCCGTGCCGACGACAGCCGCGGCAAGGTCGGCGTCTTCGGCGGCACGCACCTGAGCACCTACCTGCACGGCATCCAGGACCAGCTCGAAGCCGACGGTGTCAGCATCTTCGAACTCGCCATGGGCAACGAGAAGGACGCGCTGACCACCGTCGTCTCCTACCTGCTCGACCTGCACGGCCCCAGCGTCGCCGTGCAGACCTTCTGCTCCACCTCGCTCGTGGCCGCCCACCTCGCGGTGCAGAGCCTGCGGGCCGGCGACTGCGACATGGCGTTGGCCGGCGGCGTCTCGATCCGCGTCCCCGACAAGTCCGGCCACCTCTACGTGCCCGGCGGCATGGAGTCGCCCGACGGCCACGTCCGCACGTTCGACGCCCAGGCGCGCGGCAGTATGTTCGGCGACGGTGCCGCGGTGGTCGCGCTGAAGCGGCTCTCCGACGCCCTGCGCGACGGCGACCACGTCTGGGGCGTCATCCGCGGCTCGGCGATGAACAACGACGGCACGCTCAAGGTCGGCTACACCGCCCCGAGCGTCGTCGGCCAGTCCCGGGTCGTGGTCGCGGCGATGGCCGACGCGGGCGTCACGCCGGAGGACGTCGGCTACGTCGAGGCGCACGGCACCGGAACCGTGATGGGCGACCCGATCGAGGTGGCCGCCCTCACCCGCGCCTACGGCCCGACCCCGCGCAAGCAGTACTGCGCGATCGGCTCGCTCAAGACCAACGTCGGCCACCTGGACCGGGCGGCGGGCGCGGCCGGGCTGATCAAGACCGCGATGGTGGTCCGCGAGCAGGTCATCCCGCCGACGCTGCACTACTCCAGTCCGAACCCCGGCATCGACTTCGCCGACAGCCCCTTCTACGTCGCCGCCGAGCTCCAGCCGTGGCCCCTCGACAGCGCCGGCCCCGGGGCGGCCGACAGCGGCCCGCGCATCGCCGGTCTGAACTCGCTCGGCATGGGAGGCACCAACGTGCACATGATCGTCGAGGAGCCGCCGCAGCGCCGGGCCCTCGGGACCAGGCATCAGGACGCTGATCCAGCCGCGAGCCGCCGCGTGCAGATCCTGCCGGTCTCGGCACGCACCGCCGACGCCGCGGACGCCGCCTGCCGCCGGCTCGGCGAACACCTCGACGCGAACCCGAACACCCGCCTGGTCGACGCCGCCTACACGCTCCAGGCCGGCCGCCGCACCTTCGAACACCGGCGGGTCGCGGTCGTGTCAGGGCTCGACGACGCCGTCACCGCGCTCACCGACCCCGGTGCAGCGCGTCCGCCGATGCGCCGCACCGACCCGGCGCAGCAGCGCCCCGTCGCGTTCCTGCTGGCCGGTGTCGGCGAGCAGTACCCCGGCATGGTCGGCGAGCTCTACCGCCGCGAGCCGGTCTTCCGCGAGCAGCTGGACGAATGCCTGGCCCTGGTCGGCAAGGCCCTGACCGCGCACGGCCCGTTCGGCGGCGGCCTGCCCGGTGTCGGCATGTCCAACGCCGATCTGCCCGACACCGACCTGCCGGACCTGCTCGATCTGCTCACCGGCGCGCGCGGCGGTGGCGGCGGCGACCTCGCCGCCCTGCTCGGCCGGCGCGGCGCCGCGGACCCCCGGACCGAGGCCCTGGAGCGCACCGAGATCATCCAGCCCCTGAT
Source organism: Catenulispora sp. EB89 (assembly GCF_041261445.1). Classification (NCBI taxonomy): domain Bacteria; kingdom Bacillati; phylum Actinomycetota; class Actinomycetes; order Catenulisporales; family Catenulisporaceae; genus Catenulispora; species Catenulispora sp. EB89. Next base: position 123,047 of record NZ_JBGCCU010000008.1, read on the forward strand.
GTTCGCCGTCGACTACGCGCTGGCCGTGACGCTGATGCGCTGGGGCGTGCACCCGACGGCGATGCTCGGCTACAGCCTCGGCGAGTACGTGGCCGCCTGCCTGGCCGGCGTGCTCTCGCTGGAGGACGCGATCGCCCTGGTCGCCTATCGCGCGGCGCTGATCGGCGCCGCCGAGCACGGCTCGATGGCCGCCGTCCCGCTGTCCGCCGACGAGCTGCGCGACCGCTTCGCGCTGGACGAGCTCGGCCTGGACGTCGCCGCGGTGAACGGCCCCGGCACGACCGTCGTCGCCGGGCCCGCGGCGGCCCTCGACATGCTGACCGCCCGGCTGCGGGAGCGGGACATCCCGGCCCGGCCGCTCCAGACCACGCACGCCTTCCACTCCCGGATGCTCGCGCCGCTGGCCGACGACCTGACCGCGTGGGTCGCCGCGAACGTCACGCTCAACGCGCCGGAACTGCCGTACCTGTCCAACGTCACCGGCGGCCCGGCCGAGGCGGAGCTGGTGTGCGACCCCGGTTACTGGGCTCGGCACATGTGCGCGACCGTCCAGTTCGCCGACGCGGCCGCCGAACTCCTGGCCGACCCGGACCTCGCCGTCGTCGAGATCGGCCCCGGCAAGTCTCTCGGGACCCTGATGCGCGCGGCCGGCTGCCCGCCCGAGCGCTGGCCGCTGATCTGCGCGACCCTCCCGGCCGCCGGCGACCCGACCGCCGCCGACGAGACGCTGAGCGAGGGCGTCGCCCGGCTCTGGCTGGCCGGCGTCGAGATCGACTGGGACGCCTACCACGGTCGCGTGGTGCGGGAGGGTACGGTCCTGTCCGCCGACGCTCCCGGCCGCGTCCCGCTGCCGACCTACCCCTTCCAGCGCAAGCGGCACTGGATCGAACCGACCGGGACCGTGCGCTCGCACCGGGCCGGTGCCGGAATCGCCGCACCGGCCGTCACATCCGCAGCCGCGTCCGCCGCTCCCTACGAGGCGACCCGCCTGGAAGACCTCGATCTGCTGCCCAAGCTGCCCGAGGAACAGTGGCTGAGCGTCCCGGTCTGGCGCCAGATTCCGGCCGCCCCGCCCGCCGCCGCGCAGCCCGGCTCCTGGCTGGTGTTCGCGCGGGACGGACTCGCGGCGCAGGTCCTGGACGAGCTGCGCGCCGCCGCCGCAGCGAGTGGCGCCGCCGTGACCGAGGTCCGCCCCGGAGTCGGTTACGGTGACGGCTACGCGGCCGGCGCCGACGGCGGCTACACCGTCCGCCCGGGGAGCAGCGAGGACATCCTCGCAATGCTTCAAGACCTGCGCCGCCGCGAGATCGGCCTGGAGCGGGTCGTGCACTTGTGGGCTCTGGACGAGCGCTCCGAACTGGACGACAAGACCGCGCTCGCCCTCGGCCTGCACTCGCTCGCCGCGCTGTGCCGCGCCGCGGGCGAGGCCGGGTCGACGCACTGGGCGCTCGACATCGTGAGCGCCGGGGCCTTCCCGGTGCTGGACGGCTCCGAGGCCCGGCCGGTCGCGGCCGCGCTCGTGGGACCGGCGCTGGTGATCCCCCTGGAGTACCCGTCGATCTCCACGCGGCTCATCGACGCCGAGCCGGCCACCGACGCCGCGGCGATCGTCGCCGAGCTGCGCCGGGAACGCACCGGGACGCCCGTCGCGCTCCGCGGAACCCGGCGCTGGCTCAGCGGTTTCGAGACGGTCGCGCCCGCCGACCTCGACGAGGCCGCGAAGACCCTGCGGCCCGGCGGCGTGTACCTGATCACCGGCGGCCTCGGCGGCCTCGGCCTGGCGATGGCCGAGCGCCTGGTGCGGGCCTGCGGCGCGAAGCTGGTCCTGCTCGGTCGCAGCGGCCTGCCGCCGCGCGAGCAGTGGGCCGCGATCGCCTCCGGCGCCCTGGCCGCCGATCCGGCGGTGCGCGACCGCGTCGAGCGGGTCCGCGCCCTGATCGCCCTCGGCGGCGAGGTCGAGATCGCGGTCGGCGACGTCGCGGATTCCGCCGACGTGCGCCGCGCCGTCGGACTGGCGCAGGAGCGCTTCGGCGCGCTGCACGGCGTCCTGCACGCCGCCGGAGTGCCCGGGGTCGGCCTGATCCAGTTCAAGGGGTCCGGCGACAGCGACGCGGTGCTCGCCCCCAAGGTCGACGGTGTCAGGGCCCTGGCCGAGGCGCTGCGCCTGGACGAGCCCGACGAGGTGCCGCTGGACTTCCTCCTGCTGTTCTCCTCGATCGTCACCAGTACCGGCGGCGGCCCCGGCCAGTTCGACTACTGCGCCGCCAACAGCTACCTCGATGGCTACGCGGCCAAGCTCGCCGCCGCCGGCCACCGGGTGGTCTCGGTGGGCTGGGGCGAATGGGCGTGGAACGCCTGGGAGGGCGGCCTGGGCGGCGTCGACGACGGGACGGCGGCCTTCATGCGCCGGCACCGCGACGCCTTCGGCCTCACCTTCGATGAGGGCTGGCGGATGCTGCTGCGGGCGCTGGCCGCCGGCGAGCCGCGGGTCGTGGTCAGCACCCAGGACCTGCCGACGATGGTGCGCTACGGCCGCTCGTTCACCGTGGACCTGTTCTGGGCCGCGACCCCCGCCGAGGGCGCCGGCCAGGCCCGGCACCCGCGCCCGGAACTGGTCACCGCGTATCAGGAGCCGTCCACCGAGGCCGAGCGGACCATCGCCGAGATCTGGGGCGCCGCGCTCAAACTGGACCGGATCGGCGCCCTGGACAACTTCTTCGAGCTGGGCGGCAGCTCGCTGCTCGGGATCAACCTGCTGGCCGCGGTGCAGCGCGCGTTCCCCGGCGCGCACCTGCCGCCGCACATCCTGCACGAGGCACCGACGGTCGCCGCGCTGGCCAGGATCGCCGCCGGCCTGGTCGAGGACACCCCGCCGGAGCGCGGCGGCGAGGTCCGCGAGCTCGCCGAGCTCCGCAGATCCGGGCTCAAGGCCGCCGCCGCGCGTCGGCGGCGCGGCTGACACCCCCACAAACAAGTGCACACACAGAAGGAGAGAACTGTGACCGTTGTCGGAGTGGTCGGTGCCGGCGTCATGGGCATCGGCGTCGCCCAGAACCTCGCCCAGGACGGATACGACGTCGTCCTGGTCGACCTGGACGAGCAGACGCTGGCCGCGGCCCGCGCCGAGATCGTCCGCAACTGCCGGATGAGCAAGCTGATGGGCGGCCCGGCCCTGGACCCGGACGAGGTGCTGGCCCGGATCAGCTCCGCGGTCGGGGTCGAGGCGCTGGCCAAGGCCGAGTTCGTGATCGAGAACATCACCGAGGACTGGGAGGCCAAGCAGGCCGTGCACCGGCGCCTCGACGAGGTGTGCGCCGAGCAGACCGTGATCATCGCCAACACCTCGGCGATCCCGATCACCCGGATCGCCTCGGCCGGCCGGCACCCGGAGCGGGTCGTCGGCGTGCACTTCATGAACCCGGTGCCGGCCAAGCCGGTGGTCGAGCTGATCCCCGGCGTGCACACCTCGCCGCGCACCCTGGAGCTCACCCGCGAACTGCTCGCCGGCATGGGCAAGAAGCCGGTCGAGGTCAAGGACGCCAGCGGCTTCGTCTCCAACCGGGTGCTGATGCTCACCGTCAACGAGGCGGCCTTCCTGGTGTACGAGGGGGTCGCGACCGCCGCGCAGGTCGACGAGGTCTTCCGGGGCTGCTTCGGGCACCCGATGGGCCCGCTGGAGACCGCCGACCTGATCGGCGTGGACACCATCCTCTACAGCGTCGAAGTGCTCCACGAGCACTACGCCGACAGCAAGTACCGGCCGTGCCCGCTGCTCAAGCAGATGACCGACGCGGGCCTGCACGGCCGCAAGTCCGGCCGCGGCTTCTACACCTACTAAACCGAGGAGACGGCCATGGCCGAGAACACCGGCGAGCAGATCACCAGCTTCATCCACGCCCGCTTCCCGGAGGCGGACTTCACCGAGACCGACGACATCTTCTCGCTCGGTTTCATCAACTCCCTGTTCGCCATGGAGCTGGTGATGTACATCGAGAAGACCTTCGGCATCACCATCGGCAACGACGACCTGCGCATCGACAACTTCCGCACCGTCGCGGCGATGACCGGGCTCGTCGCCCGGCACGTCGCGCCCGCGCCGGTCGCTTAGGCGGCGGGGTATGACCAGCACCCTTACCGAACCGACCATCGAACCGACCACCGAGCCGGACGCTGCGGCGCTCGCCGCCACAGCGCCCGTGCCGCCCGTGCCGCCCGCGCAGACCGCGCCCGACCGCGACAGCGCGCGCACGTTCGTGGACAAGCACATCGTGCCGAACGCCGAGGACTACGACCGCCTCGGCGAGATCCCCGAAGAACTCCTGCGGGCGGTGGCGGCCGAAGGGCTCTGGGCCCCGTTCCTGAGCCCCGAGTTCGGCGGCCACGGCCTGGCCATGACCACGCTCGGGGAGATCCACGAGGAGTTCGGCCGGGGCTGCTCCTCGATGCGCAGCCTGCTGACCGTGCACACCATGGTCTCCTGGGCGCTCCAGCGCTGGGGCAGCCGGGACCAGCTCGAGCGCTGGGCGCCCGAGCTGGCCGCCGGCCGCGTCCTGGGCGCCTTCTGCCTGTCCGAGCCGGGGGCCGGCAGCGACGCCGCCGGCATCGCCTCCTCGGCCGCCGAGCGGCCCGGCGGCGGCTGGCTGCTCAACGGTGTCAAAACCTGGATCACCGGCGGCCGGCGCGCCGACCTCTTCCTGGTCTTCGCCAGGGCCGGGCAGAGCATCGTCGCGCTGCTCGTCCCGCGCGACACCCCGGGCGTGGAGGTGGCGCCGATCGACGACATGCTCGGCACCCGGGCGTCGCTGGTCGCCGAGGTGCGGTTCACCGACGTGCGGCTGGGACCGGACGCGCTGCTCGGCCCGGGCGCGTTCGCCTCCGGCATGGTGCTGACCGGGACGCTCGACCTGGGACGCTTCTCCGTCGCCTCGGGCTCGGTCGGCATCATCCAGGCCTGCGTCGACCTGAGCGCGGCGCACGCGGCCCGGCGCACCGTCGGCGGGCAGCCGCTGCGCGACCTGCAGCTGATCCAGGCCAAGCTCTCCGACATGGTCACCGACGTGCGCGCGGCCCGGCTGCTGTGCGCCGAGGCCGGCCGGCTCAAGGACGCCGGGGATCCGGCGACAATCATGGCGACGTGGATCGCGAAGTACTTCGCCTCCACGGCCGCCGCCCGGCACGCCTCGGAGGCCGTGCAGATCCACGGCGCGCTCGGTTGCAGCCCCGGCCACCCGGCCGCGCGGCTCTACCGGGACTCGAAGGTCATGGAGATCATCGAGGGCAGCACCGAGATCCAGCGGATCACGATCGCCGGCGAGGCGTTTCGGGACCGGTTGCCGACGACCGACACGAACAAGGAGTGGGCCCGGTGAGCACCACGACGGAACCCGGACTCGCGGTCCCGGCGAAGCCGGTGCAGGGCCGCGTCAAATGCGTGGTCTGGGACCTGGACCACACGCTCTGGGACGGTGTGCTGCTGGAGGACGAGCAGGTCCGGCTGCGCCCCGGCATGGTCGAGCACATCCGCAGGCTCGACGGCCTCGGCGTGCTGCACTCGATCTCCAGCAAGAACGACCCCGAGCTCGCGACGGCGAAGCTGCGCGAGTTCGGGATCGACGACCTCTTCCTGTGCCCGCAGATCGGCTGGGACGCCAAGTCCGAGTCGATCCGGCGCATCGCGACCCGGCTCAACCTGGGCCTGGACGCGTTCGCCTTCGTCGACGACCAGGAGTTCGAGCGGGCCGAGGTCGAGTTCGCGCTGCCGGAGGTCACCTGCGTCGACGTGCTCGACGTGGACGAGGTGCTGCTCCGGCCGGACTTCCACCCCCGGTTCGTCACCGACGAGTCGGCGCAGCGCCGCGGCATGTACCGCAGCCAACTGGAGCGGGAGGAGCTGGAGACCGAGTTCAAGGGCACCAGCGAGCAGTTCCTGGCCAGCCTGGACATGACGTTCACCATCGCCCCGGCACGGCGCGAGGACCTCCAGCGCGCCGAGGAACTGACGATCCGCACCAACCAGCTCAACGCGACCGGCCGCACCTACTCCTACGACGAGCTCGACGCGCTGCGGGAGTCGCCCGACCACCTGCTGCTCGTCGCCTCCCTCACCGACCGCTTCGGCTCCTACGGCAAGATCGGCGTGGCCCTGGTGGAGAAGGGGCGGCCGGACTGGCGGCTGAACATGATGCTGATGTCCTGCCGGGTGATGTCCCGCGGGGTCGGCTCGGTGCTGCTCAACCACATCATGGGCCGGGCACGCGCGGACGGCGCCGGACTGCTGGCCGACTTCGTGGAGACCGGCCGCAACCGGATGATGCAGATCACCTACGCGTTCAGCGGATTCCGCGAGGTCTCCCGGGACGGCGCGCACGTGGTGCTCGCCGCCGACACCAGCGCGCTGCAGGACCCGCCGGGCTACGTGGTGCTGGAGGTGGAGCAGTGAGCGTCGTCGCGGTCGAGCCCGCGGCGGCCGATCCGGTCGCGTGCCTGCCGTTCGGCGTGCCGGAGGGCGAGACGGTCCTGTACTGCCTGCCGCACGCGGGCGGATCGGCGTCGGTGTACCGGTCCTGGGCCGGGCGGCTCGGCGGCATCGCGGTGGCGCCGATCCAGCTGCCCGGCCGCGAGACGCGGATGAGGGAGACCCCTTATACGCGGATGGCCCCGTTGGTGGACGAGCTCGCGGACGCGATCCTGGAGCGGCAGCGGACGCGCGGCGCGTACGCGGTGTACGGCCACAGCCTCGGCGCGCTGGTCGGCTTCGAGCTGGTCCGCGAGATCCGGCGCCGCGCGGGCCTGGCGCCGGTGCACCTGATCGTCTCCGGTTGTTCCGCCCCGGACCTGCTCGAAGGGAACGACGGCCAGCCTCCGGTGTCGGAGATGAGCGACGAGGAGGTGGTGGGCCTGCTGCGCCGGCTCGGCGGGACGCCGGAGCCGATCCTGGCCGACCGCTCGGTCCGGCGCCTGATCCTGCCGCCCTTCCGTGGCGACCTGACAGTCCGCGACACCTACGGCTACCAGCCGGAGCCGCGGCTCGGCGTGCCGGTCACGGCGATCGCCGCCACCGCCGACCCGCGGGCCAGCGTCGCGCAGATGCGCGGCTGGGGCCGGCAGACCAGCCGCGGCTTCCGGATGCACCTGCTCTCCGGCGGGCACTTCGCCGTCCTGGAGCACGCCGAGGCCACGCGCGCTTTCATCCGCGGGGCCGTCGAAGGCTGAGGCGGTATAAGGCCGATTCGCCCGCATCCTCCTGCCGAGGATGCGGGCGAATCTTCTATTCGGTGTCAGGTGTCAGGTGTCGCGGATGCAGGAGGCGAGCCCGCGTACCGTCGGGTGCTCCACGATGGCGGTGGCCGGCAGCGTCACGGCCTGCTCGGAGCCGATGCTGACGGCCAGCTGGACCGCGGTGAGGGACCGGCCGCCGAGCTCGAAGAAGTTGTCGTCGGCGCCGATGGGCTCCACGTTCAGGGTGCGGATCCAGGCGTCGGCGATCGAGCGTTCGAGGCCGGCGTCGGGCTCGATGTAGGGGACCGCGAGGGTGGGTCGGGCGGTTCGCTCGGCGCGGGTGGCGTCGGGGTCGGCGTCGGCGGTGGAGGCGACGTGTGACCGAAAACCGCGCTGCGGCGAGCCGTTCGTGATGACGACCTGAGCCAAGTGGCTGCTGGCCGCCACGGCGCCTTCCAGGAAGCGCAGGGCGACGGACAGCGCTGACTGCTGCTGCTGGTGGTCGTCGCCGGCGATCGACTCGTCCCACGTCAGGGCGAGCCATCTGCCGTGGCCCCTCTGGCGGGCTGCGTGTGCGCGAGCCGCGAGTGCCGCGCCGTCCGGCGAATCAGGGCACAGTGCGATGAGGCGGCAGTCTCCGGCATCGCCATCATCCGCGCTGATCACGATCACCTTGGCGCCCGCGGCCTCCAACGAGGCTTTGGCTGCTTGGACGGCGGTGCCCTCGACGCCGGCGATCCCAACAATCTGCTCGCGAAACGACCCGGATCGGCGCTGCTGACCGGGACCGTCGAGCTCGACCAGCTCATAGTCGCGCACCCACACATCGGCACCGCGAACAGCCGTGGGCCCCTGGTATTCGCCCACCATCGCCGCGAGCGTCTGGTCCACGTCCGCGAAGCCGTCGATGTCGATGTGCCGGCCGCCCACCTGCCCCGCGAACGCCCCGATCGGGGCCTGCTCCGGATGCGCCAGGTCCGCCCCGCTCACGCCGACCGCCTGCGAGGTCAGGAACACCAGGCCGACCCTCGCCGTCGGGAGCGCTTCGCGGAGCGCGTCCACGAACGTTGGCGCGCTCTCGATCCCGCTTTCGTGGACGACACAGATGCGCGGCGCGACAATCAGATCCCTGAGGTCCGCCTCGGACTCGATCACTTCGGCGCCGGCTATCAGCAGCCTGTGTTCGAGCGGACTCATCACGGAGTCGGCGCCCAGCAGCAGCCAGGGACCCGCAGCCCGCAGGCGCGTGTCGAGGTCTGCGGTCGGCCGGGGGAGTGGGCGCCAGATCGGCACGTACGAACGAACCCGCGGCTCGAAGTCGCTGACCGTCTTGGTATCGAGCGAGGCAGACGCGTCAGCGTCGATCCAATGGCGCTTGCGCTGGAACGGGTACGTCGGGAGCTCGACGCGCCGACCAGCGCCCCGATGCAGCGCCTTCCAATCGATCCGCGAACCCGCGAGCCACAGCCTGCCCAGCGCCGCCACCAGCCACTCGGCCGCGCCACCCGCCGCAGGATCGACCGCGAGCTCGACGGTATTGGTCGAACCCTGGTTGTCCCCGATCGTCGCACGTACCCCGAGGCCATCCAGAGCCACCCGCAAGGCCTCCAGCACTGCTACACGCCCCACCGCAACATCCTGCGACACCAGCCCGGCGATCGCCGCGCCCAGCTCCGCCCACACCGCCCCGGTCAGCTCCTCGGGCACCACGATGCGAACCTGCGGATCCCGCCGCTGCGTCAGCCCCTCAATCCACCGCGCCGGATCGCCCATAGCCTCGATCGCATCACCGAGATCGCGGCACACCACAGCCCGCCGCAGCGCGAACCGCCCCCGCGACACCTGGAGCGTGAAGGCGATGTCCGCAAGACTCTGCGATTCCTCCGACCCCTCCGACCCCTCCATCACGCGCCGAAGGTGGCCACGCAGCCGCTCGGCCACCTGGCCCAGCGCCTCCTCGTCCGCCGCCGAGAACGCCAGCAGCTGCGGACCCGTAGCGCGCGCCGCGCCCGACTCGCGGACCGGTGCCTCCTCCAGCACCACATGCGCGTTGGTGCCGCCCACGCCGAACGAGCTGACCCCCGCGCGCCGCGGTTCGGGCCCGGCCGGCCACGGCTGGTCCCGCGTCAGCACCGTGAACCGGCCCTCGCTCGCGGCCAGCGCCGGGTTGGGTGTCCGGAAGCCGGGCACCGCGGGCAGCAGCGCGTGCCGCAGGCACAGCGCGGCGCGGATGAGGGCCGTGACGCCCGACGCGGCGTCGAGGTGCCCGACCGCCGGCTTCACCGAGCCCAGGACGCGGGTGCCGTCCGAGTCCTTGAACACCCGGCCGAGCGCCGCCAGCTCGATCGAGTCGCCCAGCGGCGTGCCGATGGCGTGGCACTCGACGTAGCCCACCGATTCCGGCTTGACCCCGGCGACGGCCAGCGCGGCCGAGATCGCCTCGGCCTCGCCGTCCACGCCCGGGGCGCCGTAGCCCGCGCGGTCGCGGCCGTCGTTGTTCACCGCGGAGCCGAGGATCACCGCGTGGATGACGTCGCCGTCGGCGAGTGCGTCCGCCATCCGCTTGAGCGCCACGACCGCGACCCCGGAGCCCGGGACCGTGCCGTTCGCCTCGGCGTCGAACGGACGGATCCGGCCGTCCGGCGAGTGGATCCCGTCGGGCCGGTGCACGTACCCGGCCGGCTGCGGCAGCGGCAGCGAGGCGCCGCCGGCCAGCGCGATGTCGGTCTCGTAGGTGAGCAGGCTCTGGCAGGCCAGGTGCACGGCGACCAGCGAGGTCGAGCAGAAGCTCTGCACGGTCACCCCGGGCCCGCGCAGCCCCAGCTTGTAGCTCACCAGCGAGGTCAGCGAGTCGCGCTCGTTCCCGGCCGCGAAGGACTTCGCCGCCTCCGGATCCTTCGCCAGGCGCAGGTTGCGCAGCATGTAGTCGGGGAACGAGCAGCCCGCGTAGATCCCCACCACGCCGTCCGGCTCGGTCGGCCGGTATCCGGCGCTCTCCAGGGCTTCCCACGCGCACTCGAGCAGCAGCCGGTGCTGCGGCTCCATGATCTCGGCCTCGCGCTCGGTGAAGCCGAAGACCGCGGCGTCGAACAGCTCGATCCCGTCGACCGGTCCGCCGACGCGCACGTAGCCCGGGTCGGCGGTCACGGCCGGGTCCAGGCCCGCCGCGACCGCCTCCTCGTCCGTGATCGCGCGCAGGCCCAGCCGGCCGCGGGTGAGGTCGTCCCACAGCTGCGCGACCGTGGACGCGCCGGGGAATCGTCCCGACATGCCGACCAGCGCGACCGCCGACTCGTGGTCGGCGGCGGGATCGTCGTCTTCGATTCCTTGGATCTTCATGGCGCGATCTCCCTATGAAGATGCCTGCACGTACTTCGGCGCGGACTGGCCGCAACGATCGTCGCGTGCGATCAGGGACCTGAGAAGCGGTCGGCGGTGGCCGGTTGCGGCGGGCACATCGCTGCCAACGGCGATGTGAAGCCACGGAACGCGGGAAGCCGCCGAACGCCGTGAAGCCACGATCTACGGGGCGTTCTCCTTGGCGTCGGTCGAGAGATACATGTGAACACGCACAGCCATCAGCAACGCCGCCGATTCCTCGCCGCCACACGCCGCCAGATCAAGGAACGGTCGCAATTCGCTGATGCGATATTTGACAGTGTTCTGATGCACGTTCAGCACCGACGCGACCTCCTTCAACCGGCCGCCGTGCGACAGGTAGGCGTCAACGGTCGGTATCACCCATCGGCGGTCCATCACCGGGGTCAGTGGGGCCAGCGCGGCGCCCGCGAACCGCCGGGCCCGGTCCAGGTCGGCGAGCATCGCGATCAGCGGCGCCAGCTGGTGGTGGTCGAACACCGGACGGATCGCCGCCCCGCCGGTGATGCCGAGACCGACCCGCAGCGCGTCCAGCGCCTCGCCGTAGCTCAGACGGGTCTGGCCGGCGTCGTCGGCGACCTGTCCCAGCCCGATGCCGACGATCCGGCCCGCCGGCAGCCCGGCCAGGCTGCGCACCAGGTGCTCCCGGCCCTGGCCGGGCATCTCGATCGCGGCGATGACACTGTGGTGGCGCACGGTCCAGAACAGCGCGCCGGCGTGGTTCACCAACGTCCTGCCGACCTTCTCCAGGTCGGCGAGCGGTGCGCTGCCCCGGACCTCGGCCACCGCCACGCAGTGCTTCGCGGCGAAGGCGTCCACGCCCCGGTGGTGGTCGGCCACGGTCCCGGCGAGCACCGCGTCGAACAGCCGGGTCCGAGGCCGCTGTTCCATGACCCGGGCGTCCCGGGGGGACTGGTCCGCGTAGACCGCGGCCACCTCGGTGCTGATCCGGTCGGCGAACTCGAGCACGAACGCCGCCATCGAGGCCAGGTCGTGGTCGCTCGTCGTGCCGGTGACGGCGAGCGTCCCTGTCACCTCCCGCCAGAACACCTGGACGCCGAGCCGGTAGGCCCGCAACACCGCTTCGCGGTCGATGCCCTGCAGGGCCCGCCGCCGGGCGCCCTCGATCATCGGCACGAAGTCCTCGTCGCGCAGTTCGCCGGTCCGCATCGCGTTCAGGCAGCACCGGACCGTCGCCGCCGACACCTCGCGGACGTCGGTGAGCAGCGACTCGTCGGTGATCGCGCGATATTCGGTGATGGAGTCCTGATAAGCACGCACCATTACATAAGCGAGCGCATCGACGCGCTCCTCCAGCAGAGCCGCAACGCCTTTGTGCTTTCCGATCACCGGGCCCATGGCGGCGGCACCGGTGTAAGCCTCTAACAGCCTAGGCTCCATAGCCGGCGCTCCTGACCTCTGTCCGCGTACGCGCCAAACACGCGGGGTCGAAGCGCCTGCCCGACCGGAGCCGTGCGACGGGATCAACGCAAAACGACGCAATCTTCATGTGCCCTCCTCGGCGTGGCGATCCGTGGGCGCACGCCTGCTGCGGCCGTCCCACCGGGGGACGAGCCTCGGCCGAGCGTGGGTGTATCTTTTATCGTTCAAACACCGTGGAAGTGCACGAAACGGTGAAGCTTCCAGGAACTCCCGACAGTACACAAGTAACGCGACGGCGAATCACGGAGCACCATCCTTCGCGACTTTCCGCGATCGGCGCCCCATGTATGGTCATCCAACCACAAACAATAGCGAATCAATAGCGTTATTTGTGCCGTCACGATTCGGGCGTCCGAGCCTGTCGCCGGATCCATCAGAACCTCCGAGTCGCGCGGTGCTGTCGCCTCCAGAGTCCTGCCGGCCGTGGTCGTCCGCATCGGCGAAACCACGTACTTGTCCACGTAGCGACACGGAGCCGGACGGCGGCCGCCGTGGTCGAATCGTTTCCGCGCCGCCACTCTTGACTTTCAGTCCAATAGTGACCAGGCTTGCCGGTATCGCAGCCGGACCTGGCATGCGCGGCTGTGCGGCTGGTTCTTCGGTGGGTGACGCGGCCGCCGGTAGCCCTGGAGCAAGGGGATGGGACATGGCGCGCGGGACGCTTGACCGGGAACAGGTGGCGGAGAAGCTGCTGGACGCGTCCGCGAAGCACTCCTTCGACCCGGTGCACGAGGTCGACTGGGAGCAGGAGCAGCCGGCGGATCTGTTCTACGCCGTACCGGAGCACGTCTCCCTGTACGGCACGCCGCTGTGGGAGCGGATGACCGCGGAGCAGCGGATCGAGCTGAGCAAGCAGGAGATCGTCAACATCATGTCGATGGGGATCTGGTTCGAGACCATCCTCATGCGCATGCTGTTGAAGATGGCCTACGAGCGGCATCGGCCGGAGTCGCGGCACGTGCAGTACGCGTACACCGAGGTCGGGGACGAGTGCCGGCATTCGCTGATGTTCATCCGCATGATCGAGACGGTCGGGGCGCGGCCGTACGGCCGGCCCGGGTATCTCAACACGCTGGGTCGCTATGTTCCGGTGCTGCTCCAGGGCGCGCCGATGTGGGTGGGCACGCTCATGGGGGAGGAGATCGTCGACGTCATGCAGCGCGAGATGATCCGCGACGAGCGGGTGCAGCCCCTGGTGCGGCAGGTGTCGAAGATCCACGTGATCGAGGAGACCCGGCACGTCAGCTACGCCCGCGAGGCGCTGGCGCGGCGTGTCCCGCGCGCCGGGCGGCTGGAGCGGGAGCACGCGCGGCTGGTCGCGGCCGAGAGCGCGGTGGTGGTCGGCGAGTTCATGGTGAACCCGGCCGTCTACAAGCGGGTCGGGATCGCGGACCCGGTGGCCGCGCGGCGGATGGCGAAGGGTAACCCGTACCACCTGGAGGTGAAGCGGCGGGCCGCGGCGAAGGTGGTGCCGTTCTTCGAGGAGCTCGGGCTGATGGGCGGGCCGACGTTGAAGCGGTGGCAGCGCTCTGGGTTCGTGGCCTGATCGGTCGGTCCCGAGCGCCGGCTGTCGCGGCGTGAGCTTATTGCGGCGTGAGCACGATCCAGACCTGGCCGGGGTGGAACGGCATCGGCCGGCCGTTGACGGTGAAGCTGGTCGTGGCGGCGTCGTTCGGACGCGACCAGGTGCCGGTGTAGGAGTTGCCGTCCCGCAGCACCACAGCCTGACCGGTGCCGACCGTCGGCGCGTACGGCGAGAGCTGGTCGGGCACGTCGTGGAAACCGCGCGGCGACGTCGTCTCGGCGACCTTCTGCAGCACGATGGTCGGCGCCCCGAGCGCACCGCCGTCGGTGGTGGAGGCGTCCCGGCCGTCCATCGCGATCAGGTACTCGCCTTTGCCCGCGTCCCAGGTGAAGGTGAAGGACGCCGAGGGCATGCGCGCCGTGGCGGTCGCGGTCGGGACGCCGCCGGCCGGCGCGGCGCCGAAGCGGAAGCCGATGTCCTTGGCGGCGGCGGTATCAGGGAAGTCGCTCAGTACCTTGGCCGGGTTCAGGTACTCGTTGTAGGGCGCGTTGCGCGAGTCGTCGCGGGAGAACGCGGCGCCGTCCTGATCGGGGCTCGTGTTGGAGATGTCCGCGGCGGCCAGCACCGGTAGGAACACGCTCAGCGCGCCGGAGTAGGCGAAGTCGACTTTGCCGTACTGCTCCAGGATCGGCAGGTCGCTCTCCCGGGCGCTGCGCACCGGCCCGATCTTGCCGCCGGCCGGCAGATGGTTGGAGTCGTACACGGCCAGGAAGCGCGAGAGGCCGCCCTCGACCTCAATCGCGTAGACGACGTCGGCCGAGGCCAGACCGGTCTGTGGTCGCGCGTAGACGATGTTGTCGATCTTGACCGCGAGGATCTTCCCGGCCGGTCCCGGCAGACCGGTGAGCGGCGAGACGTTGCCCGAAACAGAGGTCGACGATGTCGTCGAACCGGTCGGCGCCGCGTCCGGCTTCTTGTGGCCGCTGCTGCACGAGGCGGTCAGACAGAGGGTTGCGGTGCAGCAGGCCAGCGCGGCCGCACAGGTACGAGTTCGGGTGCTGCGAGTGCTGCGGCTGCTGCGGATGCCGGGGGTGCGAGTTCGGGTACGGAGTCGAGTCGCGGGGCGGGACTCGGGTCGGATCTCGGGTCGGGTCTCGGGTCGGGTCTCGGGGCGCGTGAGTCGCATGGGTCGGTCTTCCTCCCCGTCGGTGCGCTGCGTCGCGCATGGCGACGTAGTGCATTTACCCGATCCGGCCTACCTCGATGCAGGCGGCCAGGTCACGGCCAGGCGCACATGCTCCCGCACGCCGATCACACCCGCATCCGGGGCCGGGCCGCCGATCGGCCGGGCGGTGATGACCGGCCCGGAGCCCAGCCGCTGCTCACGACTCCACACCGCGGTGCTGTCGGCCAGCGCGGAGGCCAGCTGCGCGGCGCCCGGGCCGAAGGCGTGAGCGCCGAGTTCGATGCGGCCGTCGGGGCGGGCGCGCGCGGTGAGGTGGGCGAAGCCGGCGGGGGTGGCGACGGCGGGAGTGGCGGTGGCCAACGCCGGTTCCAGGGGTTCGGTGCCCGGCGCACCCGGCCGGCCCGGTGCGGCCGGGGCGCCGGGGACGTGCACGGTCAGCTGGCAGTAGCCGGGGAACTCGGTGGCGAGCCACAGCGGCAGCGTGTCCCACGGCTCCCAGCGCCAGACCCGGACGCCGGACCAGCGCTCGGCGCGCGGGCCGCGCAGGTGCGCCTCGACGCGCGCCGCGTCGGGGATCGCGTCGAGATCGTCGGCGGCGACGGTGAGATCGCCGTCGTTGAGCAGGAGTCCGTCCTCGGGATGGCTGCCCGCGCCCTGCATCTTGACGAATCCGCACAGCCGCGTGGAGCGGCTGACGAGGCGGTCGTCCTCGCGGTCGAAGGCCACCGAGCGGGTCATGCCGTGCAGCAGCAGCGGCACGACGACGCGGCCCCGCGGCGTCAACTGCCTGATCCAGGCCGGCGGCAGGTCCCAGGCCTCGACCGTCACCACGACGCGGTCGTACGGCGCGTGCTCGGGCACCCCGGCCGCGGCGTCGGCGGTGACCACGTGCACGGCGGTGTAGCCGGCCTCATCCAGGCAGCCGCGCGCGCGGTCGGTCACCGCCGGGTCGATGTCGACGGTGGTGACCTCGCCGTCCGGTCCGGCGAGCTCGGCCATCAGCGCGGCGTTGTAGCCGCCGGAGCCGATCTCCAGCAGCCGCATGCCGGGCCGGATGCCGGCCTGCTCCAGCATGATCGCCTGGATGTCGGGCGCGCTCACCGAGCTGGTCGGGACGCCGTGCCGGTCGCGCTTCACGAACACGACCCGGTTCGCGTACGCCGTTTCCAGCGCCAGCCCAGGCGTGAACAGGTGCCGGGGCACGGCGCGGACGGCCGCCGCGACCTCGGGCGTGCTGATCGCGCCCTCGGCGACGAGGCGGTCGGCGAGCGCGGCCCGGAAGGCGGCGGCCTGGGCCTCGGCGCGGGAGGCGCGGGATGCGGCCCGCCCGGCCTCGGCCCGATCGCGCCAGGCCCGACGGCGGCGCTCGCGATCCGAGTCGGAATCGGGACCAGCAGCGGAACCAGAATTGCGACCGGAGCCGGAACCCGTGCCTGAACCGGAACGCGCGCCCTCGCCGCGTTCGTCCAGATCTCGATCCCGATCTCGATCCGCCGTCGCCACGAAAGCCACCTCCTCGCATCAGGCGTCCTCCCCAGCCTGGTACAGCGAGTAGGCCTTTTCATAGTGAGTTCCCTCCTCCGGGTGCTGCGGCAGCGCGGGATGCGGCCGCCGTCCGCCGTGCGCGATCGTCCGGACGGCCCCGCGGCTCATCGGCTGCGCCCGCCGCTCGCGCACCACCCAGCCGCGCAGCGTGGACTCGTGGCCGGGCAGCGTGTGGCAGGGGCCGCGGCAGCTGCGCAGGATCAGCCCGAGCGGGGCGCCGGTGAGCGCGCCGAGCACCAGCAGCCCGCCGAACGTGGTCCCGGCGCCCTCGCGGTCGGTGAGACAGCGCCGTCCGCGCCGGGACAGCGCCAGGTCGGCGGCCAGCCCCGGCTCGCCGCGCGGGCCGTGCGCCAGGCAGGTGGCCAGGTGTTCGCCGTCGGGCGCGGTGCGGGCCAGGCGGTCCACGAGGTCGGCGGCCAGCCGGCGCGCGGCGTCGATGGCCCGGAGCGGATCCGGCTCGGCCTCGGCGGCGTCCCAGATCGCCCGGCCGGCTCGGCGGCGGACGTGGTCGGGGTGCCGGGTCCAGCGGTCGCCGGTGGCGGTGGCGAGCGCGGCGGCTTCGGCGGTCATGGTCAACCTCCTGATGGCGAGGGCGATGCCGAGGGGGCGGTCGAGGACTCCAGGCTCGGCGCGGTCGGCGATGCGGGTTCGGGTTCGATCACTGTTTCGACCGTAGCGGAGGGTTCTGACAAGTCGGCATCTTCCAGGTCAAGTCGCCGTACAGCGGGCAAAGCGAGCATCAGCGCGACCGTCGCGAACTGGAACACCGCCCCGAACGCCAGGAACGCCCCGATCCCGAACGCCGCCCCCAACGGCCCGGCCGCCACCAGCCCGAGCGGCCCCAGCGCGAACGCGCCGAGCGTCTGGTACGCCGTGATCCGCCCCAGCACCTCGGCCGGCACCCGCGCCTGCATCACGGTGGTGTCCAGCGCGCCCCCGACCGCCCCGCCGACCCCGGTGACCGCCGCGGCCGCGCACACGAACGGCAGCGACAGGTCGCTGGCCAGCAGCGCGGGCGTGCAGACGTAGCCGAAGGTGGCGACCACCGAGATCAGGAACGGCCGCTTCGGCCTGCGCCCCAGCAGCGCCAGCCCGCCGAGGATCGACCCCGCGCTGTTCGCGGCCAGCACCAGGCCCCACGCGCCGGCCCCGCCGAGCCGGTGCTCGGCCACCACCGGCCCCAGCACCAGATACGGGGCCCAGACCAGGGCGTTGAAGAGCGCGAACTGCAGCGTGCTCAGCCACAGCCAGGTCCGCGAGCGGAACTCGTCCCACCCGTCCCGCAGATCCCTGATGATCGTGGTCCGCTCGCCGGGCTCCGGCTGCGGCACGTGCGCCAGGCGCAGCAGCACCACGACGCTGACCGCGTAGCTCCCGGCGTCGATGAACAACACTGACGCCGGCCCCGCGGCCCCGCCGAAGGCCGCCGCGATCATGCCGCCGAGCGCGGGACCGGCGACCCCCGCGCTGGACACCGCCACGCTGAGCATGGCGTTGGCGTCGCTCCGCCGCCCGGCCGGGATGAGCCGCGGGATCAGCGCCTGCAGCGAGGGGCTGAAGACGCCCTCGCCGACGCCGGACAGCGCCGCCGTGACGATCATCGCGGTCAGCGTGGCGTGCCCGGTGAGCACCAGCAGCCCGAAGGCCGCCTGCGCCCCGCAGCGCAGCAGGTCGGAGGCGATCATCACCTTCCGGCCGCCGAGCCGGTCCGCGAACACCCCGCCGAGCAGCAGGAGCAGGATCACCGGCACGATGCGCGCGGCCATCACCCAGCCCAGGCCGCCGGGCCCGGCGCCGGTGTGCAGGACGGCGAAGGCGGTGGCGACCGGGGCCATGGAGGTACCGAGCCGGGAGGTCAGGTAGCCGGTGAAGAACCACCGGAAGTCCTTGTCGGCCAGCGTGGAGAAGATTCGAGACACATCGGGAGCGTCGCCGCTCGGCAGAGTGCCGCTCAAGAGTTTTCTGCGCTTAAGTTGAGTCTCTTTGCATAAACTTTATGAGCGGCTATATCTGTCGCAGTAAACACCTGTCTTGACCAGTCGTACTACACTTCTTTTGGGCTCGCTGAAAGGAGGGAGCGGAAGCATGTTTACTGCGGTAACTTCGGACTTCGCACCGCCGGTGGAATACGCGGTCGCGGTCGAGCGGTTCCTGGCCTCCGCCGGCCTGAGCGCGGCCTCGCAGCGGGTCTACCGGATCGCGCTGACCACCTGGTCCTGGCTGCTGGTCGAGCGCGAGTCGCCGGTCGGCCCGGCCCGCCGGGGCGCGCCGGCGCCGGTGGTACCGCTCGGGCAGCTCGACAGCGCCTCGGCACCGTCCCGCCTGGCCGCCGGCTTCGCCGCCCGCGAGGCGGCCGTCGGCGCCCGCACCGCGAACCGCGAACTGGCGATCCTCCGCAGCGCCCTGACCTGGTGGCGCGCCCGCGAATGGGTGGCCTGCGACCCGACCGCCGGCATCCGCCGCCGCACCGCGACCGCCCGAAGCGTCGAGCCGCTGAGCGACGAGCAGGCACGCGCGGTCCTGCGCCTCCGCGCGCCGCTGCGCGAACAAGCCCTGTGGCACGCGGTCTACGACAGCGGCGGCGGCATCGGGCGCATCCTCGCCCTGGACGTCCCCGACCTGGACCCGAACGGCCGCCGCACCCACCCCCGCCTCCCCGGCGAACCCCTGCACTGGCGCCCCACGACCGGACGCCTGCTGGCCCTGCTCGCCGCCGGACGCCCCACGGGCCCGCTGTTCCTGACCGACCGCCGCGCGCCCGCCGACACCCCCGCCCACGACCTGTGCCGGGTGACCGGCCGCGGCCGGCTGTCCTACCGCCGCGCGGCGGAGCTGTTCACCGCCGCGACGCAGGGCCTTGATGAGGCCGGACGCGGATGGACGCTGCGGCAGCTGCGCCGCGAGTGACGCTGATGGCGCGTTAGTGCAGGTGACGAGGTAATGCAGGTGACGAGCGTGGTGGCGCGTGACAGGCTGCTGCGAGTGGCCGACGATCTCGTGTGGTGGCCGCAGACGCCGACGGTGGACGAAGGCCGCGTCGCGGTCGTGACCGTCTCGTACAACACGCTAGAGCTGACGGCGTTCCTGCTCTGGTCGCTGCGCACCATTGTGACCTGGCCGAAGCTGGAGATCGTGGTCGTGGACAACGGCTCCCGCGACGGATCGGCGCGGTTCCTGGCCGAGGCGGCGAGCCGCGGGGTCTGCACTTCGCCGACGGCCACGTGATCCACCGCGGACGCGGCACCCTCGCCGCGGTCCACGCCGCCGAGGAGCGGGACCACCCGCTCTACACGTGGGCCGAGACCCACCACGACGCGCACTACGCCGAAGTCCCCGGCGCGGACGAGCGTTACCGCGCGCTGCTCCAACGATTCCGCGATCAACCACACGTCATATAAGCATCCTTAAACGATCTGTCTCCGCTGGACGGGTGATTCGGCTCCGGACTCCCGTCTAACTGCGTTAATGCCCCGCGGGAAGTGGTGCATAAGGGGACTTATGGAGCCTGATGAGGGGGCGCGGCCGCTTCCGCGTCATCGTTTCGTGGAACTGCCGGTCTTCGGCATCGCCTCCGGGCGATCCGTCGGCGCAGTGCGAGCCGATGACGTCGCCGAGCTGAGGACGATCGCCGGGATCGAGGCGCGCGGGGAGCAGCTGGGGCGGGAGTCCGAACAGGCACCTGAGGAGGGTCCGGAGCTGGACCCGGAATCGGACCCGGCTGCCAGCACACCGACCCGCATCCCCGCCCTCGACGGACTCCGCGCCCTGGCCGTGGCCGCCGTCCTCCTCTATCATGCCGGCATCTCCCGGGCCCGCGGCGGCTTCCTCGGCGTCGACGTCTTCTTCGTCCTGTCCGGCTACCTCATCACCGGCCTGCTCGCCCGCGAGTACCTCGCGACCGGTGCCGTAGCCCTGCGCCGCTTCTACCACCGCCGCGCGCGCCGCCTGCTGCCGGCGCTGTTCGTGGTCCTGGCGGCCGTCTGCGCTTACGTGGTGCTGCGGCTGCCCGGTGAGGCCGCGGGCTTCCGCGGCGACGCCACCGCCTCGCTGTTCTACGTCACCAACTGGTGGTTCGTCGCCAAGGGCCAGTCCTACTTCGGCGGCACCGGCCGGCCGAGCCTGGTGATGCATCTGTGGTCGCTGGCCGTCGAGGAGCAGTTCTACGTCGTCTGGCCGGTGTTCCTGCTGGTCGCGCTCGGCCGGTCGCCGCAGTCGGAGCGCGCCGAGCGGATCAGGGCCCTGTGGCGTGCCGTCGGGTGGGCCACGCTGCTGGCGGTCTGCTCGGTCGGGCTGTCCGTCCTGCTCTACTCGCCGTGGCGCGACCCCTCCCGCGTCTACTACGGCACCGACACCCGCGCCTTCGAGCTGCTGATCGGCGTGCTGGCCGCGCTGATGCAGATCGCGCGGGAGAAGCCGGGGCGTGCGGTGGCGGCTGGAGCGGTGGCGGCCGGAGACGGAAACGGTTCGACCGCGCAGACCCTGCGCCGCATCGCCGTCGAATCGGCGTCGTTCCTCACGTTGGCCGGCATCCTGTGGGCCTTCGCCGCCGTCCCCGCGTCCTCGCCCACGCTCTATCCGATGGGCCTCATCGCGGTGTCCATCGCCTCGGCCGTCCTTATCAGGACCCTGGTCTCCGGCACCGCGGTGTCCGGGCTGCTGTCCGGCCGGCCCTTCGTCTGGCTCGGCGAGCGCTCCTATGCGCTCTACCTGTGGCACTGGCCGATCTTCGACGTCACGCGCCCCGGCGTCGACGTCGCCTGGCCTCCGCAGACCGTGCTGCTGGTGCGCGTCCTGCTCTCCGTGGTGTTCGCCGACCTCACCTACCGCTTCATCGAGACGCCGATCCGTCACGGCGCCCTCGGCCGGGCCGCCGCGCGGGCGCGCGAGGCGTTCGGACGGCGCGAGCTCGGCGTGCCGCTGGCGACCGCCGGATCGGCGCTGGCCGTGCTCACGGCGGCCGCCATGCTCACCGACACGCTGGTCACGACCGCTGCCGCGCACCCTGTCGACGCGCGAGCCGTCGCCGTCGACAACCGGCCGGCCGCCGCCTTGGACGAGCCGCACGGCAGCGCGCCGCAACCTCACCCGCACGCCGCCTCGGTCGGCGGAGCCACCCCCTCCTACCCGACCGCGCTCCCGCCGCGTCCGGCGCACCCGCCGCGCGTGGCCCTGATCGGCGACTCGCAGGGCATGACCCTGTACATCAACCGGCCCCCGGACACCGCCGCCTACGTCCACCTCCTCGACGACACCACCGAAGGCTGCGACTTCCTCGGCGGCCGCATCAGCAGCGGCGCCGGCGACCGCCGCGACCTGGACGCCGAATGCGGCGCCACGGTCGCCAAGTGGGCCTCCCGGATCGAGCGCGACCACGCCGACACCGCGCTGCTGATGGTCGGCGCCTGGGACCTGTTCGACGAGCAGGTGGACGGCGCCGCGCTGCCGTTCGGCAGCTCCGGCTGGGACGCGTACTTCACCGACCGGCTGGGCCAGGCCGTCAGCACCCTGAAGGCCACCGGCCTGCCGCAGCTCGACCTGGCGCTGCTGCCTTGTTACCGGCCGACCCACACTGCGGGGAGCTCCGGCGGCCTGTGGCCCGAGCGCGGCGACGATTCGCGGGTCGCGCACGTCAACACCCTGCTGGCGTCCTACGCCCAGGACCCGGCGCACCACGTCCGCGCGCTCTACCCGCCGGCGCAGTTCTGCCAGGACCCGACCATCGCCTCCAGCCGCTCCTACCGCTGGGACGGGGTCCACTACTACAAGCCGGGGGCGCGTCTCTATTTGCGGAACGCGATCCCCCAACTTCTGGAGGCGGACACGCCGTGATCGTCCCGGCGAACCTGGCCAGGTGGCCGGACCTGCAAGCGGTGCTCGGGTCCGCGAACTGCCATGGGCGCCGGTGCTACTGCCAGCGGTTCAAGAGCCCTGGCAGTGATTGGAAGAACGTCTCCGATGAGGAGCGGGCGTTCCGGCTGCGGATGTCCTGGGCACCGGCGGCAGGGCGTCGCCGCGGCGTGTTGTGATGCGCATCGATTTCTGAGTGCTTCTGGCCCCGCTCTGGCCCTGCTTACGTCGATGCGGCGCGCCCTCGCACCAGCGGCAGGAAGACCTCGTCCACGATCTCGACGACGACCTCGTCGGGGACCTCGGGAAGGCCCCGCACGGCGTACTCTCCGCGCAGCACCATGATCGGCAGCGAGGCGACGCGCGGATGGATGGCTTCGTGCGGAGCCTCGCCGCGCGCCACCGCGTGCTCCAGGAGCGTCAGCCACGCGGCGTCCATGGCGTTGCCGCCGGCCTGTTCGCGAAGGAGCGTGAGCAGGTCCGGGTCGTCTGCCGCCGCCGCGAGCAGGTTGCGGAGGACGGCGCCTTGGGGGGAGGACCAGGTCGTGTTCGCGGCTCGGAGCAGGGCCAGGGCGTCGCCGCGCAGCGTGCCGGTGTCCGGGACCTGTAGCTCGCCGGCGACCAGGTGGCGGTAGGCGGCCACACCGAGGGCGGCGCGGGCCGGCCAGCGGCGGTAGATCGCGTTCTTGTTCGTTCCGGCGCGCTGCGCCACGCGGTCCATCGTCATGCCGCCGTAGCCGGATTCGCGGAGTTCCTCGGCGGCGGCCCGCAGGATCGCGTCCTCCAGCTCCGCGCCCCGGCGGCGGGTGGGGGTTTCGCGGTGCTGGTCGGGCGGCATGGCGGGGTGTCCTTTCGAGGATAGGGTACGCTACGTACCCTAAGCTTGCTTCCGTGATCGGAGATTGCGATGCGCGTTTTCGGCGTCACGTACGACACCGGGTTCACGACCGCCGGGACCACCAACCACGAACCGTTCCTGCCGGACATTGTGCAGCGTGAGATGCGGGTGATCCGCGAGGACCTGCACTGCGATGCTGTGCGTATCACTGGCGGGGTCGCGGAGCGGTTGGAGATCGCCGCGCGTGCGGCGGCTGCGGTCGGGCTGGAGGTTTGGTACTGCCCGTTCACGAATGGGCTGAGTCGGGAGGAGCTGTTCGGGTTCCTGGTTGATGCGGCTGAGCGTGCTGAGCGGCTGCGTGCTGAGGGGGCACGGGTGGTTTTCCTTGCCGGGTCGGAGATCACGTTGTTCACCGATGGGTTTCTGCCGGGGGAGACGTTTCAGGAGCGGGCCGCGGTGTTGGGCGATCCGGTGCGGTTCCGGGGGTTGCTGCCGCGGTTGAACGTTGATCTGAACGCGTTCTTGGCGCGGGTGCTTGTCGAGGTTCGGGCTCGGTTTCGTGGGGTGGTCGGCTATGCGTCGGTGGCGTTCGAGCGGGTGGACTGGACGCTGTTCGATGTGATTGCCAGCGATGCCGGGTACCGCGATGCGACCAATGCTGCGATGTTTCCTGAGGCGTTGAGGGCTCAGGTCTCGCAGGGGAAGCCGTTTGCCGTTACGGAGTTCGGCTGTGGCGCGTTTCGCGGTGCCGCTGCGTTGGCGTCGCGGGGCGACGCGATTGTGGAGTGGGGCGAGGACGCGCGGCCGGCGCGGATGGCGGAGGGGACTGTTCGCGATGAGGAGGAGCAGGCCGGCTACGTGCGGGAGATGCTGGGGATCTACGACGCCGCCGGGGTCGAGGCGGCGTTCGTCTACACCTTCGCGCGCTGGGACATGCCGACGCTCGGGGACCGTGAGGCGGAGCCGGAGCGGGACTTCGACGCGGCGAGTTTCGGGATCGTCAGGGTGCTGCCGCCGGGGGTTGCGGTGGGGGAGTATGCGGAGCTCAACTGGGAGCCGAAGTCCGCTTTCGGGGTAGTCGCAGAGTTCGGGCTTGCGCGGCGTGCGCGGCTCGCGGGGGTGGTGGAGGGCGCCTGAGGGTTGTGCGCTCGGGGCGTGGGATCGTGGAAGAGTTGGCGGGCGCGGTTGCTTTTGTGAGTGGCGCGTAGCCGCCGTACCGCCCCGCCGCCCCATCACCGCCGCACCGCCGCCCATCACCGCCGGACCGCCGCCCCATCACCGTCGCAGATCATCGCAGGATTGTAGGAGAGACCATGCCGACCGTAGCGCTGCAGATTCCGACCCCCGACGGCCAGGCCGACGCTATCGCCGCCGTTCCCGAGGGCGGCGGGCGGCATCCGGGGGTGCTGCTGTACATGGACATCTTCGGCATCCGGCCCGAGCTGGAGCGCAAGGCCGTCGAGCTGGCCGAGCACGGGTACTACGTGCTGGTCCCCAACGTGTTCTACCGGCACGGGACGGCGCCGCTGATCGACCTGCCCGACTTCGTCGGCGAGGACGAGCGGCACAAGGCGGTCGAACAGCTGCTGCCGATGTTGCAGGCGCTCACTTCGGAGCAGGCGCTGAGCGACGCCGAGGCGTACCTGACGTTCCTGTCGGAGCAGCCGGGCGTCACCCCCGGCCCGGTCGCGGTGATGGGCTACTGCATGGGCGGCGGCCAGGCCCTGCGCACCGCCGCGGCGTTCCCCGACCAGGTGGCGGCCGTCGCATCCTTCCACGCCGGCAAGCTGGTCAACGACACGCCCGAGAGCCCCCACCGCGCCCTCATCCCGACGATCACCGCCGACGTCCACATCGGCCACGCCGAGACCGACATGCGCCCGGAGCACGTCGCCGAACTGAACAAGGCACTGGACGCGACGGGAGTGCGCTACACCTCGGAGATCTACCCGGGCACCGTGCACGGATTCACGATGGCCGACACATCGGCCTTCAGCGCCGAGGGACTGCAGCTGCACTGGGACCGGCTGCTGGCGCTGCTCGGCGGCGCGCGGTTTGGGGCGGGGGCGGAGGCGGGGGCGGAGGCGGAGTGAGCTGACCGCGGTGCGGTTGGGATGTGGGGTACAGGCGATTTTTACGGCTTCGCCTAAGGTTTGGTGACCTCGCTGGTTGGCGCAGTTCGGTTGATGGACTTGTTTCGCGCTGGCGGTTGCCGGTGTACGTGGACACGACCGCGCGCAGGTCGGGGCCTAGGCTTAGTGCCTTGGCGGCCGCCGGTGTGCATGGACACGACCGCGCGCAAGTCCGGGCTTAGGTGTGGTGCCTTGGCGGCTGGCGGTGCAGGCGTGCGGGACCGCGCGGTGGTGGTGCAGGTCTCTGCGGCGGTGCGCTGGCGGTGTCGGTGGTTCGGCGGTGTTGGTGTCGGTGTCGGTGGTGCGTGCTATATCTATGTATAAGGGGTGATAATGCCCTAACAAAATGCCGCCATGCCGACCCGCACCACCAGCCGGCGCTGGCTGCCGGCGGTTTTCGCGGACACGATCGCGCGGCGGTCCGACTTGCGCTGCGGTGCGTTGGCAGGCGGCGGTGTTCGTGGGCAAGACCACGCGCCGGTCGAGCTTGAGCGTGGCGCTTTGGCGGCTGGTGGTTTTCGTGTCCACGACCACGCACCGGTCCGAGTCACTGCGCACGCGTCATGTGGGCGGCCGTCTGCCGCGTTTGGTGGGCGCCAGAGGCCTCCGGCGGGCACTCTACAGCGAGGGGGCGACCCGCGCGACCTGCTGTTTGGCGGCGGCCCGCGACTGTTCGGCTATCCATCACGCTGTGCGTTACGCCGCGCTGCCTGCCAGCGGTGTTGCTTGTGGTCGCCGAGGTTCTGGGCCCCTCACCGCGTCGTCGCCGTAAACGGAACCAGCCCGGTCCGCAATGCAGCGTAGTTAAGGAATCTGCGGCCCTGTCAACTAGGACAATTTGACCTCAACGCTCGTTCAATACGCTCGACTTGTCACAGCCTGGCGGCGGCGAGGGCACCGTATCCGAAGCCCACCTGGTCAAATTCAGCGCAGTTGACAACGGGCCAGAACTCTTAACTACGCGGCATTGGCCCGGTCCGGCGGTATCAAGCCGGATCGCTGCTGCTGTGGTGCAGTCGCGCCCGGCTTGACACCACCGGCCCGGCCAGGTTGGCTTCGCCCGTCGACGCGGCGAGGGACCCAGAACCAACACCCCACATGGTCCTTCGGACCCCCTCACCACACCACCGGCGCCGCTGCGCCGTCACCATGCGCGGCCGCCGAGGTGCCGGCGCAGCCCCCTAAACCTGCTGCGAAGTCCCCCGCGCCGACCCGCGCTCCTCATCCTCCGGAGCGATCCCGTGCCGCACCGCCCACAGGGCGGCCTGCGTCCGGTCGGCGACGCCGAGCTTCATCAGGATGTTGGAGACGTGCGTCTTCACCGTCTTCTCGGCGAGTACCAGTGCGCGGGCGATCTCGCGGTTGGAGCGCCCCTGCGCGATCAGCACCAGTACCTCGCGCTCCCGCGCCGTTAGCGGTGGGGCCTGTGCCCCCGCTTCGCCGCTGCCGCCGCCGGAGTTCAGCAGTGCTGCGGCGACCTCCGGCTCCAGGAGTACGTGGCCGGCGTGGACCGAGCGGACTGCGGCGGCCAGGGCGGAGGGGTCGACGTCTTTGTAGACGTAGCCGCGGGCGCCGGCGCGGATCGCGGGGATGATCATTCGGCGGTCGGTGAAGCTGGTCACCACCAGGACCCGGGCTGTGGAGCCCGCTTCGCGCAGCAGTTCCATCGCGCCGACGCCGTCGACGCCGGGCATCACCAGGTCCAGCAGGATCACGTCCGGTTTCAGTTCTGCGGCCAGTTCCGCGCACTGCGCGCCGTCTGCCGCCTCGCCGACGACTTCGATGCCTTCCTGCAGCTCCAGGAAGGTGCGCAGGCCTTGGCGGACCATGCGGTGGTCGTCCGCGATCAATACTCTGATGACCTCAGGCCGCGCGGCCACGGTCCACCTCCAGCCGGATCGTCGTTCCCGCCCCGGGCGCCGAGGTGACGTCCAGGCGTCCGCGCACCGATTTGGCGCGGTCGCGCATTGAGACCAGGCCCAGGCTGCGGCCGGCGCGGCGGACCGCGGCCGGGTCGAAGCCGACGCCGTCGTCGACCACTTCCAGGGCGGCGCCGCCGTCGCAGGACTTGGCGCCGGTCGGGCAGTGCTCGTGGAGGCGCACGGTGATCTTGGTGGCGTCGGCGTGGCGCAGCGCGTTGTGCAGCGCCTCCTGTGCGACGCGCAGCAGGACCTCCTCCGCGGCCGGTGACAGGGCTTTGACGTCGGCGCCTTCGAAGGTCACGCGGGGGCCGCCGGCGGTCTGGTTCACCCGGTCCAGGACCTCGACGTGCTTGCGCAGCGTCACCGCCAGGCCGTCCTCTTCCAGCTCGGCGGGCCGCAGCTCGACCACTACCGAGCGCAGCTCCTCGGCGGCCTCCTTGGCCAGGGTGGCGACCTGCTCCAGTTCGGCGCGGGCCCGGGCCGGGTCGGCGTCCAGGACGTCGGCGGCCGCCTGGGAGGTCAGGCGCAGGGCGAACAGCTTCTGGGCGACTGCGTCGTGCAGTTCGCGGGCCAGGCGGTTGCGCTCGCGAGTGATCGCCAGCTCGCGTTCGCGCTCGTAGAGCCGGGCGTGGCGCAGGGCGATCGCGGCGTGGCCGGCCAGGATGCCGAGCAGTTCCTCGTCGTCCTTGGTGAAGCCGCCGGCCTTGTTGGCCAGGAACAGCGCGCCGAGGATCTCGTCGCCGTCGCGGATCTGCTGGCCGAGGAAGGCGTCCATCTCCGGGTGCGCCTTGGGCCACCAGCGGAAGCGCGGATCCTGGCGGATGTCGGGGAGCCGCTGCGGCGCCGGGTCCTGGAGCATCACGGCGAGCATGCCGTGCTGCCGGGGGAGCGGGCCGATCGCGGCCCACTGCTCGTCGCTGATGCCGTCCACGAGGAACTGCGCGAAGCTGCCGGCGCCGTCGGGCACGCCGAGCGCGGCGTACTCGGCGCCGATCAGCTCGCGGGCGGTGGCCACGATCGTCTGCAGCACCTCGTCGGTGGCGAGGTGGCGGCTGACCGCGAGGACGGCCGCCGACAGGCGGCGCATGGTGTCCAGCGCGTTCTGGGGGCTCATGCTCGCAGGGTATCGCCGATGATCGCGCGGCCCCATCGGGCCGGGGACCGGTCGGGCCTAGGCCGCCGGTCCTAGGACCAAGGGCGGTGCCCGACTCCGGTCCCGGGCCCGATCCCCGCGCCGGGCCCGCGGAGCAGGGTGAAGGACATGAACACGACGACAAACCAGACCGATACGAAGCAGCCCGAAACGGCGGCCGGCCGAGCGGCGGGCGGCACGTGGAGCGGCAATCCGGTGGCGGTGATCAGCGGCGCCTCGCAGGGCCTGGGCCTGGCGCTGGCCCGCGGCCTGGCCGAGCGCGGCTGGTCGCTGGTGATCGACGCCCGCACCGCCGACCGGCTGGCCGCCGTGCGCACCGAGCTGGCCGAGCTGACCACGGTCGTCGCGCTGCCCGGCGATGTCACCGACGACGCCCACCGCGCCGACCTCGCCGAGGCGGCCTCCGAGCTGGGCGGCGCGAGCCTGCTGGTGAACAACGCCTCCAGCCTCGGCGGCTCGCCGATGCCGGCGCTCGCGGCGTTCCCGGTGGAGGCGCTGGCCGAGACGTTCGCGGTGAACGTGGTGGCGCCGCTGGCGCTGGCGCAGCTGCTGCTGCCGCAGCTGCGGCAGCACGGCGGGGAGGTGCTCAACATCTCCTCCGACGCCGCCGTCGAGCCGTACGAGGGCTGGGGCGGGTACGGGGCGTCCAAGGCGGCGCTGGACCACGCCTCGGCGATCCTGGGGCTGGAGGAGCCGCAGGTGCGGGTGTGGGCGGTGGATCCGGGCGATCTGCGGACGCAGATGCACCAGGACGCGTTTCCCGGCGAGGACATCAGCGATCTGCCGCTGCCGGAGACCGTGGTGCCGGCTTTCCTGCGGCTGATCGATGAGCGGCGGCCTTCGGGGCGGTATCAGGCTTCTGATCTGCTGCCGCGAGGCGGCGTGGCCGGGGTGGCCGGGGTGGCTGAGGCCTCCGGAGCTTCTGCGGCGTCCAGTGTGGAGGTGGCCTGACATGGGGATCCTGCTGCACGAGCCGACTGTCGCGAACGGCTCCGCCGCCTCCCGGCCCGGTCCGCTGCCGGCCGGACCGCTGGGCCCGGGCTTCCGCGTCTCCTCCGACCTGCTGGCCCGCAAGCCAGCCGAGGCCCGCGGCCTGGACCGGGACGGCGTGCGGCTGCTGGTCGCACGCGGGCGGGGCGCCGCCGACCCGGAGATCGCGCACTACGTGTTCTCGGACCTGCCGGAGGTCCTGGAGCCGGGCGACCTGCTGGTGGTGAACAACTCCGGCACGCTGCCGGCCGCACTGGACGCGGTGACGCTCGGCTCCGGCACCCCGCTGGTGCTGCACGTGTCGACCGGCACACCGCAGGACCCGGACGCGTGGATCGTCGAGCTGCGCCGGCCGCTGGGGGACGGCTCGACCAAGCCGTTCGCGCTGGAGCCGGGATCACCGGACCCGGCCAGCCCGGCCGAGCCGGGACTGCGGCTGCGCGTCACCGGTGGCGCGACGGTCACGCTGCTGCGGCCGTACACGAGCCGACTGTGGGTGGCGCGCCTCGACCTGGGAATGTCGGTCGCCGACTACCTGAGCCGGCACGGCCGCGCGATCCGCTACGACTACGTCGACCGCGACTGGCCGATCGCGGCGTACCAGACGGTGTTCGCCGCGATCCCGGGCAGCGCGGAGATGCCCAGCGCCGCCCGGCCCTTCTCCGCCGACGTGGTCGCACGCCTGGTGGCCAAGGGCGTCTACATAGCGCCGATCACACTGCACACCGGCGTCGCCTCCCCCGAGGCACACGAGAAGCCGTACGCGGAGTGGTACTCGGTCCCCGAGGCCACGGCGGAGCTGGTCAACCACGTCCGCGCCCGAGGCGGCCGCGTGATCGCGATCGGCACCACAGCCGTCCGCGCCCTGGAATCGGCGTCCGATGAGGAGGGGACGGTCCATCCCGGCCAGGGATGGACCGAGCTGATCATCACGCCGGAGCGCGGGGTGCGAGCCGTCGACGGCCTACTGACCGGCTTCCATGAACCGGAAGCATCGCATCTGCTGATGCTGACGGCGATCGCCGGGCCGCGCCTGATCCGGGCCAGCTACGACGCGGCGCTGGCGGGGCGGTATCTGTGGCATGAGTTCGGGGATGTGAACCTGCTGCTGCGGCGGTGAGGCAGCCAGTCAGCGAGGGGGGGCATGAGCGGTCCGGGCAATCCGCCGGACCGCTCACCCGTCATCCCCCTCCAACAAAGCCCCCACCAAAGCCACAATCTGCGGCCGCAGCTCCGGCAGCGCCGCGACCTCCCCGGCATTGATCCGCTCCGTCACCAGCCCGCCCACCGCCCCGGTCACCGACCGTGCCACGAACAGTGGGTCCAGGCCGCCGCGCCAGCGACGGCCGATCGTGACGGCCTGCGCCAGGTTCATCGCGAAGGCCTCGGCGCGGGCCAGGCGGCGGGTGACGGCGGGGTAGCCGGCGGCGTAGATCTCGATCATGAACACGCGGGCGTTCGTCGGGTTCCCGGCCAGGGCGCCCAGGTAGGCCTCCATGATCCGGTCCAGGCGGACCAGGGCCGGGTCGCCGGGGGAGCCCAGGGACTGCTCGATCAGGCGGGCGAAGTTGTCCGCCGAGCGGTCGAACGCCGCCAGGAAGCAGTCCTGCTTGTCGGTGAAGTGCTCGTAGAACGTCTGGCGCGAGATGTGCGCCCGCGACAGCACCGCCCCGACCGTGGCCGCGGCGTAGCCGCTCTCCGCCACGACCTCCAGCATCCCGTTCAGCAGCCGCCCGCGTTGTGCCGCGCTGACGTCCTCGCGGCTCAGGCCGTGGTTGCCGCGGGGCAGGGGAGCGGGCAGTGTGTCGGGGTCCACGGCAGGAATCTACGGTACGCGCGGCGCCTTTGCGTTTTGCGGCCACGGGGAGCGGTCCCCGGGTCTCGATTTGACGCCGGGCCCTGAGATCCGCTCAATGGACCTCCATGGTCACCCTCGACATCGATACGGCGCGCATGGTCCTTGCCGCGCAGCCGTTCAGCGTCCTTCTCGGGGCGCGCGTGGAGGTCTTCGAGAAGGGGCGTGCGGTTTTGGCCGTCCCCATCCGCGAGAACCTCAAGCAGCAGAACGGGTTCGTCCACGGCGGCGTGCTCGCCTACGCGGCGGACAACGCCATCACCTTCGCCGCCGGCACGACGCTCGGCCCGGACGTGCTCACCAGCGGCGTCACGATCAGCTACGTGCGGCCGGCGTCCGGGGTGACGCTGCAGGCCGAAGCCGAGGTCACCTACACCGGACGCCGCCAGGCCGTGTGCCGGTGCGACCTGTACGGCGTGGCGGAGGACGGCGCACGGGTGCTCAGCGCGGTGGCCCAGGGGTCGGTGCTCTGCGTGTCGTGACCGGGCGTCGTGTCCTGACCGGGTGTCGTGTCGCGACCGGACGTCCGCCGCAGCCCCCGGCGGAGTCTCCTGACGCTGAATCAGCTCCCTGAACAGGGACGGGCCCGCCGGCGGAGTCCATCTTCCGGCGGGCCCGAACACCGCGGAAAGGCAACCTTTTCGAGGCTCGCGACGTTCTATAAGCAGGGGCCGACGGCGCGTGCGCCGTCGGTGGGTGGGGTCAGCTGTTGGGCCGCAGGGTCCAGATGATGGTCATCTCGCCAGTCACGGCGTCGTCGACGTCGCGCTGGATGGCGACATGGATCGGGAACTCGGGGCGCGTGCCGCCCTTGAGCTCGGCGATGATGTCGTCCACGGGGCGCCCGAGTGTTGCTGTGGCCGTGACGTCGCCTCGGGCGACCTTCTTGAAATCGATGGTGGCGGTGGTGGGCAGGGGGGTGGCTTCAGCCATGAGGTGGCCGAACGCGGCGGTGACGATCGCGCCGGAGGCGGATTCGGCCAGCGTGAACATCGCGCCGGCGTGCGGCCCGCCGATGTGGTTCCGGTACGCCGGCTGGTCCCGGAACTTCAGCACGGCGCGCTCCGGCGTGGTCTCGACGTACTCCAGCGCCAGCGTGCCGACCATGGGGACGGCGGCGGTCAGGAAGGCGCCGACGTCGAAAGGCTCTTGCTCTGCTGCGGTCATGCCATGATCCTACTGGTCGGTAACTTTCTCGGCCACCGGCATCGCCGCGGTCCACTTCTGCTCGATGCGGCCGAACTTCCACACGGCCACGGCCGCCAGCCAGACCACCAGGAACATGCCCACGATGGCGAAGCCGATGCTGTTCAGGTCGACGTGCGCCACCCAGTCCCAGAAGCCGCCGGTCAGGTTCAGCTTGTCCTGCAGGATGCTCAGCAGTTCGATGGTGCCGATGATGAGCGCCACGGCCACCGACAGGCCGGTGATCGTGATGTTGTAGAACACCTTGCGCACCGGCTTGGAGAAGGCCCAGCCGTAGGCGAAGTTCATGAACGAGCCGTCGATGGTGTCCAGCAGCGACATGCCGGCGGCGAACAGGATCGGCAGGCACATCACCGCGTACCAGGGCAGGCCCGAGGCCACCGAGGTGCCGGCCAGGACCAGCAGCCCGACCTCGGTCACGGTGTCGAAGCCGAGGCCGAACAGCACGCCGACGGGGTAGATCTGCCAGGGCTTGTTCACCGCCCGCATGGCCCGGCCCAGGAACCGGTTCATCAGGCCGCGGTTGTTCAGGTGCTCCTCGAGCGTGGCCTCGTCGAACTCCCCGCGCCGCATCTGCCGGAACACCTTCAGGATCCCGACCAGCACCACCAGGTTGATGATCGCGATCAGGTACAGGAAGGTGCCGGAGACCGTGGTCCCGACCAGGCCGCCGAAGTTGTGCAGCCCGGACTTGTCGTCGGTCAGCTGCACGCCCAGGCCCTTCAGGCCCAGGCCCAGCAGCAGGGTCAGTGCGACCACGATGGTGGAGTGGCCGAGGGAGAACCAGAAGCCCACCGACAGCGGCCGCTTGCCCTCGGCCATCAGCTTGCGGGTGGTGTTGTCGATGGCCGCGATGTGGTCGGCGTCGAAGGCGTGCCGCATGCCCAGGGTGTAGGCGGTCAGGCCGGTGCCGAAGCCGAACAGGCCGCCCTGCAGCTTGTAGTGGCCGGGCACGACGATCACCGCCAGGATCCCCCAGCCGACCACGTGCAGCAGCGCGATGAACCCGAACATGCCCCCGACGCGCCCCCACTCGGCGGGGGTCAGGCTGGCCCGGATCCGGGCCAGCCGGGATCCGGCCGCCTGGTCCGCTGCCTGCGCGGTGCCGGTGCTGTCGGTGCCACCTGCTGTGGTCGCGGTCATGGCGCGGGACGCCCCCTGTGCTCGGTACATGGTCGCCGCCGGGGCCGACGGCGGGGGAGGACGCCTGCCCGCCCCAGACGCGATTATTTTGCAGTTGCGAAGAGTTCGCAACTACTCGATGAGTCCACGGAGGGACGCATACCGTGATGAGAGGTGGATCACGACCGGTTCCTCCGGATTTTTTCAGAATTTTCAGTTCACGATGGTCTGATGTGTTGACGCCCGAAGACAATGACTGCGAGGGGTCTGCCGAGTCGGCAGGGGCCCGGATGAGGAGCCGTTCCCCATGGCCCTGCGTGTGATCGACTATCCCCGCCGCGGGAAGTCCGGGCTGCGGCACTGGCTGCCGTCCTGGCGGCTGGTCGCCAGCACGCTGATCGCGTTCGTGCTGCTGGTCACCGGCGGGGCCTGGGCGGTCTACGCCTCGATCGACGTCCCGCCGATCAACGAGTCGGTGACCCAGCAGCACCTGACCGTCGTCGACGACAAGGGCGTGGTGCTCGGCCGGCGCGGCCCGGAGATCCGCCAGGACGTCCCGCTCTCGCAGGTCCCGGCCCAGGTGCAGAACGCCTTCCTGTCCGCCGAGGACCGCAACTTCTGGTCCGACGGCGCCATCTCGGTCACCGGCACGGCCCGCGCCCTGGTCAACGACCTCGGCGGCGGCTCCACCCAGGGCGGCTCGACGATCACCCAGCAGTACGTGAAGAACGCCTACCTCACCGACGAGCGTACGCTGTCGCGCAAGGCCAAGGAGGCGGTCATAGCCCTGAAGATCTCCCAGCAGCAGCCCAAGTCGCAGATCCTGCAGGGCTACCTGAACACCGTGTACTTCGGCCGCGGCGCCTCCGGCGTCGAGATGGGCGCCCGCGCCTGGTTCAACAAGGACGTGGACCAGCTCAGTGTCGCCGAGGGCGCGGTGATGGCCGCGCTGGTGAACGCTCCGTCGTACTACGAGCTGGCGCCCAAGGACCCCTCCGTCATGGCCAAGCTCCAGGCACGCTGGAACTACGTGCTCGACGGCCTGGTCAAGATGGGCAAGCTGAGCCAGACCGACCGCGCCGCCGTGCAGTTCCCGGCGCTCGCCGCCTGGCCCCGGCCCAGCAGCCAGAGCGACAACCAGGACCCGTACCTGGTCGAGGCGGCGATCGGCGAGGCCGAGGCGAAGACCGGCCTGACCCGCGAGCAGCTGGTCACCGGCGGCTACACGATCAACACCACGTTCGACGCCAAGATGCAGGACGCCGCGGCCGCCGCGGTGCAGGCGCAGATCACCAGCCAGCTCAACCCGGCCAAGCGGTCCGTGGACAACTACGTGCACACCGCGATCGCGACCGTGGTCCCCGGCGACGGCGCGGTGCGCGTCCTCTACGGCGGCGACGACTACGCCAAGCAGGCCTTCAACGCCTCCTGGCAGGGCACGCTGTCCCCGGGCTCGTCGTTCAAGACCTTCGCGCTGGCCGCGTACCTGCAGAACGGCGGCACGGTCAACGACACCTTCGACGGCGACTCGCCCTACCGCGTCCCCAACTCCCAGCAGGTGATCCCGAACGAGGGCGGCACCAGCTACGGCCAGGTCTCGGTGCAGTACGCGCTGAACCAGTCGATCAACTCGGTGTTCGTGGAGCTGGGCCAGCAGATCGGGATGACCAAGGTCGCCGACGCGGCGCGCGCCGCCGGCATCCCGGTGAACGCCTCCGAGCAGTCGCTGCCGACGCTGCCGCTGGGCGTGGTGTCCACCAACCCCGAGTCGATGGCCGACGCCTACGGCACCTTCGCCGCGCACGGCCAGCAGGTGGATCCGTACACGGTGGCCAGCGTCGTACAGGGCGGCAAGACCGTGTACGCGCACCAGAGCCTGGCCAAGCAGGCCTTCACCCCGGCCGTCGCCGACCAGGTGACCCGGGCCCTGCAGGGCGTGGTGACCAACGGCTCCGGCGGCGGCGCGCAGCTGTCCGACGGCCGCGACGTGGCCGGCAAGACCGGCACCACCGACCTGCCGGGCGACGGCGCCAAGCTGGGCTCGGTCTGGTTCGTCGGCTACACCCCGACGCTGTCGACCGCGGTCGCGGTCTGGGGCCAGACCGACGGCGGGGCGCTGATGTCGATCAACGGGATGGCCGGCAAGGACACCGTCGGCGGCGGCGCGGTGGCGGCGCCGCTGTGGGCGGCGTACATGAACAAGGCGGTCGCCGGGACGCAGGCGCAGTCGTTCACGTTCACGGCGCAGAACAACCAGGCGGTGCCGATGAACCCGGTGAGCTCCTCGCCCTCCGGGACGCCGGCGACCAGCGGCGCGACGCCGGGCCAGACCTCGACCGGGCTGCCGTCGCCGCCGGCGCCGACCAGCACCTACCAGCCGCCGGTCACGCCGCCGACGAGCACCGGGGCGACCGGCGGGACGTCGACGACGTCGGGGAACGCGCCGAGCACGTCGAACTCGCCGGGCTCCCCGGGGACGAGCACGACGCAGATCCGGCCCACGCAGCCGGGTGGGCGGCCGACGACGACCGGCGGGCCGCAGCCGCAGACGAGCGGGTGACGCGGGCGCTGGCTCCGGCTGCCGCGCTGGTTCCGGCGGTTTCGACGGTTCTGACGGTTCCGGCGGTTCCGTCGGTTCCGGCGACTGCTCGGATGACATGACGAAGGGCCCGCATGTGCGGGCCCTTCGTCGTTGCCGTCTTTCTCTGTCTCGTGTTCCGGTTCAGTTCGCGGGGGCGGTCGCCGTCTCGGCCTGCGCTGCCTGCGCCGCCTTCTCCGCCTTCTCCGCCTGCATCCGCTCCATCTCGGCCAGCACGTTCTTGCGCTGGCGCTTGCTGAGCCGGTCGATGTAGAGGCGGCCCTCCAGGTGGTCGAACTCGTGCTGCAGGCAGCGGGCGAAGTAACCGGTGCCCTCCACGGTGATCGGCTCGCCCTTGACGTTCACGCCGGTCACCTTCGCGTAGTCCGGGCGCGCGAGCTCGTGGTGCGGGCCGGGGACGGACAGGCAGCCCTCGGCGGAGTCGTCCAGCTGGCGCCGGTCGGCCGGCAGCTCGGCCAGCACCGGGTTCACGATGTGGCCGACGTGCTGGACGTCGTCGTCGTCATGGCAGTCGTAGACGAACACCCGCAGCGCCACGCCGATCTGGTTGGCGGCCAGTCCCACGCCCTCGGCGGCGTACATCGAGGCGAACATGTCGTCGACGAGCACCGCCAGCTGGTCGTCGAAGGTCTCCACCGGAGCACACGGGTGGTGCAGCACCGGATTGCCGACGATCGTGATGGGCCGGGCGGTGCCGGAATCGGAGTGGCTCATGACGTTAATCTTACGGGTCGGCGCAGTTCAGCCCGTTACTGTGGGTAGGTATCCGCGGGAACACTGGAGCGGGCTGACCAGTTACCCCAAGGGGGTAATCCACCAGGCGCGACGACGACGGATGGGACACCGGGCATGCACGGCTACACCGACCGCAAGGACGACTACAACAAGCGGCTGCGCCGCATCGAGGGACAGGTGCGGGGCCTGCAGCGGATGGTCGAGGAGGACAAGTACTGCATAGACATCCTCACGCAGATCTCCGCGGTCACCAAGGCCCTGCAGTCGGTGGCCCTGGGGCTGCTGGAGGAGCACGTGGCGCACTGCGTGGCCGACGCCCTGGCGACCGGCGGCCCGGAGGCGGACGCGAAGGTCAAGGAGGCCAACGAGGCCATCGCGAGGCTAGTGCGGTCCTGAGCTCCGCCAGGCGCGGTACCCCGCCGCTACGGCAGACTGGCGGTCATGACGGACCAGACCGCTCAGACCGCCCAGCCCGATCAGACGGATCAGACCGCTAGGGAAGCTCAGAACGCTCAGGTCGCCCAGACCGCCGGCAACCCCATCGTCGTCAGCGTCCGCGGCGAGGCCAACCTCGAAGCGGACCCGGAACTGTGCGAGTTCACGGTCACGGTCACGGCCCGCGACAAGGACCGCCGCGCCGCCCTGGAGCAGCTGACCAAGCGCAACAAGGAACTCCTGGACCAGATCAAGGCCGACTACGGCGACGCGCTGGAGAAGCTGGAGACCGGCCGCTTCTCGGTGTACCCGGAATGGCGCAAGCGCACGGACAAGATGGGCCCGTATCAGGGCTCGGTCCGCATCCGGCTCGTGGTGAAGGACTTCACAGTCCTCGGCGAGATGGTCACCCGCATCGCCGACGGCGAAGGCCGCGCGATCGACGGCCCCTACTGGACCCTCCGCCGCGACTCGGAGGTCTACCGCAAAGCCCGCACCGAGGCCGTCGGCGAGGCGGTCCGCAGAGCACGCGAGTACGCGGACGCACTCGGCTCCCACCTCACGGCCCTCCTCGAACTGGCCGACACCGGCCTGTCGACCGGCGGCGCCCCAGCCCCCCAAGGCCGCGCGATGTACGCGATGGCGACGCGCGGCGGCGGCATGGTCGACGACGGCCCGCCCGCGCTGGACCTGGAACCGACGCGGCAGAACGTCTACGCGGCTGTGGAGGCTCGGTTCTCGGCCACGCAGCCTGGGGAGTTGTAGGGGCTTCTAGGCGGCGCTGCTCCGATCGGGCGGACTTCGGCGGTGGTGGCTTCCTTCGGCGGTTGACGTTCCGGGACAATCGATACGAGGGTGGTTTGTCCCCCTGGATGGGGTGGGGTGCGAAGCGCGGCAGCGCAGGCAGTACCCGACGCGGCGGTCGTCGTGTTCGAACGCTCGGCCGGTGAACTGCGGGACCGCGGAGTCGGGATCGGCATCGACATCCAGACGCGAGCGGTTCGCCGAGCTGGTCGCCGCAGGCCGCCACGACCAACACCGCGCGGCACTGGTGCAAACCGCACTCGCAGTAGCACCTGCCCCAGCACGTTGAGCCGCGGCGGCGCCGACCCGCCGGCAACGATATTTTGGGCTGAGCTCTGATACGGGGGGTCGGCGATGACAACTGGCAGCATACGAATCGGCGTGGTCGGCGGCAGCATCGCCGGGTGCGCGGCGGCGTTGGCGGCGGCGCAGGCGGTGCCCGGCGCGGCGGTCGTCGTGTTCGAGCGTTCGGCCGGGGAGCTGCGGGAGCGCGGGGCTGGGATCGGCATCCAGCATGAGCGGTTCGCGGAGCTGGTCGCGGCGGGGCTTCTCGATGCTTCGCTGCCCGCTACGACCAACGCCGCGCGGCAGTGGTACGCGTGGGGCGGCGAGGGGTCCGGGCTCGGGAAGCTGATCTGGCCGCAGCCCTTCCCTTTCAATGCCTACAACTGGGGGCACCTGCACCGCTCGTTGCGCGGCCGGTTGCCGTCGCACGTCGAGTACCGGGGCGACGCACGGGTGGTCTCGGCGGCGCCCAGCGAATCCGGTGCCTCCGTCACGCTGGCCGATGGCACCGTCGAGCACTTCGACCTGCTGCTGGGTGCCGATGGCTACCGCTCGGTGGTGCGCGAGGCGATGTTTCCGGGCGTCGTGCCGGAGTACGCGGGCTACCTGTGCTGGCGGGGCCTGGCGGACTTCGCAGAGCTCGAGGGGCTGCCGACCGATGCGTTCTTCACCGTCGGTTTCCGGCACGGGCACCTGGTCGCGTACCCGATCCCCGCCGATGACGGCCGTCGGCACTTCAACTGGGTGCTGTACTCCATGGTCCCGCCGGAGCTGGCCAGCGACCTGGGCACCGCGACGAGCATCCCGCCCGGCGCGGTCTCGGACGGCCTCCTGGACTTCATGGACGCGTTGCTCACCCGCGAACTGCCGCCACTCTGGGCCGCGGCACTCCGCAAGACCCCGCGCGAAGAGGTCTTCATCCAGCCGATCTACGACTTCGAAGCTCCCGCCTACGCCAAGCACCGCATGCTCCTGCTCGGCGACGCCGGCGCGGTCGCGCGCCCCCACGCGGGCGCCGGCGCGGTGAAGGCCATGCAGGACGCCGCCACCCTCCTGCACCTCTGGCCCGCCGCCACCGACCTCGACGACCTCGCCGCGCGCTACGACGCGGCCCGCCGCCCCGCCGGCGACGCCGTCGTTGCGCTGGCCCGCCGCATCGGCGAGGCGCAGGTGCTGCACACGCCGGACTGGTCGGCGTTCGAGGAAGCGACGTTCATCCCCTGGCTCACCGCGCAGATGGAACTGCCGGACGGGACGGAGATCGGCGGACGGAAATTGTGACGCCGTTGATTGGCCGATCCATGACACAGGTCATGCCAGGGTCATGATTCGCGGCAATGCCGAAACGGCATGTCAGAGCCCTACGCTCGGATCATGAAGACCGTTTCGAAGACCGCCGCCTTCGCCGCGCTGGCGCTCGGCGCGACGGTGGCGACCGGTCCGGCCGCCACCGCCACCACCACAACAACCTCAACCTCAACCACCACCGCGAACACCGGCGCCACCCCGATCACCGTGACCGTGCACGCCGACCAAGCGCTCGCGCGCGTCCCCGCCGCGCCGATCGGCACCAACGACTGGGACTCGGATCCGAACATCACCAACCCCGGCACCAGCGCGCTCCTGGACGCCGCCGGACTCCGCGTCCGCGAGCTCAACACCGGCCCGTTCGACGACGTCTACCGCTGGCGCACCAACACCGACGACGCCAACGCGGCCACCGCCAACCTCGGTCCGGACGCCCCGCTGCCGTGGCAGACCTGGGTCCACCAGACCGAACAGACGCACGCGCAAGCGATGATCCACGTCAACTACGGCAGCACCGCGACCGACGGCCCCGGCGGCACCGACATCGGGCCGCAGGAGGCGGCGGCCTGGGTGCGCCAGGCGAACATCGTGGACCACGACGGCATCAAGTACTGGACCATCGGCGAAGAGGTCTGGGGCAACGGCTTCTACACCAGCTTCCCGGCCTTCGAGCCGGACAACCACGCGGACAAGAGCCCCACGGCCTACGGCCGGAACGCCGTGCTGTTCGCCAAGGCGATGAAGGCCGTCGACCCGAGCATCGAGGTCGGCGTCGAGATCTCCCCGTTCGCCCCCGCCGCCGGACAGCCGGACTGGAACGGGCCGCTGCTCAAGGCGGCCGGCTCGGCCATCGACTTCGTGGACGTGCACTCGTACCGCCCGCCCTTCGCCGACACCAGCGACGCCTCGCTGTTCACGGTGCCGGCCCGGATCCCCGCCCAGATGGCGTCCATCAAGGCCGACATCGCGCAGAACGCCGGCCCGCACGCCGACCACATCCAGGTGATCGTCGGCGAGACGAACACCGCCGGCTTCGACCCGGGCGTGCAGAGCGTCACCGCGCCGGACGCGCTCTACGCGGCCGACGACGTGGCCACCTGGCTGGAGCAGGGGGCATCCCAGGTGGACTGGTTCAACACGCACATCGGCGCGGTGCAGGACGCGGCCGGCTCGCCGGACGACCCGGACGGCCACGGCTACGGCGACTGGGGCCTGCTCTCCTCGGGTGTGAACAGCTGCGTGACCAACGTCCAGGGCGCCAAGGTGTGCGAGCCGCCCGTGAACACGCCCTTCCCGGCCTACTACGCGCTCAGCCTGACCAGCCGGCTGGCCGGTCCGGGCGCGACGCTGGTGCGGACCTCGGTGTCGGGCACGGGTAGCACGGGCAGCACGCCGATCGTCACCCACGCCGCCGTTCAGCGCAACGGCGATCTCGTGGTCCTGATCGAGAACGAGGACCCCGCCGCGACGCACACCGTGCAGCTGGACTACGCGGGCTACCGACCGCTGCCGTTGGCGATCAGCTACCGCTACGCCCCCGGCAGCACCGCCATCGCCACCTCGATCGGGTCCGCCGGCCGGGCCCAGCTGCCCGCGTACAGCCTGACCGAACTGGTTCTGTCTCGCATCTGACGACGCTCCGAACCAGGCCCCTGGCAGCCGATCCGGCCAGGGGCTCCTTCGTCGGCCGGCGCGGCGTTCACTCAGCGGCCGAGGCCGTCGGCAGACTGAACACAACCTCGAATCCGCCCTGCGCACGCGGCCCGGCGGCCAGCGTGCCGCCAAGCATCCTGGCTCGCTCGCGCATGCCGATGAGCCCGTCTCCGGCACCGCGGTGATCGGTTTCCCCGCTATGGACACTATGGACTTGGACTTGGGCCTGTCCGGACTCCGCCGACGGGACGGTGTTGGTTATGCGTGCCTCGAAGCAATCCGCACTGAAGTGCAGCGCCACCTCCGCCGTGGCTGCCGGTCCCACGTGCTTGAGCACGTTCGTCAGCGCTTCCTGCACGATCCGGTAGACCGCGAACTCGGTGCCCTCTCCCAGCGGCCTGCGCGCGCCGGTGAGCGCGAGCCGTACGTCCACGCCGGCGGCGCCCACGCGCTCGACCAGAGCGTCCAGCTGCGCCAGCCCCGGCGTGCGTCCCCCGCCCTGCGCCTCCGCGCCGGAGTCCGCCGTACCGGAGCCCGCCTGGCCGGGGCGCGCGCCGCCGCGCAAGAGACGCAGCACAGACCGCATCTCCTGCAAGGCTTCGTTGCTCGTGGCCCTGACCGCGCCCAAAGCCTCCTGCGCCGTCGGCGGATCCGAGTCGAACACGTACGACGCGAGACCGGCCTGGATCGAGACGACCGACAGGTGGTGTGCGACCACGTCATGCAGCTCCCGCGCGATCCGCAGGCGCTCAGCCGTCACCGCGAGCTCAGCGCGCGCGGCCTGCTCTTTGTGAAGCTGCTCGGTGAGCTCCGCGAGACGGATATTGCGCTCGGCCAGCCGGAAGGCCTGGAGCCCGAAGACGGCAAGGATCACGGGTACGACGATGGCCTGCACAATGGTCGCGGGCAGGGAACCGCCCCGGGTGACGATGCCGCCGTAAATCCAGATCACCCCCAGTACTGAGGCGCCGTACGCTCCCGCGCGCAGCCCGCGGTAAGCCGCCAGGCTGTAGAGCGCGATCATGGGACCGTATGTCCCGACGACCGGCCAGAAGCCGCACGCCTCGATCGCCACGCACGCCGCGCAGCTGGCGATCAGGGTCACCCACGGCGCCGAGCGGCGCACCAGCGCGGGGACGATCGAGAGCGTGATGAGGATCTGGCCGAGGAAGTCCATGTGGCGCCATGGCTGCGCCGGCTGCGAGAGCGGCACGAGCAGGGCGACGGACAGCATCCCGACGATCAATACGGCGTCGTACACCCGCGTCGACCTGCCGAGCAGAAATCGGTTCCAGGTCATGCGGGATCACCGCACAGCATCGAAGCACCGTCCCGTCTCGTGAAGACACAACCGACCGGACATTAGTCGAATCCTGACTCCTGAGGGCAGGAGGAGAAGGCCGGCGGTTGCCCGTTGTGTAGTAGCGGCAAACGATGGACGCGCGGGGTGCGGCGCTGGTTGAATCCGCAACGGACTATCTCAGAGAACGAAGATAGATGCCTGGGGGCGCCATGAGGTCCGTCAGTTTCACCGTCGGGGTGCCGCCGGCCGTCACGGCGCTCGCCGAGCAGCGCGCACTCGGGGCGCAGAAAGCCGTCTTCTGGCGGCGCGCGGCTCCTGTGCTGCTGGTGTGGCCGATCACCATCGTGGGGGTGGCCTTGGCGGTCACCCTGGGGTTGCTCGGCTGGCACGGGCCGGCCCTCATCCTGATCGGGGCCCTCGTGGTGGGGATCGCGCTGTGGCGGTACAGCGGCGACGCCAGATGCGTCGTCGTGTACGAGCACGGGCTCGCGTGCTGCGTCGGCCGGCAACTGCGGTCTGTGCGCTGGGACGAGGCGCTCTACTCGTGGCGGGGCAAATCCGATATGGCGATCATGCCGCGGAAGGACGTCCTGGAAGCAACAGGCGCCGCGGACACGCCGGATCTGACGGGGCCGGGCGGCCGCATCATCCTGCGACGGGTCGCGGGGATCTACCGGCTGCTGCAGCTCGTCGACGCCGAGTTGCAGCCGCGCGCGTTCGCCCGGGGTCAGGCCCGGCTCGCGGCGGGCGAGCAGGCGGACTTCCCGCCGATGGCGGTCACCGCCGCCGGCATCTTCGCGGACCAGGGGAAACGCACGGTCCACGCGCCGTGGCCGGCCGTCGCCTCGTACACCCACGACGGAGGCGTCATCGTCGTCAGCGCCTTCGTCAAGGACGCCACGAAGGGCAGGATCGCCAAGGAGTGGTTCCGGGCGCTCGTGGCGGACGCGACCGCGGCCGACTGGTTGATGGCCGCGACCGATCCCGATCCGACCACGCCGCCGGCTGAGAAGGCCGCCGACCTGCTGGCGAAGGACATCGCTACCGAGCAGGCCGAGGTACGGCAGCGTTCGCGGAAGGACCGCCGGCAGGCCGTCTTCGGCGGGGCCGCCTTCGCCGCCGTGGTGATCGGCGGCGCCGCGATCACGACGATCCATCTGCCCAGGCACGGGCTCGGCTATACCGCGGCGTGCGACGGCCACGGTGCCTCTCGCGCCACGGCCTACGTCCCGGGCGGCGGCGCGCCGCATCCCATCGACTTCGAGGGCGGCTCCGACGGCTTCGCGGGAGTCGACGACAATGCCGGAGTCCTGGACGGCGAGTACGTCGGGTGGGCCCCTGCGAAGGCGACCGACGTCCAGCTCGTCGCCTGCGTCACCGGTGTCCAGACCGAGACTTTGCTCGACAACTGTCCGTATTCCAGCGGAGCGAACATACCGATGAAGTTGGAGCAGTACACCATCTCGGTCTACGCGGCACGGACCGGGGCGCAGGTCCTGGCACCGCACGAGATCGACGGCGACGACTCGGCCTGCCCGGACACGATCACAGTGGTGAACGGACGGGCGCCGTCGGACTTCTACTCCAAGCTGACGTTGACCACTGTCCAATCGGCGGTGGCCTCCGCCGTCACCAACTGAGCGGCGGTGGTGGCGGCGGTGGCGGCGGCGCCGGTAGCTGACGCCCTGCCGTCACCCCTCCGCTGCCCCTCCGCTGCCCTCAGGGGCTCGTCACGACCTGCCCGGCGTAGGACAGGTTCCCGCCGAACCCGAACAGCAGCACCGGCGCGCCCGCCGGGATCTCCCGCCGCTCGACCAGCTTCGCCAGCGCGATCGGGATCGAGGCGGCGGAGGTGTTGCCGGAGTCGACGACGTCCCGGGCGATCACCGCGTTCACGGCGCCGAGCTTGGCCGCCAGCGGCTCGATGATGCGCAGGTTCGCCTGGTGGAAGACGACGCCGCCGAGGTCCTCGGGGCGGATGCCGGCGCGGTCGCAGACCCGGCGGGCCACGGCCGGGAGTTCGGTGGTGGCCCAGCGGAAGACGGTCTGGCCCTCCT
Source organism: Catenulispora sp. EB89 (assembly GCF_041261445.1). Taxonomy (NCBI): domain Bacteria; kingdom Bacillati; phylum Actinomycetota; class Actinomycetes; order Catenulisporales; family Catenulisporaceae; genus Catenulispora; species Catenulispora sp. EB89. The sequence goes on from NZ_JBGCCU010000008.1 coordinate 167,586, forward strand.
GGGAGAAGCGGTTCGGCGTGCCCTCGATGACCACGGCGCGGCCGCGTTCGGGGACCGACCCCCACAGCACCGGGCTGATGCCGGACGCGTGGTCGGTGGCGGTGACCACCGCGGCGCCCGCGCCGTCGCCGACCAGGACGCAGGTGCTGCGGTCGGTCCAGTCGGTGACGGCGCTCATGAAGTCGGCGCCGACGACCACGGCCGTGGCGGCCTGGCCGCAGCGGATCGCCTGGTCGGCCAGCGCCAGGGCGTGGGTGAAGCCGGAGCAGACGACGTTCACGTCGATGGTCGCCGGGGCCTTCATGCCCAGGCGCGCCGCGACGCGCGCGGCGGTGTTCGGGCTGGTCGCGACGGCGGTGCTGGTCGCTACGAGGACCAGGTCCACGTCGGCCGCCGCGATGCCGGCGCCGGCCAGCGCCTTGCCGGCGGCCACGGCGGCGAACTCGTCGAGCGTCTGGCCGGGCTCGGCGACACGGCGGGTCCGCACCCCCACGCGCGTGGTGATCCACTCGTCGCTGGTGTCGACCAGCTGCGCCAGGTCGGCGTTGGTGAGGACGCGGTCGGGCTGGCTGTGGCCGAGGGCTGCGATCCGGGAACCGGGCACGCGACGCTCCTTAGTTTGTTCGCGGAGCGGGTCGCTGCTCGCGGGGCGGGCGGTTGTTCCCTACTGATCCTCGCGTGCTGACGTGAAGGGGTGCGGTCACGGAAGCACCAAGGGGTTCGTGTCGGGTCTGGAGGGTTCCGCCATAGGTGGTCTACGCGAGAAAAGGTGTGCGCTGCTGGAAACGCTTGCGGCGGCGGGCAGTAAGTCCTGTCCGCCGCCGCTGGATTGTACGTCTTCCCGCGAGGTGCGGGTTGCCGCGGCCTAAGCGTCTACGCGTCTACGCGTATTCCGGCGTCATCGCCGCGGCCATTCGGAGATGCGTCCCGGCCTCCTCGGCGTGTCCCTGACGCTTCAGCGTGCGGCCGAGCATCAGGCGCGCGTAGGAGTCGGAGGGGTGGTCGGCGAGCGTCGCCTCCAGGACCTGGCGTGCCCGGCCCAGCTGCGCCGAGGCGAAGTACGCCGAGGCGGCGACGCGGCGGATGTTCGGGTCCTGAGCGTGCTCGGCCAGCAGCGGCTCCAGGAGCACCAGGGCGCCGAGCGGGTCGTTGAGGGCGAGCAGTTCCTCGGCCCAGCGGAGGCGCTCGACCTCGGGCGGGAGGCGGCGCGCGCTTCTGCCGGCGTCGGCGTCTGCGCCGTCGGACGCGTCGAGGAACTCGCCGATCGTCGCCGGCGACATCGCGAACTCCAGCAACCGCTCCCCGTCGGCGAGCGTCGGCGAGATGGTGATGCCGCGCGCCTTGCCGATCAGCAGCAGCTCACGCAGCCGCGCCTGCCCGCCGCCGGACGCCAACAGCGCCCCGCCGTCCGGGAACCCCGCACGCTCCGCGACGGCGGCCAGCTCGACCAGGTCGCGCACATCATGCGACGCCAGCAGCTCAGCAACGACCCGACCCTGCAGCTCGACCCCGCCACGCTCCTCGGCGAGCACCAGCAGGCGCAGGGCATCACGCGGCGCGTCGGGATCGGCGGCATCGGTCAGCAGCGGACGCCAGACAACTTCGGCGGCGACGTCACCCGCCCCCAACGCCACGCGCAGCCGCTCGGCCGCGGCGTGGGTCCACGGGTTGGCGATGTCGGCCCACATCTCGATACGCATGTGGGACAGAACGCGCTGGCAATGGGGAACATTCCTGACCCGAGACCGGGACGTTAGCCGGGCCGGGAGGTGGCGAAAACCGCTCACCGACGACCGCGCCGCCGGAAGAAGTGCGCAACCGCCGCCAGACCGCAAGGGCAGGTTCCATCCCCGAGATCGAGGCCTCCGCGAGCGTCGCGAGGCTCCGCGCGGCGCGCCTCGATCATGCCGCCGACTGCCATTTGTGGCCAGAGGCACCTGTTCCGCCTCGGGCTGGATGCGCTGCTGGCCGGTGTCGACTCGCCATCTCTGCGGCAGCTCGCCAGCCTCGGCCACAATGGCATGGCAACCCCGCCCCATCCGGGGACACCCACCCTCGTGTCGATTATCCCGGACCGTCAACCGCCGAACGAAGACACAGCGCCGGAAGTCCGCCCGATCGGAGCAGCGCGATCAAACGGCGCCACCAAGCAGCGCCATCAATCCGGCAACGTAGCCAACTCCTCGATCTCCACATTCGCCAGCGCCGTCCCGTCCACCTGCACCCGCCGCAGATACCACTTCTGGATCGGCGCGTGCGTCGTCGACGCCAGCTGCCAAGCCCCGCGCGGGCTGTCGATGCGCCCCAGCGCCGCGATCGCCGCGTTGACGGCTGCGGCGCCTGCGTTCGGGCCGGCCTGGGCGACTGCCTGGTCCAGTAGTGCCGCCGCGTCGTAGCCGTCCAGGGCGTAGACGCTCGGCTCCTGGCCGTCGTGGCCCGCTGCCCACGCTGAGACGAAGGCCCGGTTGGCGGCCGTGTCGACGTCGGGGGAGTAGTTCAGTACCGAGGTGATGTTCGTGGCCGCCGGGCCCTCCTGCTTCAGCAGCGGGCCGTCGGTGACCAGGCCGACCGCGTACAGCGGCAGGTCCTTCACCTGCGAGCGCGCGTACTGCTGCACGAAGCGCACCGCCTCGGCGCCGGTGAAGGCGCAGTACACCGCCTTCGCTCCGGAGTCCTTGATCGCCTGGAGGTACGGGGTGAAGTCGGTGGTGTCGTTCGCCGGCGTGAACGTCGCCGCCGGGGTGAACGTCGGCTGGCCTCCGGTGTTGGCCAGCTTGCCGCCGAGGGCGGTGTAGGAGTCGACGAACCCGCGCACCTGCTCCCAGTCGCCGGGGTAGTTGCCGCCGATTGCGAAGACCGGGGACTTGACGTGGTTGTAGATGAACGGTGCGATCGCCGCGCCGGGCTCCGTGGACAGGAACGCCACGTTCCATATGTAGCTGATGTCCGTCAGGTCCGGACGCGCCACCACGCCGATCAGCGGTACGTGTGCCGCGTCCGCCAGCGGTGCGACGCTCTCGTAGCCCGCGTAGTCGATCGGGCCGACGACGGTCTGCGCCCCGGCCGCCACCAGGCCCTGCATCGTCGTCGCGGTGGCCGCCGGTGTCGGGCCCTCGTTGGCGACGGTCACCTGCGCCGGACGGCCGCCGAGCCGGCCGGCGTGCTGGCTGACGTAGAGCTCGAAGCCGTCGCGGGCGTCGACGCCGCCGGTGCCGTTGGTGCCGGACGTGTCCAGCAGCAGCCCCACCGGGAACGGCGTGTGGCTGTCGGGGCGGCCCGCGGGGTCGCCGTACGCCAGGCCGCCGCCGCCGTAGCCGCCGCCGTACGCGCAGCCCGCCGAGGCGGCGGTGGAGGCGGCCAGCAGCAGTGCGGCGAAGGCCCGCCGGCGGTGCCCGGCGGCACTCGCGACAGGGGCACCGCCCCGGGCCGCCGCCATCAGTTCATCCGGTCGTCGGGCGGCAGGTCGTCGCGCATCCGCTGCTGCGTGATCGCGTGCTCCAGCAGCGTCACCAGCACCCCCCTGGCCGAGTCGCGCCGCCGGGCGTCGCAGATCAGCAGTGGCGTGTCGTCCTCCAAGGCGAGTGCCTGGCGCAGTTCCTCGTGCCCGTACACCTGCGCGCCGTCGAACTGGTTCACGGCGATGACGTGCGGGATCCGGCGGTCCTCGAAGAAGTCGATGACCGCGAAAGCGTCGCCCAGGCGCCGGACGTCGGCCAGCACCACCGCGCCGAGTGCGCCGCGGGAGAGCTCCTCCCAGAAGAACCAGAAGCGCTCCTGGCCCGGGGTGCCGAACAGGTACAGGATCAGGTCCTCGGCGATGGTGATGCGGCCGAAGTCCATCGCCACCGTGGTGCTGCGCTTGGTCGGGATCAGGTGGACGTCGTCCAGTCCCATTCCGGCCTGCGTCATCTCGGCCTCGGTGGTCAGCGGCTGGATCTCGGAGACCGCCCCGACCAGGGTGGTCTTCCCGACGCCGAAGCCGCCGGCCACGACGATCTTCGCCGCGATCGTGGGGGCGGCCATCAGCGGGCCCCCGGGAGGTTGCCGTGGGCCAGCATCCGGGCCCGCGCGGTCGGCGTCAGGGATTCCCCGACCTGGTTGATCAGCTCGGCCATGGCGTAGGTGACCTGGCCGATGTCGCACTCGCGCTCGGCGTACACCAGCAGCGAGGCGCCGTCGCTGACGGCCATCGAGAACAGGAAGCCGTTGCCGAGTTCGGTCAGGTTGCTGCGCACCGGCTCGGAGTCCAGCAGCAGCGCGGCCCCGGCCAGCAGGCTCACCAGTCCGGCGGCCACCGCCGCGAGCTGCTCACCCTGCTCCTCGCCCAGATCCCGGGAGGCGGCCACCACGATGCCGTCGGCGGAGACCGCCAGCGCGTGCTGGACCCCGGGCGTGCCGTGGGCGAAGTCGTTGAGCAGCCAGTCGAGGCTGCCGTGCGGATCGGGTGCAGGTTCGTTCATGGGGCGGTTCCCGTGGGGCTAGAGGATGGCATGAGGGGTTTGCGTCACTACGATTTCGGCCCGTTGCGGCCGCTGAGCCCGCGTGCGTAGGCGGCCATGGTCGCCGCCACGTATTCGGGGTCGCGGTCGATGCGGGCCTTCTTCTTGGCGGGCTCGGGGTGGCTGCCGGGCCCGCCGTCGGTCGGAGGTGCTGGGGACGCGGCCGCTTCCGGGGCCGGGGTGCGCCGTGCCCTGGCCGGCAACTGGGCCTTCGGGCGACGTACAGGCAGGCCGTTCACAGTTGTATAGGTGTCAGAAGACTGAGATCCGTTACTGCCGTTGGCCGAAGCGTGGCCGTTGACCTGAGCGCTGCCGCTGCTGCCGTCGGCCGAAACGCTGCCGTTGACGTGAGCGCTCCCGTTGGCGCCGATCGTGGCCGGCTCGTCGACGTCCGGGAACGGCAGCTCGGGCCAGTCGATGTCCTCGGCGGCGGCGTCCTCGCCGTTGACCCCGTTGACCCCGTTGATTCGGTTGACCGCGGCGGCCGTGTCCGGCACGAGATGGACCGTGCCGTCCGCGGGCGCGGCACCGGCCTCCGCCGAGACCACCCGCAACGGCAGCCCCACCTCGGCCACCGTCCCGCCGCCGGGCCGGGCCCGCAGCTGGATCTCGATCCCGTACCACGCGGCCAGATGCGCGACCACGGTCAGGCCCATCGCCCGCACCGTCTCGCTGTCCACCTGCCGCGGCGCGGCCAGCTGGGTGTTCAGCTCCGCACGCCGCGCCGGCGTCATCCCCAGGCCGCGGTCGGCGATCTGGATGATCACCCGGTCGGTCATCCGGTGGCCCTCGACCGTCACCCGGCTGTCCGGCGCGGAGAACGCGGTCGCGTTGTCCAGCAGCTCCGCGCACAGGTGCACGAGGTGGTCCACGACGTGCGGCGCGATGACGACCCCCCGATCGACGGCCTCCAGATCCACGCGCGTGTACCGCTCGATCCGCCCCAGCGCGGCCCGCAGCACGTCCAGCAGCGTCACCGGACGCTCCCGCACCCGCGCCGAGCCCTCGCCGCCGAGCACCAGCAGGCTCTCGTTGTTCCGCGCCATGCGTGCGGCCAGGTGGTCCAGCACGAACAGCCGCGCCAGCCGGTCCGGGTCCTGCTCCAGGCGCTCGGCGCGGTCCAGCTCGCTGGTCAGCGCGCCGGTCAGGCGCTCGCCGCGGCGGGCCAGCGCCACGAACGTGGCGCCCACTCCGGCGCGCAGCAGCACCTGCTCCGCGGCGGTCCGCAGCGCCTCGCGGTGCACCGAGTTGAAGGCCCGCGCGACCGCGGCCAGCTCGTCCTTCGGGTCGTTCGCGTTCAGCGCGTCCCCGCGCCCGGTGCCCAGCGGCAGCGCGTCGCCGGCGTGGTCGGCGAACTCCTCGGGGGTGCGGCCGGTCAGCGACTCGGTGGTGCGCAGCTCCTCGACGGCGGCCGGCAGGCCGGAGAAGGCGACGGTGTTCGCCGCGTCCCGCAGCTGTCGCAGGCCCCTGATCATCGGCCGGCCGAGCCGCAGGCTGATCATCACCACCAGCAGCGCGGTGCCGGCGATCGCGGCGGCCTCCACCTCGGCGATGTGCTCGGAGCGGTCGCGCAGCCGGGCCACGGCGGACATGGTCGCCATGTCCATCTCCTCGCGGACCGTGTCCAGCGCGGCCCGCCGGGCGCTCATCGTCTGCACCCACATGTCCTTGTCCGGCGACAGCAGGTCCCCGGGGCCCAGGTGGGATATCTGGTCCTCGAACTGCTGCGCGTTCAGGATGTCCGCGGTGGTCATCGCCTGGTCCGGGCGCTCGTTCCAGCCGGCCGGGGCCGCGGTGTCGAAGGCCTCCATCGCGTCGTCGTAGGCCTGCCGGTCGTGCGCGATCGCGGCGACCGCGGCCGGCGTCAGCGGCAGTCCGACCGCCGAGCGCAGCACGTCGGACTCCTCCTGCCCGGTCGCCTCAGAGGCCTGATACAGCAGGTTCGCGGCCTGCAGCCGGGCCGCGATCGGCTGCGAGGCGCTGCCGTCGTCGATCACCGAGCTGCGCAGCTGTGCCAGGTCGGCGATCGCGATGCGGTACTGGAACACCACCGTGGACAGCGCCGGCGCGGCCTGTGCCTTGATCTGCGCGCGCAGCGCCGTCAGCTGCGTCAGGTCCTGGTCGATGCGCGAGAGCAGAGCCCTGGTCCCCGGCGTGATCCGCGGCATGGAGCGGACCTGGTGCCGGTAGGCGGCCAGCGCCGCGTCGGTCTGCGCTATGCGGGTCTCGACGTCGGGGGAGAGCTGGTTCTGGTGGGTGGTGAGCTGCAACGCCATCGCGGTGCGCTCGTCCTGTAAGCAGCCCAACAGTTTGCCCGCGGCGTCCGAGGTGTGCATCAGGGACCACAGACGCTCACTGCGCATGGCCTCGCCGGCGGAGGCGGTCAACGCCACGGCCCCGAAGCCGGACACCGCGGCGAGCGGGACGGCGACCAGGACGCCGAGCCTGCGCGTGATCCTCAAGGCGGCCCCTCGCGACAAGGCTGACAGGGTATGGGCGGACTGCTTGCGAAGTGTGTGGTGCGAGTGTGGTGCAGGTGATGCCGGGCAAGGTGGCCTCATCCAACCGGGAGGCGGGGACCTGAGTCAAGCCTCGAATAGCGTGGACTATTCGCGCAGGTGGTGGCGGCGTTAAATTCGGTGGCCCCGCCCCGGGGCCGCTACTAGCGTGGCGATCATGCGGCGCCTCCCCGAGCCGGACCCCGGCCTTCCCGACACCCGATCGGCGACCCGGTACTTGATCTGGCTCGTACGGATGCAGTGGACGTCGATGACGCTCGGCGCGTTCTGGGGCATGGTCTGGATGGTGAGCCAGGCGCTGATGCCGGCCGCGATCGGCAAGACCATCGACGCCGGCGTCACCGCGAGGGACACCGGCGAGATCTGGCGCTGGTCCACTGTGGTGCTTCTCCTGGGTTGCCTGACCGGTGTGGCCGGGATCCTGCGCCACCGGTGCGCCGTCACCAACTGGCTGACCTCCGCCTACCGCACCGTGCAGCTCACCGCGCGCCAGGCGACCGACCTCGGCGCCACCCTGCCCAGCCGCATCGCCACCGGCGACGTGGTGTCGATCGGCACCGCCGACACCTCCAGCATCGGCAGCACGATGGACGTCAGCGCGCGGTTCGCCGGCGCGGTGGTGTCGGTGGTGCTGGTCTCGGTGCTGCTGCTCAGCACCGAGGTGCGGATCGGGCTCACCGTGCTGATCGGCGTGCCGCTGATCATGGCCCTGGTCGGGCCGCTGCTCAAGCCGATGCACCGGCGGCAGAGCGAGGTGCGCGCGCTGCAGGGCAAGCTGACCGGCCGTGCCAACGACATCGTGGCCGGCCTGCGGGTGCTGCGCGGCATCGGCGGCGAGCCGGAGTTCGCCGAACGCTACCGGGAGCAGTCGCAGGAGCTGCGGTTCGCCGGGGTCCGGGTGGCGCGCGTGGAGTCGGTGCTGGAGTCGGCGCAGGTGCTGCTGCCGGGGCTGTTCGTGGTCGGCGTGACCTGGCTCGCGGCCCGGCTGGCGGTGTCCCACGAGATCACCACCGGGCAGCTCGTGGCGTTCTACGGCTACGCCGCGTTCCTGGTGCTGCCGTTGCGGACGATCACCGAGGCCTGGGGCCGGCTTCTGCGGGCGCACGTGGCGGCCACGAAGGTTGTCAGGGTCCTGGCACTGAGCCATCCGCTGGCCGAGACCGCGGGTTCCGAGGAGCGGGCCGAGGGCACCGGGGCGCTCGTCGACGAGCACTCCGGGCTGAGCCTGAAGCCGGGGTCGTTCACGGCGGTGGCCGCCGCGGACCCGGCCGAGGCGATCGAGCTGGCCGACCGGCTCGGACGCTACCGGGCCGCCGACGGCGTCACGCTGGACGGCGTGCCGCTTGAGGCGATGCCGCTGGGGAGCCTGCGGCGGCGGGTCCTGGTGGCGGACAACGATGCGCGGTTGTTCTCGGGGCGGTTGGCTGACGGGCTGGCCGGCGTGGGTGCTGGTGCTGGTTCCAGTGCTAGTGCTAGTGCTAGTTCCGGTGTTGATATCGGTGCTGGTTCCAGCACCGCCACCGGCGATCGCGCTGACAGCGTGAGTCGCATCACCGCCGCCCTGCACACCGCCGCGGCCGAGGACATCATCGAGGCCCTGCCCGAAGGCCTGGACGCCACGGTCTCCGAACGCGGCCGGTCCTTCTCCGGCGGTCAGCAGCAACGGCTGCGCCTGGCGCGTGCGCTGCTCGCCAACCCGGAGGTACTGCTGCTCGTCGAGCCGACCAGCGCGGTCGACGCGCACACCGAGGCCTGCATCGCCGAACGGCTGGCGGCGGCCCGCGCCGGCCGCACGACCGTGGTGTTCACGACCAGTCCGCTGATGCTCGACCGGGCCGAGCGCGTGGTGTTCCTGGCCGGGGGCCGGGCCGCCGCCGAGGGCCGGCACCGCGAACTGTTGGCGACCGTGCCCGGCTACCGGGCGACCGTGACCAGGGAAGAGAACTGAGATGAGCGAGTCCGGGCCTCAGGCTTCCGGTCGCCAAGCGTTGCCGGTGGCGACGTATCCCGAGGTGCGCCAGTACGCGGGGCAGGTCGCGCGCGCCCGCGGCCGCGACCTGGCGCTCACCGTCGGGCTGTTCGCGCTGGCCGCGGTGGCCGGGCTGTTCGGGCCGCGGCTGCTGGGGTCGCTGATCGACGGCGTGCAGCACGGCACGACCGCAGGGCACGTCGACACCATCGTCGGGCTGATCGCGCTGTTCCTGATCGTGCAGACCGTGGTCACCCGGTACGCGAAGCTGGCCGCCGGCAAGTTCGGCGAGGGCGTGCTCGCCGAGCTGCGCGAGAACTTCGTGGCGCGGGTGCTGGAGCTGCCGCTGTCCGTGGTGGAGCGGGCCGGCAGCGGCGACCTGCTCTCGCGTTCGTCGCGGGACGTGGACATGCTGAGCATGGCCGCGCGGTACGGCGTGCCGACCACGCTGGTCGCGATCGTCACGGTCCTGCTCACCATCGGGGCGCTGGCGCTGGTCAGCCCCTGGGCGGTGCTGCCGCTGCTGGTGATCGTGCCGCCGATCGCGGTGGTGTTCCGCTGGTACCTGAAGCGCGCGCCGGAGGGCTACCTCGCCGAGAGCGCGCGCTACGCGGACATGACCGACAGCCTGGCCGAGACCGTGGACGGCGCGCGCACCGTCGAGGCGCTGGGCTTGCAGCGCTATCGCATCGGCCGCACCGACGAGGACATCCGGCGGCAGTTCGCCGCCGAGCGCTACACGCTGCGGCTGCGGTGCGTGTTCTGGCCGACGGCAGAGTCCTGCTACATCCTGCCGGTGGCGCTGACGCTGCTGCTCGGCGGGCTGGGGTACGTGCACGGCTGGTTCACCCTCGGCCAGGTCACGGCGGCGACGCTGTACATGCAGCAGATCATGGGCCCGATCGACGACATGCTGGCCTGGGCCGACCAGCTCCAGGTCGGCGGCGCGTCGCTGGCGCGCCTGCTCGGCGTGGCCGGCGTCCCGGCCGACCGCGAGGCCTCCGGCGAGCAGCCGCAGGGCGAGGACCTGCGCGCTCGCGACGTGCGCTACTCCTACATCCCGGGCCGCGAAGTCCTCCACGGCGTCGACCTGTCCCTGACCGCCGGCGAACGCCTGGCGATGGTCGGCCCCTCCGGCGCGGGCAAGTCCACCCTCGGCCGCCTCCTGGCCGGCATCCACGGCCCCACCGCGGGCTCCATCGCGGTCGGCGGCGTCCCCCTGGTCGAACTCCCCCTGGCCGACCTCCGAGGCCAAGTGGCGCTGGTGAACCAGGAACACCACGTCTTCGCCGGCACCGTCCGAGAGAACGTGGTCCTCCCACGCCCGGACGCCACCGACACCCAGGTCCGCGACGCCCTCTCCGCAGTCGACGCCCTGACCTGGGCCGAAGCGCTCCCCGAGGGCCTGCAGACAGCGATCGGCGCCGACGGCCACACCCTCTCCCCGGCCCAGGCCCAGCAACTGGCACTCGCCCGCCTGGTCCTGGCCGACCCGCACACCCTGGTCCTCGACGAAGCAACCTCCCTGATTGACCCCCGCGCCGCCCGCCACCTGGAGCGCTCACTGGCGGCGGTGCTGGAAGGCCGCACGGTCATCGCGATCGCGCACCGCCTGCACACCGCGCACGACGCGGACCGCGTGGCGGTGGTGGAGGACGGCGTGATCGCCGAGCTCGGGAGCCATGAGGAGCTGGTCGCGACCGGCGGGGCGTATGCAGACCTGTGGGAGTCGTGGCATGGGCGCGGGGCTGCGGCTGCGGAGCAGGTGTAGGGAAGGCGCGCGGGCCGGGCTCGGGCCGGGCCGCAGCCGCCCCCGCCGAGCCCAAGCCCGATCTCAGAGGCCGATCGCCCTGCGCGTGAACTCAGCCCGCCCCAGGAAGTCGGTGTTGTCAGCGAACTGATCGATCGCGCCGGCCTGCGAAAGCGCCCGGATCTCCGCGTCCTCGATACGCTCCAGCAGGGCGCCGGTGAAGCGCTCGGCGCCGATGACCTGGAACGGCCGGTCGAAGTACAGCCGCGTGCTCGTGTCGAGCGGTTCGGTGAGCCCGAGCCCGTTGTGCTGCTCGGCCACGCGCGTGTAGACCCGCCCGAGCTCCCGCTCTCGCGCCTTCCAGCCCGTCGCGGCGAGTGCGGCGGTCATCAGCGGCACGAGGTCCGGCCCCGCCTCCGTCCGCGCGAATGCCGACCCGAGCCACTTGCTGTACGGCGGATACCGCCGCTCCATCAGCAGCACCAGCCGCATCAGGTCTCGAACAAGCCGCGCGCACACCACCGCCGAGCCGAGCTCGTCGCCGACCTCGCCGCAGCGGCCGACGAAGGCCTCCTCCTGCGAGATGCGCTTCCACTGGCACGCCAGCACGTACAGCCACACGTCGCGCGGGTACCACGCCAGCCGCGCGCGATCGGCCGTGAGCTGCCCGAGACCGTCGTGGAACACCGCGCCCGACGTCGCCTCCAGCAGGCGCTGCGTCGGCGTCGCGAGCCAGTCGGCGGTCGTCACGCCCCGCGACGGCGTGTATCCCAGGCATCCGGTCAGCCAGTCGTCGACCCCTGCGACGGTGACCTGAGCCGGGTACCCAAGGAACGTCTCCGGGAGCTGATATGCGAACACTGACAAAAGCCGCTCCCGATGCCGCGCCACATCGTCGGGCGCCAGGAACAGCTGCACCTGCGGACCCCAGTCATGGTCCGTCGAACGCGCGGTATCGAACCCGAGCACCTCCGAGCCGCTGCCGAGCCGGGCTGTGGCGTGCGGCAACCCCGGCAGCTCCTTGTCCAGGATCGGCAGCACGGCTTCGAGGTAGAAACGCCGCGACAGTTCCAGGCCGGGCACGAAATCCGGGTCGGTCATGCTCCGAAGCCTTCCGTGAAGATCCCTGCCGCGCGACCGGTTTTCAAGCCCGAGCGAAAGTCCGCCGATAAGCCTGCGGCGACACCCCCACCGAAGCCCGCAAATGCTGCCGCATCGACGTAGCCGTCCCGAACCCCGCCTTCTCCGCCACCCGATCGATCGGCAGATCAGTCGCCTCCAACAGATGCCGCGCCAGGTCCACTCGCTGCACCGTGAGCCACTGCCCGGGACTCTGCCCGGTCTCCGTACGGAACTGCCGAGTAAAAGTCCTGATACTCATCCGGGCCTGCCCCGCCATGTCCTGCAACGTCAACGGCTCATGCAGCCGCTCCAAAGCCCAGGCACGCGCCGGCCCGGTCCCGGTGGCCGCCGGCGTCGGCACCGGCCGCTCGATGTACTGCGCCTGACCACCGTCCCGCGACGGCGGCACCACGCACGCGCGCGCCGCCGCGTTCGCCACCGAGCTCCCGTGGTCGCTGCGGATGATGTGCAGGCACAGGTCGATGGCAGCAGCGACGCCGGCCGAGGTGAGGATGTCGCCGTCGTCGATGAACAGCACGTTCGGATCCACCGACAGCGTTGGGAACAGCTCCTCCATCCGGTCGGCCTGGTGCCAGTGCGTCGTCACCTTGCGCCCGTCGAGCAGCCCGGCGGCAGCGAAGACATACGCGCCGGTGCACAACGCCACCTTCCGCGTCCCCGGACGGATCCGACCCAGCGCCTCGGCCAGCTCCACCGGCAACGGAGCGCCGTCGGCGAGCTCATCCACGATCGGGTACGCCGGCGGAATGATCACCGTGTCCGCCTCGGCCAGCGCCGCGGCGCCGTGCTCGACATACAGCGAGTAGTCCTCGGTCGTGGTGACCGGTCCGGCCGTCAATCCGCAGGTCACGACCTCGTACAGGGGCTCCATGCCGGGACCCGGCGCGGCGCCGAACAGTCGTGCCGGGATGCCCAGATCGAACGGGATCACGCCGTCCAGCGCGAGGACTACGACACGATGCCGATGATGAGTCATGGCCCGATTCTTTCACATGTTGGCCATCGGGCCACTGTCGGCGTCCGGGGATGGTCCGCGAACGTAGAGCCATGACCGAACAGCCTTCCTCGGCGCCGACCATGCGAGCGATCGTCGCCACCAAGCCCGGCCCCGCCGACGTCCTCCAGGAGACCCGCGTCCCCAAGCCCCGGCCCGGCGGCACCGAGATCCTGGTCCGCGTGCACGCCGCCGCGATCAACCCGGCGGACTGGAAGACCCGCGCCGCCGGCGGCTGGGCCGGCCGCCCCGACATCACCGAGCAGGGCCCGATCCTCGGCTGGGACGTCTCCGGCGTCGTCGAGGCGGTCGGCCGCGGCGTCACCTTGTTCAAGCCCGGCGACGAGGTCTTCGGCATGCCCCTGTTCCCGCGCTTCCCCGGCGGTTACAGCGAGTACGTCGCCGCCCCGTCCCGCCAGTTCGTCCTCAAGCCCGCGGACCTGACCCACGTCCAGGCCGCCGCCCTCCCGCTCGCCGCGCTCACCGCCTACCAGGCCCTGCGGGACTTCGCCGACGTCCAGCCCGGCCAGAAGGTCCTGATCCACGCCGCGGCCGGCGGCGTCGGCCACCTCGCGGTCCAGATCGCCAAGGCCTTCGGCGCGCACGTCGTCGGCACGGCGAGCGCCGCCAAGCACGACTTCCTGCGCGAGCTCGGCGCCGACGAGGTGGTCGACTACCGCGAGGTGGACTTCGCCGAGACCGTGACCGGCGTCGACGTGGTCGTCGACGCCATCGGCGGCGACTACTTCGACCGCTCTCTGCGCACGATGAACCCCGGCGGTACCTTCGTCGCCCTGAGCTACGACGTCACCCCCGCGATGAAGGCGCGCGCCGCCGAGCGCGAGGTCACCGCCGACTTCATGCTGGTCGAGCCGGACCTCGGCGGCCTGACCGCGATCCGCGCCCTGGTGACCGACGGCCGGCTGCGTCCCGTCGTCGACACGGTCCTCCCGCTGGCCGACGCCGCCAAGGCGCACGAGCTCGGCGAGACGAACCGTGCCGCCGGCAAGATCGTCCTGACCGTCGTCGAGGACTGACCGCCAGGCAGTTAGTCCGCTCACACCCACCTAACGAGCGCCCCGGACCGCACCACCGGTCCGGGGCGTCGTCGTGCTCGGTCACCTGCTCGGTCACCAGCTCGACCACCGGGTCCGGGCGCACCAGTCCCGGCCGCCCCGTTACCCCCACCTACCGCAAGGTAATCCGGCGATCAAGGATTGATTCCGAAGGATTTCCGTCGCTAGACTGGTCGCACACTATTTCTTCCACCAATCATCCGATGATCAGGCGAGGTGACACATGCGGCAGCACACGGGAATCCTGCGAGTCCTGTTCGACGAGGCCCACAGCGAGGCCTGGACGATCGATCCGGCCGACGCCCTGGCGATGAATCCCGTGAATCCGGCCGACGCCGGCTATACGCATGCCGCCGATCTCCTGCGCGGGCGGGGCTACTCGGTCACCGCGCACCGCGAGGGCGCCTTCACCCCTGACTCGCTCTCCAGCGCCGACGTCCTGGTCATCGCGCACCCGGCCGACCCGGCGCGCGAGCGCACCACCGGGATCGGGACCCCGGTGTTCACCCCGGCTGAGCTGGACATCCTCCAGTCCTACGTCGCTGCCGGCGGCGGTCTGGTGCTGCTCGCCGACAGCGAGCAGGACACCGGCTCCAACCTGGCCGCGCTGCTCGGCCGCTTCGGCGTCGGCATCGACCACTTCACGGTGCAGGACGCCGCGCGGCGGCACAACGGCAACGCCCGCTGGGTGCTGGCCGAGCGCGCCGCGCTGCCGGAGAACCGGATCGAGGCCGAGGACGTGCTGGCCGGCGTCGCCGAGGCCTGCTTCTACCGCTCCGGCACCCTGTTCACCGCCCAGGACGCCGACATCCTGCCGCTGCTGAACTCCTCGCCGACCGCCGACCCCGCCGACCGGCCGCTGGCCGTGGGCGTGCGCTTCGGCAAGGGCCGGGTCGCGGTGTTCGCCGACTCCGACATGTTCGGCGACGACTCGATCGCCGACTACGACCACCGCGCGCTCTGGATCAACGCGGTCACCTGGGCCTCGCGCCGCCCGAAGCAGGCGAACGCGGCTGACGCCGTGCCGCACCCGGTCGCTTCCTCGGAGGCGTTCGGCGACCTGAAGGCGGCGATCGAGGAGCTGCGGCCGCTGCAGTCCAAGGACGGCTCGATCGACTTCGAGGCCGAAGGCAACGACCGCGCACGGGCCGAGTCCCTGGCCAAGCGCATCGGCGCGGCCGTGGAGGCGCTGGCGCCGGAGTTCCCCCACGACGCGGACTACCTCGGCGCCGTCCTGAAGGACCTGCGCCGCTGGGCCGAGGACGGCTTCGGCGTGCCGGACTTCCTGGACTCCCTCGGCGCCTTCCACCCGGCCGCGCAGCGCGAGGACGGCCGCGAGCACCTCGTGGTGTTCCCGATGTACACGCAGAACGGCAACCTGGACCGCAACTTCGAGGCGCTGATCATCCGCACCGTCTGGCCGGACTGGATCGCCGAGCTGGAGCGCGACAAGTACCCGAACCCGCAGTTCGTGCCGATCGAGTTCGTCGCCGCCGACGCCTTCACCGCCGGCTACGACACCAACAGCGCAGTACTGTTCCCCGAGACCGTGGCCGTGCGCGAGACCCCGGTGTTCACCTGGGGCGCCATCATGCAGGACCGCGAGGCCGCGCGGTTCCGGATGGTCACCTCGGCCGCCGCCGCGACGCTGAAGATGTCGCTGCCGCCGGACGCCGCGCGGCTGCTGGAGGACCAGCGGCTGACGCAGGAGGTGTTCGTGCTCTGGGACCTGGTCCACGACCGCACGCACAGCCACGGCGACCTGCCGTTCGACCCGTTCATGATCAAGCAGCGGATGCCGTACTTCCTGTACTCGCTGGAGGAGCTGCGCTGCGACCTGACGACGTTCCGCGCCGCGGTGAACCTGGAGCGCGACGGCGGCGCCGGCGCCTCGCACGCGCGCCTGGTCCAGTACACGATCCTGTTCGACCGCCTGTTCCGCTTCCCGATCACCGGCGGCCGGGTGCGCAACTACGACGGCCTCGGCGGCCAGCTGCTGTTCGCCTACCTGCACCGGCACGGCCTGATCCACTGGACCGACAACCGGCTGGCCGTGGACTGGTCGCGGATCGCCGACGCGGTGATCGCGCTGGCCACCGAGGTGGAGACGCTGTACCGGGACGGCATCGACCGGCCCAAGCCGGCGCACTGGATGGCCGCCTACCAGCTGGTCGCGAGCTACGTGGCGCCGAACCCGAACTCGGTCTGGGCCCGGGGCGCCTCCGCGCTGCCGCTGGACGGTCCGCCGAAGGGCCTGGTCGACGCCGTGCTGCCGGACGAGTTCCCCCTGTCGATGTTCTACGAGGCCCTGAACAAGAAGCTGAAGCCGGTCATCGAGGCGACTCGGGGCGTCACCGGCTGAGGCGGCGCCAGGGGCTAGGGTCGCTGTCGGCGCTGCGGAGTCGCGGCGCCGCGGTGGCCCTGCCTCGTATGCCTCGAACGCTTTGTATATCCGGACACTGTTTCGATCGGAGACTTCCAGCATGAGCTTGAACACCGACTCAGTGGTTGTGGTGGCCGGCGCCGGCGGCGGCGCCGGGGGTGCCGTGGTGCGGGCCCTGACCGCGGCCGGCGCGACCGTCATCGGCATCGACACCACCACCGAGAACGCCGAGCGGGCCGCCGCGGTCGCCGTCGGGCCCGGCCGCGCCGTCCCGGCCGCAGTGGATCTGCTCGACCTGGACGCCACCAAGGCCTTCGCCGAAAGCGTGCTCAAGGAGCACGGCCGCGTCGACGGCGTGATCCACCTGGTCGGCGGCTGGCGCGGCTCGAAGACCTTCGGCGAGACCAAGCTGGAGGACTGGGAGCTGCTGCACAAGCTGCTGGTCCAGACCCTGCAACACACCTCGCTGGCCTTCCACGACGCCCTCGACGCCGCCGGCGACGGCCGCTTCGTGCTCATCTCGGCGACCGCCGCCTCCGCGCCGACCGCCGGCAACGCCGCCTACGGCGCCGCCAAGGCCGCCGCCGAGGCCTGGACGCTGGCGCTGGCCGACAACTTCAAGAAGAGCGGCGACCACGCCGCGGCGGTGGTGCTGGTCGTCAAGGCGCTGCTGACCGATGCCATGAAGGAAGCCAAGCCGGAGGGCAAGTTCCCCGGCTACACCCACGTCGACGAGCTGGCCTCGGAGATCGTGAAGCTGTTCGGGCAGCCGGCCGCCGAGGTCAACGGCACCCGCGTCCGCCTCGCCCCCTGAACCAGTCTGACCCGCTAAGGAACACCGTGACTATCACCCGTCGCCACGACCTCGACTACCGTGGCTTCGCCAGCGACAACTACGCCGGGATCCACCCCGAGATCCTGGAGGCGATCGCCGTCGCCAACGGCGGCCACCAGATCTCCTACGGCGAGGACGTCTACACCGAGCACCTGCAGGAGATCTTCCAGGGCCACTTCGGCCCGCGCGCCGAGGCGTTCCCGGTGTTCAACGGCACCGGCGCCAACGTCGTGGCGATGGACGCGATGATCGAGCGCTGGGGCTCGGTGATCGCCGCCGCCACCGCGCACATCAACGTCGACGAGTGCGGGGCGCCGGAGAAGATCGGCGGCCTGAAGCTGCTGACCGTGGCCACCCCCGACGGCAAGCTGACCCCGGAGCTCATCGACACCCACGCCTGGGGCTGGGGCGACCAGCACCGCGCGCAGCCGCTGGTGGTCGCGATCACGCAGTCCACCGAACTCGGGACCTGCTACACCCCCGAGGAGATCAAGGCGATCTGCGACCACGCGCACCAGCACGGCATGAAGGTCTTCCTGGACGGCTCGCGCCTGGCCAACGCCGCGGCGACCCTGGGCCGCCCCTTCAAGGAGTTCACCACCGACGCCGGCGTGGACGTGCTGACCTTCGGCGGCACCAAGAACGGCCTGATGCTGGGGGAGTGCGTGGTCGTGCTCAACCCCGACGCCGCGCACGGCGTGATGTACCTGCGCAAGATGTCGATGCAGCTGGCCTCGAAGATGCGCTTCCTGTCCGCGCAGTTCGAGGCGCTGCTGTCCGGCGACCTGTGGCTGCGCAACGCCTCGCACGCCAACGCGATGGCGCAGCGGCTCGCGGCGGCGGTGCGCGAGGTGCCGGGCGTGACGATCACGCAGCAGGTGCAGGCGAACGCGGTGTTCGCGGAGCTGCCGCGGGACGTCACCGAGCGCCTGCAGAAGCGTTTCCGCTTCTACACCTGGAACGAGCACACCGGCGAGGTTCGGTGGATGTGCTCGTTCGACACCACGGAGGCGGACATCGACGCGTTCGCCGCCGCGGTGCGCGAGGAGATGAGCCACGCCGGGGCCTGACGGGCCCGCGGCGCGGCGCCGGTCCTGTCCGGTCCTGATTCGGGGGTCAGGACCGGGCGGCTTCGGCGCGCCGTTCTGCATTTCGGTTCGGAGTTCAGTGTTCGTACAGGGGCCTCACCCGCGAATCCCTGCGGCTTCAGGGTTCTAAGGCCGCCCCGCAGGGTCCTGATAAACCCGCTCCAGTGCCGAATGCGCACCCCCGAGCGCCGGCGCCGAGAACCCGAGCCGCGACACCTCGACCTGGCACCCGCCGGCGTCCGGCGCCATCACCCGCTCGCGCACCACCGAGCGCACCCGCTCCAGCATCAGCTCCCCGACATGCGTGAAGTACCCCCCGAGCACCACCGCGCCCGGGTTCAGCACGTCGGCCAGCAACCCGATGCCCAGTCCCAGATCGGCCGCCACCCGGTCGAACGCCGCCACCGTCCGCTCGTCCCCGGCCAGCGCGCGCTCCCGCAGCTCGGCCAGCCGCTGCTCGACGTCCACGGTCGGGTCGTGCACCGGATCGCCGGGCGCGGCGGCCAGCCGTAGCAGGGCACTGAGACCGACCATCGTCTCCCAGCACCCGCGCCGCCCGCACGCGCACTCCCGCCGCTCCGGGTCCAGCGGCATGTGCCCGATCTCGCCGGCGAACCCGGCGGCGCCGCGCAGCAGCCGGCCGTCGCTGACGATGCCGCCGCCGATGCCGGTCTCGCCGGTGATGTAGAGCAGGTCGTGCAGGTCGGCGTCCTTGATCGCCAGGTACTCCGCGACCGCGCCGAGCTTCGCGTCGTTCTCCAGCCGCAGCTCCGGCGTGCCGGGGCCGAGGCGCGCGCCGAGCTCGGCGAGGACCTCGACGTCCCGCCATCCCAGGTTGGCCGCGTAGTCCACGCGCCCCGCCGCGATGTCGACGACGCCGGGCACCGCCAGCGTGATCCCGGCCGGTCGGACACCGGTGCCCGCGATCTCCGTCAGGCAGCGCGTGATCAGCCCGGCGAGCAGGTCGAGCACCGATCCGACGCCGGCCGCCGCGACGCCGACCGGCAGCCGCTGTTCGAACACTGTCTCGCCGCGCAGCGTCATCGCCAGGACGCCCACGTAGTCGGCGCTGATCTCCGCTCCGACGCCGCACACGTCGCGGCCGTCCAGATGCACCGACAGCCCCGGCCGCCCGATCGACCCGTCGCGCTCGACCGTCCCCTCCGAGGCCAGCCCGAGTGCCACGAGCTCCCCGACCAGACCGGTGATGGTCGGCTTCGGCAGGCCGGTGTCGGCGGCGATGCGGACGCGCGAACGGGGTCCGGCGTCCCTCAGCAACCGCAGGACCACGCCGAGGTTGTCCCGGCGGATCGACGCGCGGTCGCTCGGCCGCAGATCCGACTTCATCCTCCACCCCTTTCGCTGGCGCCCATCGTGGCATGCGGCGCCGCCCGGGTATTGACGGCTGCCGCAATAGTTTGGATCCTACTTTAACTAACTACAGACCGGGAGGGCCCACCTGTGAGAACGAGACCGGCGATCCGGACCAGAACGTCCGTCGCCCTCGGAGCCGTCGCCCTGGCGGCGGTCGGCCTGGCCGCCCCAGCCTCCGCGGCACCCACAGCCGGAGCCGTGCACGCTTCGGCCGCAGGCGTGGTGACGCTGGGCGGCAAGTGCCTGGACGACGCGAACCAGGGCACTGCGAACGGCAACGCCGTCCAGCTCTATGACTGCAACGGATCCTCGGCGCAGAACTGGACCTGGAGCGCCGACGGCACCGTGACGGACTACGGCAAGTGCCTGGACATCACCGGCGGCTCCGATGCGAACGGTGCTCTGCTCCAGCTCTACGCGTGCACCGCGAGCGCCGCGCAGCAGAAGTTCACGTGGCTCCCCGACGGCACCGTCTACAGCAGCAAGTCCGGCAAATGCCTGGCGGTGCAAGGCGGATCCGCCGCCGACGCCGCCCGCATCGGCCTGGCGCCGTGCGACCCCTCGCAGCCGCTCGAAGTCTGGAACGCCACGACGGCCCCGCCGCCGAAGTACACCCTGTCCGCCGGCACGCCGGTCTCCTACGCCAACCCCGACGACACCCCGGCGTCGGTCTACACCGACGCGAACGGCCAGTTCTATTATCAGCAGTCACATTCCCTTTACGGGGCGACCGACAGCCGCCAGTGGAGCTTCTACTCCGGCAGCAACTTCGACACCGCGGCCCTGGCGCCGATCAGCACCTCGGTGAATCCGGCGAACAAGCAGGACAGCAACGGCGACACCACCTGGCGCTGCAACAACAGCCCGACCGGCGTCACCTCGACGTACGCGCCGTCAGGGTCCGGATACGCCGAACGCAACTACTGCGACCTGTCCGGCACGTGGGTCGACCCGGACACCGGCTGGTGGTACGGCCTGGTGCACAACGAGTTCACGCCGCAGCCCTTCGGCGACGGTCTGCACTACGACGCCATCGACTACGCGGTCTCCAAGGACCACGGCGCCACCTGGAGCATCGCAGGGCACGCAGTCACCTCGCCGTACAGCACCGCCCGGGACGACACCACCCAGTTCCCGAACCAGACGTACTACTACGGCGACGGCGACCAGCGCCTGTTCGTCGACTACGCCTCCGGCTACTTCTACGCCTTCTACGCCACGCGCGTCCTGGACAAGAGCGGCGGCGGAACCGTGTGGCTGCAACACGTGGCGCGCGCCCCGATCTCGCAGAAGATGGCGACCTCGTCGTGGCGCAAGTGGTACGACGGCGCGTGGCAGAGCCCTGGTGTCGGCGGTGCGGAGAGCGACATCATCCCGGCCGAGGGCGTCGGGAGCGGGTACGTCGCCTCCGGCGACGACTACCAGCCGTCCGCGTCGGGCGCGGTGAGCAGCCAGGTCGCGGCCGGCACCCTGCCGGACAACTCGCAGCTGGCGGTGATGAACGTGGCGTGGGACGCGTACTTGGGCAAGTACATCGGCACGCC
Source organism: Catenulispora sp. EB89 (assembly GCF_041261445.1). NCBI lineage: Bacteria > Bacillati > Actinomycetota > Actinomycetes > Catenulisporales > Catenulisporaceae > Catenulispora > Catenulispora sp. EB89. Next base: position 188,760 of record NZ_JBGCCU010000008.1, read on the forward strand.
GCAGAACAACGTGGCGCAGGCTACGAACACCCTGACGCCGCTGCACTTCTACACGACCGATGATCTGGCGACGCAGAAGTGGACGGACATGGGGCTGGTCTCCAGCTTGCCGAACGCGGCGTGGTACCGGTGGTTCCTGGACTCCTCGACGCTGACCAGCTCCACGGTCGTGGGGAAGACGTTCCGGTCGTACTGCGCGTACTACTGCTCGACGTACACCAGCGAGTACTCGCCGGTGACGATCGCGCCGCAGTCCTCTAGCGCGTTGCCGGCGGGGCCGGTCAGCAGCGGTGTCACGTATGAGATCGGCGCAACTGACGGCCGTTACTTGGCACAGCAGGGCTCTTCGTTGACGACGGTCGCTGGCTCGGGCACATCTGCGTCGCAGATGTGGAAGTTCACACCGACTGGCGATGGGTTCTTCACCATGGCCAACGCTGGTTCGGGGCGCGTGCTCGGGGTGCCTTCGACGTCGAACGCCGGCCGGGCTTGGGATGCGTCCGTGACGCTCGGCTCGCTCGGCGCTACTGCGACGACCGGGCAGCAGTGGTCGATCCAGACGATCGTGCAGTCGCCGGCGGCTCGGGGCCGTTCGACGGCCACCGGTGTGTATCGCCTGGTCAACCGCTATAGCGGCTTGGCTCTGAGCCTGACCGGCTCCGGCTCGCTTCCGGTCGCCACCGCGCCGCAACGCGGATGGGACAACCCCGGCACCGCCGGCGACACCCGCCCGGCGAGCGCGCAGGCGCTGGCCTTCACGGCGGTGTCCGGCAGCCCCGGCAACGCGATCACCGTGACCAGCCCCGGCAACCAGACCTCCACCGTCGGCACCCCGATCAGCCCGCTGCAGATCACCGCATCGGACTCGGCCGCCGGCCAGCACCTCACGTACGCCGCCACCGGCCTGCCCGCAGGACTGGCGATCAACGCCGCCACCGGCCGGATCACCGGCACCCCGACCGGCAACGGCGCCACCACGGCCATGATCACCGCGACCGACGCCACCGGCGCCACCGGCAACGCCACCTTCACCTGGACCGTGGTCGGCACCGACCTCGCGCTCGGCAAACCGACGACGGCATCATCGGCGCAGTCCGGCGGAAACTACGCGGCGAACCTGGCCACCGACGGCAACCCGAACACCAGGTGGTCTAGCACCTTCTCCGACCCGCAGTGGCTCCAGGTCGACCTCGGCGCCACCCACTCGATCACCGAGGTGAAGCTGGCCTGGGAGGCGGCCTACGCACAGGCCTTCCAGCTCCAGACCTCCACCGACGGCTCGACCTGGACGACCATCTACAGCACCACCACCGGCAGCGGCGGCACGCAGGACCTGACCGGCCTGTCGGGCTCGGGGCGCTACATCCGCATGTACGGCACGGCGCGGGGGAGCGGGTACGGCTACTCGCTGTGGTCTTTCGAGGTATATGGGAGCTGAGATAGGCCCGGCGCTGTGGTGCGGAAGCCCGCCACGGCGCCGGGCGCACGGCACACCGCAGCTGGATCAGCTGCACACTGCGGACACGCGTTGCGGCTCCGACGGTGTTCCTCGGCACGGCCACCATCGTCGGAGGCCGTGGCGACGCGTTCGTGGTCGATCGCGACAACCAGGAGTACCAGAACGAGGTCCGGCATCCTCCATGTAACGGATCCGGCCGCCGCCGACACTTAAGACGTCGTCACCTGGGTCGACTGCTCCTGAGCTGTGCACATCCGTTCGGCCCACTAAGATCAACGGTCACGCCACGACCGGGAGGGCCGCCATGCCGCAGCTGGAAACGACCTTCGCGGCGGAGCTGCGCCGCCTGCGGCTGCGGGCCCAGCTGACTTTGGAGGCGCTCGCCGAGGCCTCGGGTGTGAGCGTCCGGACGATCGGTGCGCTGGAGCGCGGCCAGAGCCTGGGCCCTCAGCGCCGGACCGTGCTCGCCCTGGCCGACGGCCTCGGTCTCGACGATGCGGAACGCCAAGCCTTAGAGCAGCTGGCTGACGTGGGTCGTCCCCGGCCGGTCACCGCGCCCGGCGGCTGGTGCGTGCCGCCGCGGCCGGTTCCCGACTTCACCGGACGTGACGCGGAGGTGGACCGGCTCGTCGCGCTGGCTGCGGAGTCCGGCGCTGACGCGCACGCCGCCGCTGCCGTCGCCGTGCTCTCCGGTCCCGGCGGGGTCGGCAAGACGACGCTCGCGGTCGAAGCCGGTCGTCGCGCGGCCGCCTCCGCCGGCCTTCCGCTGTTCTACCTGGACCTGCGCGGCATGGACCCCGAGCCGCTGGAACCGGCGGTGGCCCTGTTCCGGTTGCTGAAAGCGCTCGGCGTTGGCAACCGCGACATGCCCGATGACCTCGACAGCAGGTCCGGGCAGTTCCGCACGCTGGTGGAGCAGCGGCCGGCGATCGTCGTCCTGGACAACGCGCGCGACGAGGAGCAAGTTCGTCCCCTGTTACCCGGCGCGGGCGTCGGGTCGGTGCTCGTCACCAGTCGCAGACTCCTGACAGGACTGGAGGGCGTCGAGCGCCTGGCGGTCCCGATCCTCGACGACGCAGCGGCCCAGCGTCTGCTGACCTCGATCGTCGGCGACACCGAGGGTCCCCGGGGCGACGGTCTGGAGGATCTGGCCGCGTTGTGCGGCGGACTGCCGCTCGCGCTGCGCATCATCGGCAACCGCCTGGCCACGCGCCCTCGCTGGACCGCCCGCCAGCTCGCGGACCGGCTCGGCGACTCCGAGCGCCGCCTGGAGCGGATCCACGCCGGGGACCTGCAGATCACGGCCGCGTTCGCCATGTCCTACGACCACCTGACCCCGGCCGCCCAACGCCTGTGCCGCCGCGCGGCGCTCGTGCCCGGCCCCGACTTCGCCGCGCCGCTGGCCTCGATGCTGATCGGCGCCTCGGTCCCGGACACCGAGGAGTTGCTGGACGAGCTGCACGAACTCGGCCTGCTGTCCCAGACCGCCGGCGGCCGCTACGGCTTCCACGACCTGATCCGCCTGTTCGCCGGCGACCGCCTCGACGCCGAGGAGCCCGGGCGGCGCGAACCGCTGGCCGCCGCGATGACCGACTGGCTGCTGACCGTGGCCGTCGCCGCCGGCCGGTGGTTCGAGCCCGCATACGGCGCCGCCCCGGCGGAGTGGGACCTCCCGGTGGACCTGTCGAGCGCCGACGCTGCCTCGGCATGGCTGCAGGACGAGGCGGACAACTGGTTCGGCGCCGTCCGCATCGCCGCGTCGGAAGGCCACGATCGTCAGGTCATTGATACGGCTGAAGCCGTGCGCTGGTACTCCGACCGCTGGTTCCTGTGGACGCACTGGCACGAGCTCTTCGTGCTGGGCGTCGAGGCCGCCGACCGGCTCGGCGACACGGTGGCGCAGGCCAAGCAGCTGAACTACCTGTCGTGGGCCCAGGCGCAGCGCCACGAGCACGCGACGGCCGCCCAGACCGCTCTGCGTGCGGCGGGCATCGCGGAAGCGGCTGGAGCGGTGGGCCCGCAGGCCTGGGCGTTCCTGTTCGCAGCGAACGCCGAGGCTCAGCTGGATCTGTCCAAAGCGCTGCGGCACGCGCAGGACGCAGACCGTTTGTTTGCCCAGAGCGAGGACTACGAGGGCCAACTCAACGCCCTGCAAACGGTCGGCATGATCTCGCTCATGCTGGGCCACGCGGATGAGGGTATTGAGAAGCTTCGCGAGGCCGTGGAACTGGCACGCGTCCCGCAGGACGGACCCGGCCTCCAACTCATCGCCGACGTAGCACTTCTGCTCAGCGCCTGGTACCTGGCGCGCGCCTACGAACAGACCGGCACTGACGCCGACCCCGCCGCCGAGGACGCCTACCGCCTGGCCCTGACCAGTGCCGATGCAGCCGGGACGCCGTATCAGCAGGCGAAGGTCGAGCGTGGGTTCGCCCTCCTGCTCGACCGCACCGATCGACGTAAGGAAGCTGCGACGCTGCTGCGCGCGGCGCGTGAACGGTTCGTCGAGGTCGATGCCGCACCGGAGGTCGCGGAGGCCGATGCGTTGTTGGCCGAGTGGGGCTGACTCCAGCCGCCGTCTAGGAGAGGACGCGTCGCCCGAAGTTCCGCAGCCCCAACCCCAAGAACAGCGCCAGGAACCCGATCAGCACGGGATACACGATGTACAGATGCATGTGCGGCGCGTCGGTCAACGCCGCGCGCATCCCCTCGTTGATGTAGATCAGGGGATTGACGAGCACCAGCGTCTGCAGCCACGGGAACCCGCCGACCTTCACCGGCGCCAGCCGCGTCCACTCGTAGTAGGTCCCGCCGAGGAACGTGAGCGGCAGGACCACGAAGCCGAACATCAGGCCGATGTTGCGTGCCTCGAACGTGGTGCCCAGCAGCAGGCCCAGCGACGTCATCGCCACGCAGGCCAGTGGGATCAGCGTCAGCAGGATCCACCAGTGGTACGACAGGTCCGCGTGCACGCCCTTGGCATGCACCACCGCGGCGATCGGGAAAACCAACAGCGCCGAGATCATCCCCTGGACCGCGCCGGAGAACACCTTCGCCATCGCCACCAGCCAGATCGGGCACGGCGCCTGCACCCGGTCCTCGATCTCGCGCGTGTAGCCGAACTCCGAGGCCAGCTGGAGTGCCACCGCCTGGATGCCCTGGAACATGATCGCGATCCCGACCACTCCCGGCACCAGCACCGTGGCGAACGCCGACTCGCTGCGCGCGCCGCCCCCGCCGCCGATGCCCTGGCCGATCGTGGGGAACACGTACAAGAACACGAAGACCAGCAGGAACGGCTGGACCAGCGTGCGCGCCACGAACTCGCCGAAGTGCTTCTTCAGCACCATCAGGTCGCGCAGGATCAACGCGCCGAGCGCGGTACGGGACGCCGCGGCGGCCGAACGCGCCGGCCGGGAGCGGATCTGCTGTCCGGTGCCGCGCACGGCCTCGGTTCGCGCGGTCATCAGTCCCTCAGCTCCTGAACGGTCATCAGTCCCTCAGCTCCTTACCGGTCAGGCCGATGAACACGTCCTCCAGGCTCGGCGCGGCCACGGACAGGTCGGCCACGACATACCCGGCGCTCTCCGCGGCGCCGATGATCCGTGCCAGCGAGCCGTCGGCGCCGCGCAGGTGCAGTTCGAGGCTGTCGCCGGACGCCCGCAGCCGGGTGATGCCCGAGACCGACTCGCGCAGCGCGGCTCCGAGCGCGTCGAGGTCGCCGCGGGCCTTGATCGAGACCACCGTGTCCGCGTCGACCCCGTGCTTCAGCCGGGCCGGGGTGTCCAGCGCCAGGATGCGGCCGTGGTCCATGATCGCCACCCGGCCGCACAGCCGGTCCGCCTCCTCCATGTAATGCGTGGTCAGCAGAATCGTCTGGCCGTCGGCGTTGAGCTCGCCGAGGATGTCCCACAGCGCCAGCCGGCTCTGCGGATCGAGCCCGGCGGTCGGCTCGTCCAGGAACAGGACGGCGGGCCGGTGGAAGATGGCGCGCGCGACCATGAGGCGCTGCGCCATGCCGCCGGACAGCGCGAAGACCGAGGCCTTGGCCCACTTCGCCAGCTGGAACTGCTCCAGCAGCCGGTCGGCGGTGCGCCGCGACTCGGCCCGGGGGACGCCGAACAGCAGGCCGTGGACGTACAGGTTCTCCCAGACGGTCAGCTGCCGGTCCAGCGTGTTCTGCTGCGAGACCACGCCGATCAGCTGCTTGGCCAGGGCCGGCCGCGCCACCACGTCGACATCGCCGACGAACGCCTGCCCGGACGTGGGCACCACCCGCGTGGTGAGCATGCCGACGGTGGTCGTCTTGCCCGCGCCGTTCGGGCCGAGCAGGCCGAAGATCTCGCCGGGCCGCACGTCCAGGTCCAGCTTGTCGACGGCGGCGAAATCCGTGCCGCGGTAGACCTTGGTCAGCTCCCGGGTGCTGATGACGCTGCCGGCCTCGCCGGCTCCACTGCCGCCGCCGCCATCACGGGTATCGCTGTCACTGCTGACGCCGGCCGGGGCCGGGGCCCCCGGTTGCGGGACCGGGACCGCTGGGGACTCCACACGCTCAGGCTATTGCCGGCGGCCGGAGCCCGCTACAGCTCGGCCGTCCCTCGTTCGGTCGCCGCACGCTCGTTGGCGCGATCGATTTCCGCCATATGCTCCTCGGCCCACGCCCGAAGCGCGGCCAGCGGCTCCTCCAGCGACAGGCCGAGCGCCGTCAGGCTGTAGTGCACGCGCGGCGGGACCGTCGGCTCCACGCGGCGCCGCGCGAGACCGTCCTTGACCAGGCCCTGCAATGTGGTCGAGAGCATCTTCTGGGACACGCCGGGCATCCGGCGCCGCAGCTCGGCGAAGCGGACCTCCTGCGGCGCGGCCTCGGCGAGCACCTTCACCGCCATCGACGTCCACTTGGAGCCGAGCCGGTCCAGCAGTTCGCGGGTCGGGCACGCCGGATCGAACAGGTCGCCGCGTGCGCCGTCGGCCAGGGCGGTCACTTCCACCTCACCACCTGACGGAGAAGTGCCGTCTTGGCGGCGCTCCGTCGCTCTCTTACGGTTACGAGATATCCAATGGTAACCGCTTCTCACATGGGAGGACATGTGTCCACGCCGATCGAACTGCTCCGAGTGCCCGCCAACGGGATCGAGGTGAACGTCGCCGTCGCCGGCAGCGGCCCGGCGCTGTTGTTGCTGCACGGCTTCCCGCACACCTGGCGACTCTGGAGCGCCGTTATCGGACCGCTTTCCGAGCGGTTCCGGGTCATCGCCCCGGATCTGCGCGGCCTCGGAGACAGCTCACGTGCCGCGGCGGGCTACGACGGCGAAACCCTCGCTACCGACGCCGAACAACTGCTGGCCGCACTGGACGTGGACTCGGCCGCGGTCGTCGGTATCGACGCCGGTGCCGCCCCGGCGTTCCTGCTCGCCATGCGCCGGCCGGATGTGGTGCGGCAGCTGGTGCTCATGGAGGCGATGCTCGGGCGCCTGCCTGGGGCTGAAGACTTCCTGGCAGCCGGTGCGCCGTGGTGGTTCGGCTTCCATGCCGTGCCGGGCCTGGCCGAAACGGTCCTGGCGGGACACGAGGCCGAATACGTGGACTGGTTCCTGGCCGCCGGGACGGAGGGACGCGGCATTCCCGCCGGTGTACGCGACGCTTTCGTCGCCGCGTACACCGGTACCGAGTCCCTGCGCTGCGCCTTCGAGCACTACCGCGCGATGCCCGAGACCGCGCGCCAGATCGCTGCGGCGACCGCCGAGCACCGGCTGAGCGTGCCGGTGCTGGCGGTCGGCGCGCAGCCAGTGGGGCCGACGCTTTACCAGCAGTTGCGCGAGGTCGCGGACGATGTCACTCGGCACGACATCGCAGAATGCGGACACATCATCCCGCTGGATCGTCCCGAGGCTTTGCTGGCCGCGCTGAACGATTTCCTGATCACGAACCGCTGATCGGGTCCAACTGTTCCGGTGCCGGACGCAGCAGCCAGATGTCCCCGCCGGGCGGCGTCGGGAGGTGCGACACGGCGGCGCGCGCCGTGCGGTCTCCGGCGTCAGCGGCCGCGTGGACGACGTCGTCCGCGGCGAACGCCTGGAACTGGAGCTCCGGGTACGTCCACGCGGCCTGGCCGGTGGCGGCCGGGACCACGAAGTCGACGGCCTTGAACAGCGTGCCGCCGGTCGGGGTGGCGTAGTGCCACAGGTCGACGCCGACGTGCTTGCCGATCATCGCCAGCCGGGTCAGGGCCACCAGGTCGAAGGTCGAGTAGTGGAAGCTGCGGGTCCGGGCCAGCTCCAGCGGCAGGCCGCCGTTCGCGGCGATCTGCACGTTCAGCCGCTTGGTCTGCGCGGTCACGACGATCGAGCGGGCCAGCGCCGGCTGCCCGGTGGCCAGCGCGAGCGCGGCCTCCTGCATGTCGAAGAACGAGCCGTGGTTGTTGGTCGACGCGGCCTCGTCGGAGGCGTTCTTGCTGGTCTGCAGCCAGCCGAGGAACTGCTTGTTCCAGGTGGTCATGCCGGCCTGGTCCGCGGCCGACCAGCCGGGCGCGCCGGTGTTGAGCAGCGCGACGGCGTCCAGGATGTCAGTGAACTGCTGCGAGAAGTCGATGATCCCGATGCCGCGGCCGCTGACCGCGCAGGGGATGAACTGCGTGTAGTCCAGGCTCGGGTTCATGCGCGTGGCCGGGTCGACGAACCAGGTGCGCAGATCCAGCGCCGCCCGCTGCGCGTACGCCGCGTCGCCGGTGTAGTACCAGGCCAGCGTGAGGTCGTAGACGGCATTGAACATCTCGCCACGCTCGGCGTGGTCGGTGATGTCGTCGATCGCAGGATTGCGCACGCCGTCGCGCTGCACGTACGGGCAGCCCCAGGGGTTGGCGGCGGTGGCGGGCTGCGTCGGCCACCAGTAAGGGGCCTGACTCAGGTAGTCGTGCTTGTCGCCGCTCGGCGGCAGCTGCGGCTTGTCCGTCACGGACCAGGGCCCGGCGGTGAGCGCGGCGTCGGCCTGCTTGCGCAGGTCGGCGAGCGGGGCTTGCAGCGACGGCAGCCCGACGCGCACGAGCTCGCGGGTCAGGGCCAGGCGGTAGCCGTCCAGGACGACGGTCGCCGGGACCTGGAACCGGTGCGCCGGCGAGCTCTGCTGCGCGGAGCCCGCTGCCGAGGCTGTGGCTGCCGATGGCGCGAACAGACTGGTGACGAGTGCGAGGGCTGCGAGTATTCGGGGCGTCGTGCGGCTGCGTTTCAACGAAGGTCTCCCGTTCCGCCTGGTAGAGGTGATTCACATACGTGAAGCGATGACAGAGCCATGAATTCCGCGGCCTCAGTGTCGCGCGGGAGACGGGGCACGTCAATGAACTCATTCGGTCCGGTCCACCGGCCGGATAAATCAGTTGTCCGTGCTCTGCGGGCCCGGCAGGATGTACCCATCAAGCGGTTCCGAAGCCGAGATCGGACAGGAAGGGGCAGGGACATGACCGTCGTAGCGACCCGACTGTGCGTCCTCCGGTCCCTGTGCCTTGCACGCCTTCCGGAGGAGATCTCGGCCTGACCGTCACCAGGTGACGGTCCAAGGGCCGCCCGCCGGAAGGGGAAACCTCCGGCGGGCGGCCCTTTCTCGTACCGCAAGCTTCCGTAGCCCAATTGGGAGAGGCACGGCGTTCAGAGCGCCGTCAGTGTGGGTTCGAATCCCACCGGGAGCACTGGGCCTGATTTCGCGTCCCTCGTAAGGGTTTCGGCGGTTCCGTTCGTCGCCCAGAACTATTGGTCTGAACCAATCTTGTAAATGGTCTTGACCAATCTGTTCCCCGCACGTACAAAGTGGACACCGGGCCACCCCACGGGCTCGGCGAGTTGCGCAATCCACCAGCACCTCTCCCCACCCTTGGAGGGCTCATGCGGATCGGAAGACGGAATCTTCGCGCAGCACTGACAGCCGGCTCGGCGTTCGGGCTGGCGGTCGGCGCGACAGCTGTCGCGGTGGCCACGGCCCCCGCGGCGCAGGCCACCACGTGCGCCGCGGCGTGGAGTTCCACCGCCGTCTACACCGCCGGCCAGCAGGCCAGCGAGAACGGGACCAACTACACCGCCAACTGGTGGACCCAGGGCAATGACCCGGCGACCAACAACGGCGGATCCGGCACCGGACAGCCGTGGACGTCCAACGGGGCGTGTACCGGCGGCGGCACCACCGGTGGCGGAACCGGTGGCGGTACCGGCGGAACCGGCGGCGGCACCGGTGGGGTGAGCGGCCTGCTGCTCAGCCCGTACAAGGACGTCACCGTCAACATGAACTGGAACACCTACCAGATGCAGTCGGCCGTGACCGGGTCCGCCCTGCCGGTCGTGGGTTCCGGGAGCCTGGTGTCGCAGTACATTCCGAAACTGCCCGCGATCACCCTCGCGTTCGCCACCGGCTCCTGCGGCAGCGAGACCTGGGGCGGTGTTCCGGCCGCCGGCTTCGCCTCGGAGAACGTGGCCCAACTGCACGCCGCCAACCTGAACTACGTCGTGTCGACCGGAGGTGCGGCCGGGACCTTCACCTGTGCCTCGACGTCCGGCATGGACTCGTTCATCGCCCGCTACGCCAGCCCCAACATGGTCGGCGTCGACTTCGACATCGAAGGCGGCCAGAGCCAGTCCGACATCCAGAACCTCGTCGCCTCCGCGGTCGGAGCACAGGCGCAGTACCCGAATCTGCAGTTCTCCTTCACGCTCGCCACACTGGGCGCCTCCGACGGCAGCTACGGCGGCGTGAACTCGCTCGGCGACGAAGTCGTCCGGGCGGTGCGCGGCTCCAGCCTGAACCACTACGTCATCAACCTGATGACCATGGACTACGGCAGCGGATCCAGCAGCGTGTGCGTCGTCTCCGGCAGCAGTTGCCAGATGGCGCAGTCGGCGATCCAGGCGGTGAAGAACCTCGAGCACACCTACGGGATCCCGGCCAGCAAGATCGCCGTCACGCCGATGATCGGTATGAACGACGCCACCAGCGAGATCTTCACAGTCGCCGACGTCAACACCCTGTCGTCCTACGCAACCAGCAACGGCCTGGCCGGGCTGCACTTCTGGTCACTGGACCGGGACACGCCCTGCTCGGACACCTACGCGTCCCCCACCTGCAACTCCATCCCCAGCACGACAGCGCTGCAGTACACCAAGCAGTTCATGAGCGACACCGGGCACTGACGACGAACCCAGAGCGGGCCGCGCACGTCTCTGTGCGCGGCCCGCTCGATGCAGAACGCGAGGTGGATGGCCGGTGGCTGTCAGGCCGCCGGGTGTCAGCCGGCCTCGACCGGCCGTGCCCGCAGAGCGAGTCTGGTGGGGATCAGAACGGCGGCGGCGGCCAGGGCTGAGGTCGCAGTGATTATCGCCAGGTAGAGGAGCGGGGGAATGTAGGGGAGCGGGGAGCCGGTGAGGCCCAGGCTCACCATCATGAGCGGGGGGAGGGGGACCAGGGTGCCAACTGCCACCGCGATGAGGATCAGCATGAGCGTTTCCATGCGCATCATGCGCAGGACCTGGTCGGGCGTGGCGCCTACCAGCCGGAGGAGGGCGAACTCCCGGGTTCGGGAGAGGGTCGTCATCACCAGGGTGTTGGCCACGGCCACGGCTATGTAGCCGAAGACCAGGACCAGGGGGAGGGCGTTGCCCAGGAGGCCGGCTGTGGCTGTGCGTTGTTGGGCCGCGGACAGGCCGCCCTTGTCCCGCACTTGAAGGCCGGGGTATCGGGTGGTGAGGGCGGTGAGTTCGGCTTCGGTCTTCTTGGGGTCGGCTGTGCCTGCGACCCGGACGAGGACTGAGTCGTAGAGCCGGCGGGAGCTGTGCTGGAGGAGGGTCTCGGCAGTCAGGGTGACGTCGCCGAATCCGAGGCCGCGCTGGTAGATGGCGATCACCTGAGGGTGCACGGTCTGCCCGTCGGGGAGGTGGATGCGGGCCTTGTCCCCGATGCCGACGCCCAGGGTCGCGGCCGCCCCCTTGCTGAGCGCCACCGTGTCCGGGGCGAGCTTGTCCAGGCTGCCGGAGGTCACGTCCAAGTCGACGACCCGGTCCAGGTCGCCCGGGGCCAGGCCCTCGGCGGAGTACTTGAAGATCTCCGGGGAACCGAGCAGGGGCGTCGAGGCATAGAGGTCGATACGGATCGTGCCCACGGCGGTTTCCACGCCGGGGAGGCCCCGGATCTGCTGCGGGGCGTCCACCGGGAGGCCGCCGGCTTCGCCGGTGAGGGTGTAGTCGGCCAGGACGCCGGCTCGGGCCTGGTCGCCGGCGGCGGCGCTCATGGTGGTGGGGATGAACAGCTGGACGGAGGCGAAGCCGATGGCGAGGATCAGGGGGCCGATTCCGGCGGCCAGACGGCGGGCGTTGGCCTGGGTGTTGGCGACGGCGAGGTAGCCCAGGTCGCCGAAGCGGCGGCGGAAGGGCGCGGCCAGGAGCCGGGTCGCGCGGGCCACCACCGGCGGGGCCAGCATCAGGCAGGCGATCACCATGAGCAGGCCGCCGGTCGCCGCGCCGGCCACCGCGAAGACGCTGCCGAAGAACAACGGGAGCGTTGAGGCGGCGAAACCGATGAGCAGGAGCAGCGCCCCGAAGACGACCCGGGCCCGGCCCAGGCCCGGTTGCTCGGTCTGGGACCCGCTCAGCGCCTCCACCGGACGGATCGCCACCACTTTGCGGGCTACCGTGAACCCCGCCACCTGTGCCGCGAGCACTCCGATGCCGACCGCCGCGACCATGGGGATCGGACCGTAGGAGAACTCGAAATCCTCGGGCAGCATGCCGACGGCCGAGAACGCGGCGCGGAGCAGGCCGGCGACCGCCGTACCCGGGAAGCAGCCCAGCACCGAGGCCACCACCGAGATGAGCAGGACCTCGCCGGCGATCATCTTGTGGATCTGCTTGGGCGTCGCGCCGACCGCGCGCAGCAGCGCCAGTTCACGGCGCCGCTGGTGGACGTTCAGCGCCAGGGTGCTGCCCACCACCATCATGGTGATAATCACGACGGTGCCGCCCAGGGCGCCGGCCAGTTCCTTCAGCGTCCCCCGGGCCGACGCCACGTCCGGATTCTCCACGCTGCTGCGCCCGGCACCGGTGTAGAGCTCGGTCCCGGTGCCCTTCAGCGCCGCGCCGATCCGGCCCTTCAGCGTGCCGATGTCAGTGCCGTTCGTGCCCTGATCCGCCAGCACGCCGATCGCAGAAACCTGATCCGGGCGGCCGAACAGCGTGCGGGCCTCGTCGTCGGCGAAGAAGACCGGCGGCGTGCGCAGGGCACCGCCGCCGGTGAACGTCACGATGCCGACGACCCGGTACGGCGTCGCGGCGCGGGTGGAGGCGATCTCGACCGAGTCGCCGACCTTCGCCTGCACCCGGTCGGCGACCGAACGCTCCAGCACCACCTCGTCGGCCTGCTGCGGCTCCCGGCCGTCGCGCTGGAACGGACCGAGCCCGGCCGCGCTCCAGTTCGTCCCGTCCGAGGTTCGGCCGTCGGCCCCCTGCACCAGCTTCCCGTCCTTGTCGACGACCTGCGCCGGGAAGGTGAGCACGCCGACGGCCCGGCCGACCCCCGGGATGCCCGCCACCCGGCCGACCAGGTCGGCCGGGACGCCCGCCACATCGGTGATCGGCTTGCTCTTGGTCTTCTTCCCGTCGTGCACCGAGAACGACCGGTCCCCGCCGACGACGATCGGCGCGGCGGCGTAGCGCTGCACCGGGACTCCGTTGCCGATGCCGGACTGCAGGATGATGCCGAAAGCGGTGATGAGCACCGAGGCACCGAACAGGGCGACGAACGCCCCGACGAACCCGGCCTTGCGTTCTCTGAGGGTCTTGACGATCAGCTGGAACACGGCTCACCATTCCCCGAGCTTGGTCATCTGTTCGGCGACGCGCTCCGGTGTGGGATGCGTCATCTCCTCCGCGTGGCGGCCGTCCGCGAGGAACACCACACGGTGCGCGTAAGAGGCGGCGACCGGGTCGTGGGTCACCATCACCACCGTCTGGCCGAGGCGGTCCACGACCTCGCGCAGCAGACCGAGCACCTGCCTCGCGGTCCGGGTGTCCAGCGCCCCGGTCGGCTCGTCGGCGAACACCACCTCCGGCCGCGCCACCAGCGCGCGGGCGATGGCCACCCGCTGCTGCTGGCCGCCGGAGAGCTCGGCGGGCCGGCGGTTCATCTGCTCGGCCAGCCCCACCTGCCCCAGCACCTCGTGCAGCCGCGCGGGGTCGATCCGGCGTCCGGCCAGCATCAGCGGCACCGTGACGTTGTCGGCGACGGACAGCGCCGACAGCAGGTTGTACGCCTGGAAGACGAAGCCGACCCGCTCCCGGCGCAGGATGGTCAGCCCGACCTCGTCGAGCGTCGACAGGTCGGTGCCGCTGAGCACCACCGAGCCGGCGTCCGGCCGGTCCAGCCCGGCGGCGCAGTGCAGGAAGGTGCTCTTGCCCGCCCCCGAGGGACCCATCACCGCGGTGAACGAGCCCCGGGCGAAGGCGAGGGACAGGTCGCGCAGCGCGTGGACGGCCCCGGCGCCCTTCCCGTACGTCTTGCGGACGCCGTCCAGGCGCACCACCCAGGGCGAGTTGTTCACTTTCGGCCTCCACTGCTCGCGCTCATCACCGGCACACCCCGAACGTAGGTTCATGACCAGGCGCGACAACACGGCGTGGACTGGAGAATCGATGGTGCAGAAAACTGCCGCTCGCAGCGCGCCCACGGCCCCCGGCACCGCCGGTTGGTAAGGTGATCGCGATGTCGACGCAGAGGATTTGAGGAGCTGTGCGAACGCCCAGAGCTGCGGCGTTGCAGCGGCTCCGGCCCGAAGAGTGGATCGGGCAGATCCGCCGGATCGCGATCCGCTTCCCTCCGGCCGCCGCCTACATCCTGATCTGTTTGGGGACCGGGCTGGTCGGGCTGGCGCTGTGCTACCTGCTCATCGCGGTCTTCGTGCTCTGTCTGGTCGGCACGGGCTTCCTGCTGTTGCCCGGAAGCCTGCGGGTCCTGCGGCGGTTCGCGGAGTACCACCGGGGCCTGGTGGGCCGTCGGTTGGGCGCCGAGGTCCACACCCCGTACCGCGACCTGGCCCCCGGCTGGGCCACGCCCGGCAAGCCCTCGCTGCGCGACGCGGCGGTCCGCAAGGACCTGGTGTGGTTGCTGGCCCACAGCCTCGCCGGCACGGCGGTGTGTGTCGTGGCCCTGAGCGTGTGCGGCCATGCGGTCAACTGGCTCTCCGCGCCGGTGTGGTGGAAACTCGCGCCGAGCGAGCGCGACGCCGTCATCCTGGTGAACGTCGACTCGTGGCCCAAAGCCGCCTTCGCGGCGGCCGTCGGCATCGGCTACGCCGTGGTGGCCATGGCGGTCATGCGGTTGCTCGCCGACGTGCACGCGCGCGCGTCGCGCCGGCTGCTGGTCGCCCGCCCCCGAGTGGCGCTCGCCCAACGCGTCCACGAACTGACCGTGAGCCGGGCCGAGGCACTCGACGCGCACGGCGCCGAGCTGCGCCGCATCGAGCGGGACCTGCACGACGGCGCCCAGGCCGACATCGTGGCCGTCTTCCTGCGCCTGGGCATGATCAAACGGGCCCTCAGCCGGCGGCCGGAGCAGGTCCCTGAACTGGTCGACACCGCCCAGCACCTCGCCGAACAAGCCCTGGAGTCCCTGCGGAACCTGGTGCGCGGCATCTACCCACCGGTCCTCGCCGACCGCGGGCTGACCGAAGCGGTCCGGGCGCTCGCCGCCCTCAGCGCCGTCCCCACCACGATCGACGTCGACGAGGCGGCCGACCCGCCGCCCCGCGCGCCGGCCGCGGCCGAGACCGCCGCCTACTTCGTGATCTCCGAGGCGCTCACCAACGTCGCCAAACACAGCGGCGCCACCGTCGCGCTGGTCCGGCTCCGGATCACCGACACCATGATCCGGATCCGGGTCGAGGACGACGGGAAGGGCGGCGCCGCCGAGGGCGCGGGAAGCGGGATCCTCGGACTCCGGCGGCGGGTCGCCGCGCTTGACGGGACCACCGAGCTGTCCAGCCCGCCCGGGGGGCCGACCGTACTGAGAGCGGAGATTCCATGCGGATCCTGATCGCCGAAGACAACGCCCTGCTCCGCGAGGGACTGGCTGCGCTGCTCGGCAGCGAGGGACACCACGTCGTCGCGGCCGTCGGCCACGGCGACGAACTGCTGCCGGCCCTGCTCGAACACCGGCCGGACGTCGCGGTCGTCGACGTCCGCCTGCCGCCGACGTTCCGCGACGAGGGGCTGCGGGCCGTGGTGGAGGCCCGCCGGCGGCTGCCCGACCTCCCGGTCCTGGTGCTCTCGCAGTACGTCGAACGCACCTACGCGACCGAGCTCCTCGCCCAGAACGCTTCCGGCGTCGGCTACCTGCTGAAGGACCGGGTCGGGCGCGCCGACGAGTTCCTGGAGGCGCTGGAGCGGGTGGCCGGCGGCGGCACGGCGATGGACCCGCAGGTCATCACCCAGCTGATGATCCGGCGGGCCGGCGACGATCCGCTGGCCGCGCTGACCCCGCGGGAGCGCGAGGTCCTGGCGCTGATGGCCGAGGGCCGCAACAACAGCACCATCGCTCAGCTGCTGTTCCTCGCCGAGAGCTCGGTGAACAAGCACATCGGAAGCATCTTCGCCAAGCTGGGCATGCCGACGCCCGAGAGCGGCAACCGGCGGGTGCTCGCCGTCCTGACCTACCTTCGGTCCTGAGCTTCGGCGAACGCGCCCGGCTCCCGTGCGGTGGTGCAGAAAACTGCACCGCTGAACGGGAGTCAGCACCGATGAAAGCTCCTGCGCCCCGACCCACGATGGAGGAGTCAAAGCAGCCTCACGTCAGGAGCGATCATGCCGGAGCAGACGGGTTGGAAGCCCGCGAAGGAAAAGCCGATGTGGCCCTGGATCGTCCTCGTGGTGGTCGTCGTGGGCGTGGCGATCAATGTGTTTCTGACGGTGTGAGGCGGCCGGCGGCGACTATTCGCTCCCGTATTCGCTCGCGTCGTTCTTCGCGCCGTTCTCAAGACGAGCCTGCTTGACCTCGCGGGCCAGGTTCCACGGGTCCGCGAGCGGGCCCAGGTGGCCGAGCTTGTCGGGGTTGAGCACCGAGCGGATCATCTGGATCCGGCCGTCGAGCACGTCGAGGACCAGCGTGCCGGCCACGTTGCCGTCCCGGTCGCGCAGGATCGCGCCCGGCTGGCCGTTCACCTGGTGCGGTTCCACGTGGGCGATGCGGGAGATCGTCGGGAAGACGCCGGCGAGCAGCCGGGCCACGTTGTCGGCGCCGATCACGCTGCGGGCCAGTGCGGGCGCCTTGCCGCCGGCGTCGCCGACCATCTGGACGTCCGCGGCCAGCAGTTCCCGGAGCCCGCCGACGTCGCCGTCCCGCAGGGCGTCGAAGAACCGTGCGGACAGTTCCGCACGCTCCTTCTGGTCCGCTTCGAAGCGGGGGCGGCCCAGGTCCATGTGCCGGCGGGCCCGCACCGCGAGCTGACGGCACGCCGCCTCCGAGCGCCCGACGGAGTTCGCGATCTCGGGGAAGCCGAACCCGAACACCTCCCGCAGCACGAACACCGCCCGCTCCAGCGGGGACAGCCGCTCCAGTAGCAGCAAGGCCGCCATCGACACCGAGTCCGCCAGCTCCGCCGAACGCTCCGGGTCCTGATACGGGTCGGACAGCAGCGGCTCGGGGAACCAGGGCCCCACGTAGGTCTCCCGCCGCACCCGGGCCGAACGCAGCACGTCGATCGAGGCCCGCGTGACCAGAGCGGACAGGAACGCCTTCGTCGAGGTGGGCACCGTCGCCGAGGCCATGTAGCGCAGCCAGGTGTCCTGGACCGTGTCCTCGGCCTCGGTCACACTGCCCAGGATCCGGTAGGCGATGGAGAACAGCAGCGGCCGAAGCTCCTGGAACTCCTCGGCCCGCGTCGTGGCGGACGTGCTCATGCCAACTCCTTCTGGAATCCCAGTCGCCACGACGGATACCGCAGCTGCCAGCCCAGTTCCCGCTTCGCCTTGGCGTTGGAGAAGCCGCGCCCCTCGACCATCATCCCCACTGCCATCTCCCCGGCCACCAGCCGGGCCAGCCACGCCGGCAGCCGCCGCGGCGGCTTGGCCCCCACGCACTGCGCGAGGTACGGCAGCCACTCGCGCATGGGGGCCGGCTCGTCGTCGACGATGTTGAACACGCCGGTCGCCCGCTGCTCCACCGCCAGCACGGTCGCGGCGGCGGCGTCGTCCAGATGCACCCACGACGAGTATCCGGTCCCGCCGCCGATGATCGGGAGCAGCCGCTTACGGACCAACGCGACCTGCTCGTCGTTGGCTCCCGGCCCGTAGAACCCGCCGTAGCGCAGGACGGCGCCGCCGGCCTCGACGACCACTTCCTCCAAGTGGACCAGCGCTTTCGTCCCCTCGGTCACCTCCAGCGGATCGTCCTCGGTCTTGACCCACCCACCCTGCCGGATCCCGTTGAAACTGCCGTGGCTCTGCGCCACGACGTGACCCACCCCCACCGCCTCGGCCGCAGCGAGCAGATGGTCCATCCCCTCGGTCCGCAGCCGGTTGGTGACAGCGAAGAACCGATCGGCCTTGCGCGGATTGAGCTTTCCGGCGTGCGCCTGGGACAGCCCGGTCATCTGGTTCACGATCACGTCCGGCCGCGCCGTGGCCACCGCCTGGCCGACCGACGCCGCGTCCAAACCGTCCATCACGACCCCCTCCACGCCCAGCCGCGTCAGCAACTCCAGCTTCGCCGCACTGGTCGTGGTCGCCGTCACCTGATGACCACCGGCCACCAACCGCGGCAGCAGCCGCTGACCCAGCACCCCGGTACCGCCCGCCACGAACACTCGCATGATGTGACCCTCCTGGTCTCGACCCTCTCTCCCCACCGGAGTCGAGATGGCGGGGCCGCCAGTGACATCCGCGACGGAGGAGTGGAATGCGATCTGGGTCACATCCGGGTACGGCTGCACAAGACGATGGCCGTTAAGCAAGCGTCGCCAAGAAGAACCCGACGGCGGTGAGGCTCGGCCCGTCGACGATCTGGCCGCCGCGCAGCAGTTCCCGCACCTCGCCAGGCGTGAACCAGGCCACCTTCTCAGCCTCGTCCGCGTCGGGTTCGTTGCCGCCGCGCACGATGTCGGTGCCATGGAACACGGTGTAGGTCATGGTGCTGATGCCGCTGAGCGGATGGTATTCCGTGATCGGCGTCAGTTCCCGGGCGATGTAGCCGGTCTCCTCGGTGATCTCCCGGCCCACAGCCTCGGCGAGATCTTCGCCGGGCTCGGCCCAGCCGGCGGGGATCTCCCAGCCGGACGCGTCGGTGATGTGGCGGTGCCGCCACAGCAGCAGCAGACGCTGGTCCGCGTCGGTGACGATTGCTCCGACCGAGGGCTTCGGGAACTCGATGACGTGATGCGCGACCCGGGTGCCGGAAGGCAGTTCCACGTCGTCCACCCGCACATTGACCCAGGGGCTTTCGTAGACGGCACGGCTGCCGTGCACGGTCCATCGCATGCTCGTACTCATACCTTCCTGGTCCGGCCGCGGCCGCCTACGCGCCGGCGATCGCGACTCGCGTGAGCGTCGTCGCCGTGCGCACGATGCTGGCGACGGCGTCCTCCGGACTCAAACCGCTGAGATCCATCAACGAGAACAGTGCCTCGGCTCCCATCACGACCGACAGGTCGGCTTTGAGCTGGGCCAATGCCGCCTCGTCGACGGCGGCGGAGTCGGCGAGAGGCTGAAGTGCCTCGGTGATGAGCCCGAAGCGCAGGCCTGGCCGCTGTGAGGTGGTGTCCGGCTTGACGATGGTCGCGGCGATCATCGCGCGGACCGCGCCCTGGCGCGCTAGGACGTGCCGGGCCAGGTACTCGGCGGCGGCTGCGATGCGCTCGACGGGGTCGGTGGAGTCCGCGACGGGGGCCAGGGCGTCGGCCGGTTCGGGGAGGGTGTCGGCCATCGCCTCGGCCAGCAGGCTGGCCAGGTCGGGGAAGTAGCGGTAGGCGGTGGCCTCCGAGACGAGCGCGGCCTTGGCGACCTCCGGCATCGTCACCTCGCCGCCGGAGTCCATCAGCTTCGCGGCGGCGGCGACGATCGCGGCGTGCGTGCGCCGCTTCTGGTTGACGCGACCGGTGGTCTGCGACGACGGTACGGCTTGCGCGCCCTGCGGGATGGCCATCGGTGTCCTTCCGTGCCGAGATCGGCGAGTCGGCTCCCATTATAAGAGCTAGCTTGCATGATAGCGATAGCCGCGGCTGGTTTCCGCCCGACGACCGGGCCGGGCGACCGGGCCCGACGACTGGGCCGGGCGCAGTCGGCAAGTCCGGCCCCGGCCTGGCTACTACTGCCAGGGACACGCTGACCGAGGACGCCCCGGCCGATACTTGGCTCCATGAACGCCAATCCAGGCACCGGATCGCCGCTGGGGGAGTTCCTCACGACGAGGCGGTCCATGCTGACGCCGGCCGCCGCCGGACTCCCGGACTACGGGGACCGGCGGCGCGTCCCCGGACTCCGGCGCGAAGAAGTGGCGCAGCTGGCCGGAGTGAGCGTCGCCTACTACATCCGGCTGGAGCAAGGCGCGTCGCTCAACGCCTCGCCGCAGGTGCTCGACGCGCTGGCCCAGGCCCTCAGCCTCGACGAGACCGAACGCCGCCACCTGCACACCCTGTCCGGCGAGGGACGGCAGCGGGCCCGCCGACGCCGGCTCCCGGCCGAGAGCGTCACCGCGGCGGCGCGGCAGCTGATGGACGCGTTCGGCGAAGCCCCGGCGATCCTGCTCGGCCGCCGCTCGGACGTCCTGGCCTGGAACCGGTGCGGGCACGCGCTGTTCGCAGGGCACTTGGATCCGGCGAGCCCGAGCCGCTCCGCCACGCGACCCAACACCGCGAGGCTGGTCTTCCTCGACCCCCATACCCGCGAGCTCTACGGCACGGACTGGCCGAGGAAGGCCAGGGACGCCGTCGGCAAGCTCAGGGCCGCGGTCGGCGAGTACCCCGACGATCCGCACCTGGCGTCCCTGATCGGCGAGCTGACCATGGGCAGCCCGGAGTTCGCCGGCCTGTGGGCCGAGCACCGGGTCCGCGCCTGGGACCTCGCCGAGTACGCGATGAACCACCCGCTGGTCGGGACCATGCGGGTGCTTCAGCACTCGATGACGGTCCCAGCGATGACAGGTGTGCGGCTCGTCGTGGTCACGGCGCCCCCCGAGTCGTCCTCACAGGCCGCGCTGCAACTTCTCACGCACTTCGCTCACTCCGATGTCGCAGTCCCGGAAGGCGCCACAGCCGGTATCGAGCACTGACCAGCTAGGCCCCAATCACGGCCCAACCACGGCCCGGTTACAGCCCAGGCTCGGCGCACTGTGCGCCGCGCCGCGATCAAACACGCCCGAAAACCTTCAAAAACAAGGAGAACTCCGCTCATGTCCACCTCCACGCTCTACACCACCGAAGCCCTCTCGACCGGCGACGGCCGCAACGGCCGGGTCCGCACCGCCGACGACGTCTTCGAAGCCGATCTGGCCGTCCCGAAGGAGATGGGCGGCCCCGGCGGCGACAAGACCAACCCGGAGCAGCTGTTCGCCGCCGGCTACGCGGCCTGCTTCCACAACGGCCTGCGCCTGATCGCGGCCGGCCAGAAGACGCCGGTGACCGGCTCGACCGTGACCGCCGAGGTCAGCCTGCTGGCGCTCGACGGCGGACGCTTCAGCCTCGCGGTCGGGCTCACGGCGCACCTTCCCGGCCTGGACCAGGCGACCGCCGACCAGCTGATGCACGACACGCACCAGGTGTGTCCGTACTCCAACTCCACCCGCGGCAACGTCGAGGTGACATTGACCGCGATCGCCTGACCTGCTGTTCCGTCTCGGTCGAGCTCGGTCCGGCGGCTTCGTGAGAGTTGACTTGCACAAAGGATAAGAGCACTCTATATTCATGGGAGTTAGCTCTCACGAAGCAAAACCGCCACCTGAACACCCAAAGGGGAACGCGCACATGACTGCCTCGACCACGACTTCAACGACCTCCACGACTTCGACGGCTGCCACCGCGACCGGCCCCGCGTCCCGCACCGTCACCATCGCGACCGGCATGGGCATCACGATCAGCGAGTTCGGCACCAACACCGAGGGCAGCGCGGTGCTGTACCTGCACGGCGGCGCCGGCCCGCGCACCATGCTGGGCCTGGCCGGCGCGCTGGCCGAGCACGTCTACGGCATCGTGCCGACCCACCCCGGCTTCGACGGCACGCCGCGCCCGGACCGCTTCGACACCATCGCCGACCTCGCCGACGCCTACCTGGACCTGCTCGACGAGCTCGACCTGACCGGCGTCATGGTCATCGGCTCCTCCATCGGCGGCTGGATCGCCTCGGAGATGGCGCTGCGCGACAACCGCGGGCGGATAGGCGCGCTGGTGCTGCTCAACGCGGTCGGTATCAAGGCGTTCGGCGACGAGCAGGTCACCGACGTCCGCACCCTCGCCCCGCCGCAGATCAGTGAGCTGTCGTTCGTCAACCCGGCCCTGCGCCCCGACTTCGCCTCCTTCACCGACGAGCAGAAGGCGATCGGCGCCGCCAACCAGCAGACCATGGCGGTCTATTGCGGCAAGGAGTTCACGCACGACCCCAAGCTGCGCCGCCGCCTGCACCGCATCACTATCCCGGCGCTGGTCGTCTGGGGCGAGCAGGACGGCATCGCGCCGCTGGGCTACGGCCGCGACTTCGCCACCGCCTTCGGCAACGGCCACTTCGCACCGATCGCCGACGCCGGACACTTCCCGCAGATCGAGCAGATCGGCGCGACGCTCGGCGCCATCGGGGACTTCGTCGACACGGTGGTCAAGCCCGACGAGGCCTGAGACAGACCGTCTTCTCCTCGAAAGGACCTCCTTCCATGACCAGCGAACAGCTCCCGGACGACGTGACCGCCGCCGCCGGCGAACTCGGTGGCGTGCCGGTGGTGACCGTCGGGACGTCGGCGAGTGATCCGTCAACGAGCGATCCGTCGGCCGTCCTGTTCTACCTGCACGGCGGCGCCTACGCGATCGGCTCCGCGCCGGACTCGGTCGGCCTCGCCTCGGACGTGGCCCGGCGCGTCGGCGCCCGCGCGATCTCCGTCGACTACCGGCTCGCTCCCGAGCACCGGTTCCCGGCGGCGGCCTCCGAAGGTTCCGCACGTCTTCCAATCCTTCGCCGCGCTCCTCGACGAGGCGGACGCCGTGCTTGCTGCCGCCGGTGATCTACAGTCCGGTCTACAGCCAGCTGTTCTCGTAGGTCACAGAGTGGCGCAGTACTGACCGGCTCCGTGCGCCCCGCCCCAGCGTGCCAGGTGCTGGCCGTGGCGGCTGTTCCCAGTGCGTCTAAGGCTCTTGATTCAGCCGGTCGCCGTCAGCGGGCGAGTGCCGCCAAGGCCCCGGCCCGGGCGGCCTCGGTCATGGTGAACGGCAGGCCCTCCCGCACCACCGCGACCCTGCGGCCGCCGGCGACCGGGACGATGAGCACCGTCGCGTCCGCGACGCCTTCGGTGCCCTGGTCCCACCAGGCGTCGTCGGCGTCGAGGAGGTCGGACAGGATGTCGGGGAGGGTTTCCGGCGCGTCCAGCAGGGCGGCGGCCAGCTGCAGGGCCTTGGTCGGGACGTCGACGAGATCGTGCGGGTCGGCCGGGACCGCGGTGACCTGGGCGCCGCCGGCGTCGGTGACCGCCTCGACGAGGCGGAAGCGGCCGGTGTCCTCGGGCGTGCTGACGAAGAACTCGTCGACCGGTCCGCCCTGGTGGGTCTGGACGCTGAAGCCGAACACGTTGCCGCCGCAGGCCGCGATCGCCGCGGTGATCGCGGCCAGGCGGCCCGGCTCGTCTTCCAACGCCGCGCGAATTCGCCACAGAGCCATATGCTTGCCTCGTCCCGGAGAATCCCGCCGAGAGCCACGGCGGATGGACTCCGCGGTAGCCGGTCATCGGGAATGATCGCACGATCCGAATCACCTCCACCAGGAGAGGTAAGGGTTCCTATGCCCTGTCACACCTGACATAGTCCTTGGTGTGAACATGGAGGCCGCTCACCCCGCGCGCGACACCGAGAGCGCAGAACACCCCGAACAGCCCGAGGAACGCAACGCCGCGCACGTCACGGGCCGCCAGATCCTCGCTCTGGCGATACCCGCGCTCGGCGCGCTGGTCGCCGAGCCGCTGTTCGTGCTCGCCGACAGCGCGATCGTCGGCCACCTCGGGTCCGCGCAGCTCGCCGGTCTGGGCACCGCGGGCTCCGCCCTCAACACGCTTGTGGGCGTGTGCATCTTCCTCGCCTACAGCACCACCGCGCAGGTCTCCCGGCTGATCGGGGCGGGCCGGCGCGCCGAGGGGATGGCGCGCGGGGTCGACGCGATGTTCCTGGCGGCCGGGCTCGGGGTGCTGCTCGCGATCATCGGCGCGAGCTGCGCGGATCCGGTCGTGCGCTGGCTGGGGGCCGGGGCCCGGGCTGCCCCGTACGCGGCGACCTACCTGCGCTTCAGCTGCCTGGGACTGCCCGGGATGCTGGTGGTGCTCGCCGCGACCGGGCTGCTGCGCGGCCTGCACGACATGCGCACGCCGCTCGTGGTCGCCGGCGTCGCGGCCGCGGCGAACACGCTGGTCAACTGGATCCTGGTCTACCCGTGCGGGCTCGGGATCGCGGGTTCGGCGGCCGGGACCGCCTCCGTGCAGACCGCGATGGGCGTCGTGTACGTCTGCCTGGTGGTCAAGGCGTGTCGGGCGCACGGTGTCGTGGCACGGTTCAACGCGCGTGCGGTGCGCGCCTCGCTCTCGGCGAACGTCGCGCTGCTCACCCGCACCGTGTGGCTGCGCGTGTACGTCGTCGCGGCGGTGTGGGGCGCCGGACGGCTCGGCACGACGGCGCTCGCCGCGCACACCATCGCCGCCAACCTCTGGTCCGGCCTCGCCCTCGCCCTCGACGCCCTGGCCATTGCCGCGCAGGCGCTGGTCGGCCACGAGCTGGGCGCCGGACGCATCGAGGCGACCCGGCGGATGGTGACGCGGATGAACTGGTGGGGGCTCGGCTTCGGCGTGGTCACCGGCGTCGGCCTGGCCGCGCTCAGCCCCGTGCTCGCCGGGGTCTTCACCTCCGACCACGCCGTCGCGCACGCGCTGGTGCCGGTGCTGCTGATCGCCGCGGCCCTGCAGCCGGTCGCCGGGGTCGTGTTCGTACTCGACGGCATCCTGATCGGCGCGGGCGACGCCACCTTCCTGGCCTGGGCCTCGTTCGCCTGCACGCTCGTCTTCCTCGGCGCCCTCGCGCTCGTGGTCGCCGCGGGATGGGGGCTGACCTGGCTGTGGGTCGCCGTCGGGGTGTTCACGTTCGCCCGGCTGGCTGCCTTCTGGATCCGCTCCACGGGTAGCGCGTGGCTGCGGGTCGGCGCGCAGACCGGATAGAGCACGGAAGTCGCTCAAGCGCAGTTTTTGCAAATCCATTCGCGACGGGTATGCCGCGCCAGCAGGCTCCGGTTTTGAACCAGGAAACACCTGCTGCAGGTGAACTCGTTGCTTTGGAGCGGCACGACCTGAACGACCAGCTGCTCGTCCGAAAGGTCGGCTCCGGGCAGCTCCAGCGACTCGTTGTCGCTTTCCTCCAGCTCGGCCCCGCGTACGGCGGCTTTGGTGCGGGTGGCTTTCAGCTCCTCGATGCTGTCCTCGGCGAGGTCCTCGTCGGTCTTGCGCGGGGCGTCATAGTCCGTGGCCATAGTTCCTCCTAGATTTTGGCGTGCACCATTCCAGGAGCGTTGCACGACGGGATAATATTCCACCTATCCGCAATACTGCTAATTCCCTGCTGTCTCGTACGCAGAATTGTACACAAAACGCCGGTGCGTAATCCTGGCGCCAGGCCGGCCGCACGCGGTTTTCGGCATCGGATACATTCCCGGATATCGTGCTCACAGAGTTTTCGCGCAAGACGGGAGCCTGCCGCTGCGCAGGCCCTCCCTGACGCCGATGAGCGCGTCGCACAGCAGAGCCGCCGCGTCCTGCTTGGGCACCTCCAGCGCGCATGCCAACGTTCTGAGGGGCAGTCGGCCGTAGCAACTCAGCAGGATCGCGTCGCGCTGCCGTTCGGGCAGGGCCAGCAACGTCGGGTGTAGACGCTCGCTCTGGCGCTCGGAGGCCACCGGCGGCTTCAGGGGCGGCGGCTTCAGGGTCGGTGGCCGCGGGTCCGTAGCGGCGCGAATGGTTCGGTCGACCGCGATGCGCATCGCCCATGCTGTCGCCGCCTCCGGATCCGACGGGCACCTCGGAGCGGCGCGCCACACGGCTTCGAACGCCTGCACCGCTGCGGCTTCGGCACGGTCGCGATCGCAGGTCACCGCTGCGGCCATCGCCCAGATTCGCGGAGCGAGGACGCCGTAGACCGTGGCGAAGGCTTTGGTATCGCCTGCCGCGACCTTCTGGAGCAATTCTGCGAGCCGGCCCTCTTCCTTTCCCCGCGAGGTCGTGGCCGGCGGTGCTGCGCGGCTCGTGAGCAAGGACATCGCGATCTCCCTCGCGTGACCGCGCATCAGCAGCGAGGCCGGGGGAGGGGAGCGGCCTCAGCGGAGACGTAGCGGCGCCGTTTGAATGCGCCGGGGGCTGGGACGCTCGAGAACTACAAACCAGGCTACACCCGTCGATCACGACATAGCCGGTCATCCGGCGTGTCGGATGCGTGCGTCACTCCGATGCCGTGGCGCGTCGACCCCCCAGCGCTTACGCCACCTTCTCGCCATACCAGGCCGACGAACTATGAGCTCTTATACTGAAAAAACGAATCCCGGACTCGACGTCGCATCATCCGTTCGGCGAGGACTGGTATGGAACGCGAGCTGCTGGACGAATTCTGGCCCAGTCGGCGCATGTGGTGCTTCGACGAGATGTGTAGCCGGCCGCGCTCAGCGCGGCTCATCCGCCGGCTACCCCTCTCTCACCCAAGGAAGCACGCATGTCCGTCACCGATCAGTACCTGCTGAACAACGAGACCTACGCGGCCGGCTTCACCGGTCCGCTCCCGCTGCCGCCGTCCCGGCACGTGGCCGTCCTGGCCTGCATGGACGCCCGGCTCAACGTCTACGCGATCCTGGGCCTGGCCGACGGCGAGGCGCACGTCATCCGCAACGCCGGCGGCGTGGTCACCGACGACGAGATCCGCTCGCTGGCGATCAGCCAGCGGTTGCTGGGAACCCGCGAGATCATCCTGATCCACCACACCGACTGCGGCATGCTGACGTTCACCGACGACGCCTTCAAGCAGCAGATCCAGGAGGAGACCGGCATCAAGCCCGCGTGGTCCGCGGAGGCGTTCCCCGACCTGGAGGAGGACGTGCGCCAGTCTGTCAGGCGCATCCAGGCCAGCCCCTTCGTTCCGTACCCGGACTCGGTGCGCGGATTCGTCTTCGACGTCGCCACCGGACGTCTCAACGAAGTGAAGTAGGACGCCGCGCACATCGATCAGACCGCGCCGGCGGCGGGAGCGACCAAGCCGTGGGATCGGGCGAGGTCGACGGCCTCGGATCGGCTGTGGGCGCCGAGCTTTTCGTAGACGTGCCGGGTGTGGGTGCGGACGGTGTTGACCGACAGCAACAGTTCTGTGGCGATCTCCGGCGCGGACAGGTTGGTCGGCAGGTAACGCAGTACTCGCATCTCGCTGTCGCTGAGCGGCTCACGGATGCGTGCCGGGCCGATGGAGATCTTCGCCGTCGGCGTCGCCTCGTTGTCCTCCGCGAGTCGGAGGATCTCGCGAATCAGAGCCCTGTGCGCGGTGGCCTTCCCGGCGTGCCGCTTGAGCAGGCCCGACACGGGGTGCAGGAGGATCGGGAACAGGATCCGGTCGGGGGCCGCCGCGTCGAGGGCTTGCTCAAGCGCGCGGTGGGCCTCGTCGGGGAGATCGAGGGCGTCGCAGGCCACTGCTTGAAGGACGAACCCGGCGACCGTCCAGATCGGACGAGACTCCGGAGGTGCGTCGGCAGCACGGGAGGCCAGCAGGTCCCTCGCGCCGCGGGGATCGCCTTGGGCGAGTCGGATCGCGGCCTCGGCGGTCCGGATCGCGGCGCTCGCACGTTCGGCGGGCGCCATCTCGGCGAGCGCCTGCTCGACGCTCTCGGTATCGCCCGACCGGAGCAGCGCGTGAAGCATGCAGGCACGCATCATCGGGTGGAGGATGTGCGGCGTGACGAGCGTGCTCGAAAGCTGCCGGACTTCCTGGAACACGGCGAGTGCGGCGGCATGGTCGCCGCGTGCGAGGTCCAGGCTGGCGCGCACGTAGCGGAGGTTCACCGCGGCGACCGGGTTGACCTCGGGCCGCAGGCAGCGCTGGGCCTGATCGAGCGAGGACTCCGCCTCCGCCCAGCGGCCCTGGTGGAGGAGCGCGTCGGCGTGCACCGTCCAGGCGACGGCGGTGAGCGGCTTGTCGCTCCAGCCGTGCTCTCGCGCCAGCTCGATCGCCTGCCGGCTGCGTTCGGCGCCGGCCGTGTACGACCGGGTCACCGCGAGTTGGGCGTCGTAGGCGAGGCCGGCGAGTTCGAGATACGGCCTGCCGATCTGCCGCGCCAAGGCGATCCCCTGCTCCAGATGCCGGTTCGCACCTTCGAAGCCGAGTGCCGAGACCTGCGCGCCGCCCAGGTTGATCAGGGCCAGCGCGCGCAGCCCGTCGTCGACGTCCGGCCGTACCGCCTCCGTGTTCTCGACCGCCGCGAGCAGCCGCTCGACTTCCTCGGCCACCGTCGGGAGATCTCCGTGCCGCCGGGCGAGCCGCAGGCGCAGGATGATGCACATGATCTCGACGTGCCCGCGTCGCTCCGGGGAGACTGTTCCGGATCTCAGGTCGGCCAGGGCGAGCCACCGTCCCGCCTTCTGCAGCGAACCGTGCTCGAGGTCGGCGGCGGCCATCAGGGCGGCGAGTTCGGGGTCGGCGGCCGCGGCGTGTGCGGGGAAGCCGGCCAGGAGGTCCTGGATCGGGGCGGCCCGGCCGTCGAGGGAGAGCTCCGTCCAGTGGTCTGAGAGCAGGTGCGCGGCGTCGTCCCATCGCTGTGCCGCCTGGTTGTGCCGTACCGCCTCGACGGTGTATCCGTTCGCGGCGAACCAGCGGCCGGCGTCGGCGTGCAGGGCGGGCAGCTGCGCCGACTGGGTCCGCCGCAGCTCGTGCTGGAGCAGATCAGCGAACATGCGGTGGTACCGGAACCACGACCGTCGCGGATCCACGGCGAGCACGAACGCCCCGGCCTGCTCCAGGTCCAGCAGGATCCGCTCCCCGTCCGAGCTCGCGGTCAGCAGATCGGCGAGCTCGCCGTTCACCCGGTCCAGGATCGAGGTCCGCAGCAACAGTGTTCTGACTTGCTCCGGCTGCCGCTCCAGCACCTCCGCCAGCAGGTAGTCCGCCACAGTGCGTTCGCTGCCGGAGAACTCGGAGGCGAACTCGTCCGGGTCCGGACGGCCGGCCAGCGACAGCGCGGCCATTCGCAGCCCGGCTGCCCAGCCCTCGGTCCGCCGGTGCAGCAGACCGACGGCTTTCTCGGACAGCCGCACGCCTGCCGCCTCGAACAGCGCCGCGGTGTCTTCGAGCGTGAAATGCAGGTTCGAGGAGCGGACCTCGGTCAGTTCGCCGTCCAGCCGCAGCCGGTGCAGTCCGAGCCGGAGATCGTGCCGGGTGGCCAGCACGAACCGCAGCTCGGCGGGAGCCCGCAGGATCAGCAGTTGGAGCTGGCGCAGCGTCTCGGTTCCGGCCAGCTCGTGCAGGTCGTCGACGATCAGCCAGACGCGCTCGCGCAACGGGCCGAGGTCGGCGAGCACCTGCTCGACGACGGCCCAGCCGTCCAGATCGGGCGCCGGGTGCAGCGGCCGGACCAGCGCCGATCCGGCCTTGGTGGCGCGCAGGGCGTCGACCACCGTCAACCAGAACCGCTGAGGATCGTGGCCTGGTCCGGGTACGGACACGGACGCCGTGCGGTCGACCAGGCCCGAAGCCTGAACCCAGGACCGCAGCAGGGTCGTTTTGCCGCTGCCGGCGGGCGCCGACACCTCGGTGACCCGGCCCGCACGGCTCAGCTGATCGAACAGCGCGCCGCGGAAGACGATCCGGTCGGCGCTCATGGCCTCAAATGTACCGCCGGCGGATCACCCACTGCATCCGAACGGATCACCAAGAACGCGTGACGACAGCTCACCTGGTGACGCGACACGCTTTTCCTCGTCCGGCCCACGACAGACAGGAGCGGGTTCCATGGTCGATGTCAACGTGTCGCCATTCGAGGTCGAGGTACTGGGGCGCACGGGAGACCTGCTGCGTGCGGACGTGTACCTGCCCTCGGACAGCGAAGGCCCGTACCCGATCGTGCTGGGGGCCTCGCCGTATCAGAAGGCGCTTCGCTACCTTCCGCCCAACGGGGTGTTCCCCTTCACCGAATACGGGCCGATCCAGCTCTACCTCGACAACGGCTACGCCTACGTGGCGATGGACCTGCCAGGCACCGGCCGCTCCGAGGGAACCTGGGACCCGGTGTCGCGCGGCGAGGGCGAGGCCATCCACGACATGATCGAGCACGTCGCGGTGCAGCCGTGGTCGACCGGCGCGGTCGGCATGATCGGCATGTCGCACTACTGCTGGAGCCAGTGGAACGCCGCTCGCACCCGTCCGCCGCACCTGAAGACGATCGTCGCCTACGACGGCGCGACCGACATGTACCGCGACTGGATGTACCACGGCGGCATCCCGATCCAGGGCTTCCTCAGCACCTGGCTGTTCGGCTCGGTTCTCTACCAGCACGAACTCAACGGGATCGACTTCCACGTCGGCGACAAGCACGAGTACATCTACGATGTGCTCTCGCACCCGCTCGACGACGAGTGGCAGCGCCGCCGGTCACCGTTCTGGGAACTCGATTCCGTCGAGATCCCGGTGTTCTCCATCGGTGTGTGGGGCAAGGCCGCGCTGCACCTGCGCGGCAACTTCTACGGGTACGAACGCGTCAGAGGACCGAAGAAGCTCTTGGTCGCGCATCCGTCTGGATTCGCGGCGGCCCAGGAGTACTACTTCGACGAACAGTTCCACCGCGACGAGCTCCTGCCGTGGTACGACCACCATCTCAAGGGCCTTGAGAACGACGTCATGAAGCAGCCCGCGGCGCGCTTCTACGTCAACGGGGAAGACGCCTACCGCTCGGCCGAAGCCTGGCCGCCGCCGGACGCGAGCCCGACGGCGTTCTTCCTCGCCGGACGGCACAGCGGCGCGGTCACCTCGCTCAACGACGGCTCGCTCAGCGAAGCCGCGCCCCACGCCGATCAGGACCAGACCTCGTGGTCCTACCCGGACCCGCTGTGGGCGGCCGGAGTCACCGTCTTCGACGAACGCGGGGTGCCGGACCACGTCGCCCGCGTCAACACCTTCACCACCCCGCCGATGAACCGGGACCGCGAGTTCACCGGCCACGGGGTACTGACGCTGTACGCCTCGACCGACCAGACGGACCTCGACCTGTTTGTCAAAGTCTCACTGATCCCCGCCGACACCGAGGCGGGCGCCGAGGCGGGCCGGCCGATCAAGGTCACCCAGGGCTGGCTGCGGGCCTCGCACCGCGCCGAGGATCCCGAGCTGACCTCCGACATGCGCCCGTTCCACCGGCACTCGCAGATCGAGCCGCTCACTCCGGGCGAGGTCTACGAACTGCGGGTGGAACTGCTGCCGATGTCCTTCCTCGCCCGCGCCGGGGACCGGATCCGGCTGGAGATCACGAATCAGGACTCGCTGATCGCCGACGCGCCGATGACCCACTTCTACGGGACCAAGGTCGGTACCGACACCTACCACCACGACCGCGCGCATCCCTCGATGCTCCGCCTGCACGAGCGTCCCCGCTCCAACGACTGAACGGAAGAGATCTCCATGAGCATGGCCTATCTCGCACAGCCCGACCAGCAACAACACCTCGAATGGCTCGACGGCGGCACGCTGGCGATGCTGCTCGACGGCAAAGCCACGGACGGACAGCTGATGATGGGACGCTTCGACGTCGCCCGGGGCGAAGCGCCGCCGTATCACCAGCACACCCGCGAGGACGAGGTCTTCCTGCTGATCAAGGGCACCGCGCTGGTGTGGTGCGACGACCAGGAGTACGAACTCGCCGAGGGCGGCGTCGTCTACCTGCCCCGGAACATCCCGCACGGCTACCGCATCACCTCCGCGAAGGCGGACCTGCTGATGATCAACACCCCCGCCGGCATCGAGGGGATGTTCCGGGAGACCGGCCGCGACAAGTCGACGCCGCGCCCGGACGGCTTCCAGATCACGCCCAACCCGGCGATCGCCGACAAGTACGGGAACGTCATCATCGGGCCGCCGCGCTGAGCCGCGTCCTTGTGTTCGATCTCCCTTCCGTGAACCGCAACCTTGGAAAGGCCCTTGTATGACCCGGCAACAACGCCAGGAGCTCGACGAACTCCTGCGGCACGGCCCGCTCGACGTCGGCGGCGACGTCACCGAACAGCGGGCGATCTTCCACGAGATGATCGCCGCCACGCCTCTGCCTGAGGACGTCTCGGCCCGGCAGGACGAACTCGGCGGCGTACCTGTCGTGGTCGTCGAGACGCCCGGCCTCGACCCGTCGAGAGCGATCCTCTACTTCCACGGTGGCGCCTACGCTCTCGGCTCCGCGCCGGACTCCGTCGGCCTGGCTGCCGACGTGGCCCGTCGTGCCGGCGCACGAGCGATATCCGTCGACTACCGCCTCGCCCCCGAGCACCCCTTCCCCGCAGCCGTCGACGACGCCGTCGCCGCTTACCGTGCGCTGCTCGATCAGGGCGTTCCCGCTTCGCGCGTCGCCTTCGTCGGTGAATCCGCCGGCGGCGGCCTGGTCGCGGCGACGCTCGTCGCCCTCAAGGACGGTGCCCTGCCGCAGCCCGCCTCGGCGGCGGTCTTCTCCCCGTGGGCCGATCTGACCGTGTCCGGCGACAGCATCACCGGCAAGGAGAAGCTCGACCCGGCCCTCACCCCCGAAGCCCTGCGCACCAGAGCACGGGACTACCTCGGCGCCCAGGACCCGGCCGCCCCGCTGGCCAGCCCGATCAACGCCGACCTCACCGGCCTGCCCCCGCTGCTCATCCAAGCCGGCTCCCACGAGATCCTGCTCGACGACGCCATCCGCCTCGCCGCCCGCGCCGCCTCCGCCGACGTCCCCGTCGAACTGCAGGTCTGGCCCGAGGTGCCGCACGTCTTCCAGTCCTTCGCGGCAATCCTCGACGACGCCGATGACGCCCTGAACGCGGCCGCTGCGTTCGTCAGGCGCAACTGGAGCGACTGACCACTGCGGCACCGACGACCGGGCCGTGGCCCGCGGCGGCGAAGTATGCACACGAAGTCGTCGCGGGCCGAAGTCAGGGCTCGCTATTGCACGTAGCAGGCCTTGACCTGCCCGGGTGCGGGATCCCCGAACACCGCGTCATCGCAAGGGGTCGCGCCGGTGAAGGTGCCGTAGGCGTAGTGGCCGTCGGCGCCGAAGGCGACGTCGTGGGTTCCGGTGAATGTGCAGGCGATGGTTTCGGCCGA
Source organism: Catenulispora sp. EB89 (assembly GCF_041261445.1). NCBI lineage: Bacteria > Bacillati > Actinomycetota > Actinomycetes > Catenulisporales > Catenulisporaceae > Catenulispora > Catenulispora sp. EB89. Next base: position 221,750 of record NZ_JBGCCU010000008.1, read on the forward strand.
GCACGGGGTCCAGGTTGTCGCCACCGGTGGCGGGGCCTGCAAGGAGCAGGCTTTTGATACGCCTTGGTCCGGGTCGCCGAAGGTCGCGTCGTTGCAGGCCGCTCCGCCGGTCGCGGTGGCGTAGTTGTAGTCGCTTTGAGCGCCGAAGGCCACTGTCTCGGTGCCGGCGAACGAGCACGTGCCCGTCTCGGCCGCGCACTGCTGCCATGCGCCGCTCGTCGTCGGGGCGGGCTCGATGTAGCAGGCTTTGGATACTCCGCTGTCCGGGTCGCCGAAGACGCTGTTGCTGCAGGCGACGCCGCCGGTCTCGGTGGCGTAGTGATACTTGCCCTGGGCACCGAAAGCGACGGTCTGCGTGCCGGTGAACGAGCAAGTGTTCGTCTCGGTGGCGCATGGGGTCCAGGTGCCCGACAGCGACGTGCTGGAGGCGGGCACGAGCGTGCCGGTGAACTGCCAGGTGCCGGAACCGACGCTGTAGGTCGTCCCGGTGCCGGTGACGGACTGTTGGCTCGCGCCGCTCGCCGGGGTGGCGGTGGTCGTGTTGCCCTGCCCGAAGTTCGGCACCCGGACGCTTGCGTTCGTACCGACTGGCACGGTGACACTCATGACGACCTGGTTCCCGGTCACGGTCCAGGACGAGGCGATCGTGCCGCGGACGGTGTCGATGGCGGCGGCGACGTGCTGCAGGCCGGCGGGGATCTGCGGTGCGACGTTCACGGTGCTGTAGCCGGGACCGGTGGGTTGGATGCCGGCGAGCTGGGTGTACAAGGAGGCGTTGACGCCGGCGAACATCGCGTGATCGTGGGACTCCATGTTCGACGCGTACGTCCACTGCTCCCAGTCCGTGGTCGCGCCCTTGCCGATCTCGTATCCGAAGCTCGGATACGAGGTCTGGTCCAGCGCCGTCATCGCCAGATCGGTGCGGCCGACGGCGGCCAGGGCGTCCAGGAGATAGCGCGTGCCGAAGATCCCGGTGTCGAGGTGGCCGCCGTTGCCGGTGAGGACGGTGTCGACGAGGCGCGCGCCGACAGCCGGGACGTCGGCGGCCGGCACCATGCCGAAGGCGAGGGGCAGGATGCTGGTGGTCTCGCGGCCGTCGCCGTAGCTGGCGTTGTCGGCGTTGATGAAGGCCGCGTTGAACGCCTGCTTGATGGCGCCGGCCAGTTGCCCGTAGTGCGCCGAGTCGGCGCTCTGGCCCAGGGCTGTGGCGGCTCTGGCCACGTCCAGCGCCTGGATGTAGGACAACGCGGTGTTGACGATCGGTACCTCGCTGGTGCAGTTGCCGGCGTTCGGATTCCCCAGGCCGCCGTTGGCGTTCGCGCTGTGATCCGGCGGGCACCAGTCGCCGAAGCCGGTGGACCAGACGTATCCGGGTACGTTGGCCGCGTTGGTGTCGACGAACTTCTTCATCAGCGGATAGTTCGCCGCGAGCGTGGCGAGGTCTCCGTACTGCTGGTACAGGGTCCAGGCGAGTGTGACCTGGTCGCCGCCCATGTCGGGCTGCTGGGCGTTGCCGGAGTCGTTGGGCAGCGCGGTGCCGGGCGGCATGTCCCGGAGGTAGTTGGCGTAGTAGGTGTCCATGTCGAACTCGACGGTTGAGGCGTCGTGATAGGCCTGCACGTCCATGCCCGGCGGGGTGCGCTCGTCACGGACCGGATTGTCGGTCGGCGTGCTCATCTGGTTGTTGATCATCGTCTGCTGGTTGTTCTGCCAGATCTGGTCGAGCAGCGCGTCGGAGGAGCTGAACGTGCTGGTGGCGGTCAGATCCGCGTGCACGACGCGGGCCTGGAGGCTGCCCGGGGTCGGGGTCTGCGGGTCGCCGGTGACCTGCACATAGCGGAAGCCGTGGTACGTGAAGCGCGGCTCGTAGGTCTCCGGCGAGCCGGTTCCCGCGAGGGTGTAGGTGTCGGTGGACTGGGCGTTCCGGTTCGTGGTCGTGTCGATCGTTCCGTTGCCGAGCAGTTCCTCGGCGGTCTGCATCTTCACGGTGGAGCCGGTCGGGCCCTGGGTGCTCAGGACCTCCCAGCCGGCGATGTTCTGTCCGAAGTCGTAGACGTAGGTGCCCGGCTGCGGCTCGGTGAGTTTCACCGCGTTGAGGGTCTGCGCCACCGTGATCGGCGGCATCGTCTCCGCCTCCAGCGATCCGCCAGGGGCCGCGACGCTCTGAACGGGTTGCCAGGCCGAGTCGTTGAGGCCGGACGTGTCCCAGCCGGGCTGGTTGAGCCGGGCGTCGTAGGACTCGCCGTTGTAGATGTCGTTGCCGGTGATCGGGCTTGTCGTCCACTTCCAGCTGTTGTCGCTGGTGACCGCCTGCCGGGTCCCGTCGGTGAAGGTGACCTCGATGAGCACGACGGCCTGCTTCGGGCCGAGCCAGCGGAAGCCGTACGGGCTGAAGGCCGCGTCGTAGCCGTTGCCGAGCCACAGACCCACCGTGTTCGTACCCTGCTGTAGTTCGGCGGTCACGTCGTAGGTGGAGTAGAGGTCGCGCTGAGCGTAGGGGGTGCTGGGCCCGGCCAGTACCTGATCACCTACTTTTCCGCCGTTCAGGTGCAGCTCGTAGAAGCCGAGGCCGCTCACGTAGGCGCGCGCCTTCGCGATCGGCTTGGCCAGTGTGAAGTCTTTGCGCAACAGCGGCGCGTCCGCGCTAGTGGAGTTCGGGCTGATCCATTGCGCACTCTGCCAGTCGGCCGAATTCAGGAGCCCCATCTCCCACTGGGCTGGGGAACTCCAGGCCGAGGCCGTGCCGTGCTCGTCCCACGCTTGGACCGCCCAGTAATAGATCTGTCCCGACGCCAACGCCGGGCCGCCGTACAGGATGCCCACGGAATTGCCTGAGGCGACTTCTCCGGTATCCCAGATGTTCCCGATCCCCGCACTCACATCACTCGCGCTGGTGGCGACCAAAATCCGGTAATGACTCTGATATTCGCCATTGATTTGTGAGGTCAGCTGCCAGCTGAGGCTCGGGTGCGGATCATCGATGCCCAGCGGATTCGTGGTGTCGTCGACCCGCATGCCGGAAACCGATACATCGCCCAGGCTCGGGCTTGCCGAGGCGGCCGCGGGTATCAGCGCGGTTCCGACCGCCAGCGCGAAGGCCGCGAGCAGCCACACCATGCGCGAGATGAGAACCCGGGCCGTGCTGCGGCGACAATTCGGCATGGCCGTTACCTCTGATGAGAATTGAATCGTTTCAGTATCAGGATTCTGGCACAGCGTAGGAAACGGCGGACGTCGCGTCAAGGGCGCCGGCCTCGCCTCGCACGGCGCCGACGTCGAGACCGGCCCCGGCCCCGGCCTCGAACCACCCTGAAACGTCAGCGATCCTCAGCAGCCGCGGAACCAGCCCGGCTTGACGGGGAATTCTTCGACCGTCTTATCGCAACCGGTTTCCACCGCGCGATGCCCCACCTGCACACTCATGCCCTGATCGGGGTAATTCGTGTGACACTGTTGCATATGTCAGGGCTCGCTGACACAATGGTAATTCTGACCAGAAATGAAAGATGTCACTGAGGCGAATGAAGGGATTGGCATATGGGTGAGATCCGCCCCAATGTCGGGGTGATAACCCTGTCCCAGGGGGACCTCGAGCGAGCCGTGGAGTTCTACGCGAAGGTGTTCGGCAAGCCTCCGGACTCCGTCGATGCGGATTCGGCCAAGTTCCAATTCGCCAATACCGTCATCAACCTGGAAAAGGATTCGGCCGCGCAGGACGCCGGATCGCGTGTCGTGTTCACGATCTGGGTCGACGACGCGGACAAGGCGTGCAGGGAACTCGCCGGCCAGGGCGTGACGGCGATCAAAGAGCCGCTCGGCCGGCTGGGCACGCGCAGGGCCCGTTTCGCTGACCCGGGCGGGCATATCTGGGAGATCGCGGAGGAACGTTCGCGGCGGCCCGGCGAAACCCCGTACCTGGACGCAGTCCAGAGGGAACTGTTGGATGTCTCGCCGGGCCTTGAAGGGAAGGTGTGGAAACGCACCTCTGGAAACGCGCTCGACACGGCGGACGGCGATCCGGCCTCGTGGATCCTGCAGGTTCCCGACGCCTGGGGGTGGTCGGGTCGATCGGGCGGCCTCATGCCGCAAGGGGCGGCCAAGCGCGGCGTCAAGAACCTGCTGGAAAGGATCAGCTCCACCATCTCGCGCGCGGAACGCTGTGTGGACATCACGGGATTCGGCGTGGACATCACCGGCGTCGGGGTGCTGGAAGGCGTGTTCTCGCCGGCGGGACCTTTTCCCGACGGCGAGTTCGCCAAGGCCATGGGTGCCGGTCTCAGGGAGGCGGCCAGGAAGGCGTCCGAGAAGAAGCGCAGGCTGCAGGTGCGAGTCCTGTCCGGCGTACTCGGCCGGGGAACGTCGGCTGATCCGAAGGCCTTCCGCGACCAGCTGAAGGAGATGATCGGCGACTTCTACTCGGCCGTCGACATCAACGTGGCCTTGATGGTCACGCGCGGCGTGACCTCCTACAACCACACGAAGTTCATCATCGTGGACGGCCGGCACGTCATTCACGGCGGCATCAACTGGATGGCCAACTTCTACTACCAGGACGCGTACCCGTCGCGCTCCGGAGTCCGCGTCGGCTTCCCTGGATACGGCTGGGGCGACTGGGCTCCGGTCACCGACCTGGACCTGGCGCTGCGCGGCCCGGCTGCCCTGTCAGCCGGCCAATTCGTGGACGAGCTGTGGACCTGGACCTGCGCGAACGCGGCGATCCCCGACGGGGAAGGGACCATGGTCCGGCTCGCGACCACCAACGATCGCCTCGATGAGGGCATCAGCAAGCTCTATCAGGGCGCTGAGTTCAAGGCCGAGCCCGACGGGCAGCTGGACGTCATCGCCGTCGGCAGCCTCGGATTCGGCATCCTGAAGAACGACTCCACATCGGAATACAGGCTGCCGGACGTGGATCGCGTGGAGGACGCCGCCTGCACCTACCTGTCGACCAGCGAGAGCTGGATGCCGCCACTGAAGTCGAACAACGAGACGAACATTGACCGTGACTACATGACGGTCAACCCCGATGCGAACGCCTTGCGGACGCTGATCGCCTGCGCCGACACGAACGTCGTGCTCTCGCAGCAGGACATCAACGGTTTCGCCCGCTTCCCCCTCTACCACGCCCTGTTCGACGTCAGGCTGTTCGACATCCTCGCCGCCAAGATGCTCCTCGGAATCAAGGTCAGGATCGTCATCAGCAACCCCGGCTATCCGGACTACTCCAACATCGGCGATGTCCGCACGGAAGTCGTTCAGCCGCTCTTCGACCGCGTCAAGCTCCAGACCGGCTTCGCCACAGATGCGAACCGGGCGATGAGGGAGAACCTGCAGCTGGCGCCACTGCGGGTATCGGACGAGCCGCTCTGGCTGAATCGGGTCAAGTACCGCCTCCACAGCAAGGTGGTTCTCGTCGACGACAAGGCGTTCTACATCGGCTCCAGGAACCTCTACCCGGACACGACCCAGGACCACGGCTTCATCATCGAGGACGCCGCGGCGGCCGAGCAGCTCAAGACCAAGTTCCTCGACATCGAATGGCACTACTCCAAGGCAGCCGCGATCTACGACTACGAGAACCCGTCGTTGGACACTCCCCAGTTCACGTAGGCCTCGTGAGCGTGGATCACCAGGCACCTCATCCTTGGTGGCGCTGGATGCGGCTCGTCCATATCAGGCACTGCCGCTCCAGCATCGGCGAGGCGACCAGGCGGGCCACGCGCTGCGCGTCCTCGACGTACAAAGCGGCGTCCTCCCACCGGCCGAGCGCGAGGCAGGCGTCGGCGCCGAGGAGATGGATCCGCGCGGCCAGCGGGGGGTGGTCGATCGAGTCCACCAGCGCGGTCGCGCGTGCGATGTGCTCCAGGGCGGATCGGGCGTCTCCCAAGCGGGATGACACGGTGGCCGCGGTGCCTTCGGCCGCTGCCTCGAAACGCAGATCGCCTGCGGAGCGGGCCGTGTCGATCGCCGCTTGGGCCAGCTCCAGTGCCGTGGAGAGATCGCCGTGCTCGCGGCGGGCTTGGGCGAGCCTCGTCAGTGTGTCTGCTTCGTTGCGGTGGTCGCCGATCTGCCGGTGCATCGTCAGGGCCGCGGTGAGCAGGGACTCGGCGGTGGCCAGCCGCGCCGCTCGGGCGTCATCGGGCTCATCGGGCTCGGCCGCGTCGAGCAGGGCGCCGCGGTCCAGGTGGGCCGCGCCGAGGTTCGCCAGGCTCACGGCCTCGCCGGCCGCTCTGCCGCAGGCGCGGTGCAGGTGCAGAGCCTGTTCGAGGGCGGCCAGCGCTTCCTCGATGCGCCCGGCCGTCCACAACGCGCTGCCGAGGTTGTTCAGCGCGACCGCTTGGCATTCCGTCCAGCCGGCTCGTTCGGCCAGCGCCGCGGTCCGGCCGAAGCGCCTCGCCGCCGAAGCGTGGCGTCCCTGGGCCACGTCCACCATCGCGGTGGACAACTCCGCCGCGGCCACGGCCCGGGGGTCGTCGCCCAGAGGCGCCGCGGCGCGCGCGGCCTGGGCCACCGCGGCCCAGTCGGCCGTCCCCGAACGCATCATGAAGTAGCCGGTCATCAGGTCGGCCATGGCCGACGCGGACGCGGCGCCGCCCTGGCCGACCAGGTGCGGGATCAGCGCGACGAGATTGGCCCGCTCGGTGTCGATCCAGGCCAGCGCCGCGGCCGGATCGGGGAAGGCGGGCACGTTGTCGGCGGCTGGGATGCTCGGGTCGGTCGCGTCGGTCGCGTCGGTCGCGTCGGTCGCGTCGCCCGGGCCGCCCGCGCTTCCCTGCCCGCTCGGGCCGCCCGCGCTTCCCTGCCCGCTCGGGCCGTCCGCGCTGCCCGCGCTGCCCGCGCTGCCCGCGCTGCCCGCGCCGTCCGGGCCGTCCGGGCCGCCCTGGCCGTTCGGGCCGTCCGCGCCGTCCGCGCTGCTCGGGCCGCCCGCGTCGCACGGGTCGCCCAGGCCGTTCGCGCTGCCCGGGCTGCCCTGCCCGCCCGGGCCGGTCTGTCCTTTCCGTCCCGTCGAGCCGCCGCGGCCGGGCAGATGAAGCAGATGCGGGTAGACGATGTCCGCGACCGATTCCAGGCGGGCCAGGTGATGCCGCGCCAGCCGCGCGACGGCCTCGCCGCTCTCGGCGTCGCCGTCGGCCAGTTCCGAGGCGAACAGCCGGACGAGGTCGTGCATGCCGAAGCGGTCGGCACCGCGCTCCTGCACCAAGTGCCGGTCGGCCAGCCCGATGAGCGACCGGGCCGCCGAGCGGTGGCTGACGCCCGCGACCGCCGCCGCCGTCCCGGTCGCCACGTCGAATCCCGGGACGGCGCCGAGCAGGCGGAACATGCGGCCCTCCTCGGGCGGCAGGGTGTCCACGGACAGTGCGAACGCGGCTCGCACGGCGGCGTCCGGGTCGCCGGCCGTCTCCAGGGCGTCGAGCCGGTTGTCCGTCTGCAACGTCTTGGCGTAATCGGCCAGACCCAGATGCGGCCTGGCGGCCAGGTTCGCCGCGGCGATGCTCAGGGCCAGCGGCAGTCTGGCGCACAGCTGGACCAGTTCCGCGGCGGCCTGGGGCTCCCGCGCGATACGCGGCGTGCCGATCATGCCGTCCAGCAGAGCCAGGGCTTCCCGGGGCGCGAGTGCGTCGAGCGAGATCATCCGCGCGCCGTCCCGCGCGACCAGGCCGGTCATGCGATGTCGCGACGTGACGAGCACGAGCGATCCGCCCGCGGGCACCAGCGGCCGGATCTGATCGGCCCGCCCGGCGTTGTCCAGCAGGACCAGGACGCGCTTTCCCGCCAGGAGGCTGCGATACAGCGCCGCGGCCTGTTCCACGCCTTCGGGCACCTGGGCCGGCGGGATGCCGAGAGCGGTCAGGAAGCCGGTCAGGGCGGCGTGCGGCCGGACCGGTTCGGAGCCGCTGTGGCCGCGCAGATCGACATGGAGCTGCCCGTCGGGGAACCGGTCGAGCACGCGGTGCGCCCAGCGCAGCGCCAGCATCGTCTTGCCGAGTCCGCCCATCCCGGTCAGCACGATCAGTCCGGTCGCCGCCGGTCCGGACCGGTGCTCGGCCATGATCGCGTCGAGCCGGTCCAGGTGCTCGCGGCGGCCGACGAACCCGACCGGTTCGGCGGGCAGCTGGGCTGGAGTCGGTATCGCGGGGGCCGGACGTTCGACCGGGGCCGGGAGCCGGTCGCGCAGGATCCTGAGATGCGCGGCCCGCAGCCCGGCGCCCGGCGACACTCCGAGTTCGGCGTCCAGCAGGGCACGGACCTCCTCGAACAGCGCCAGGGCCGCGGCCTGCCGTCCGGTGCCCGCCAGGGCCAGCATCAGCCGCGCGGCCACATCCTCGTGCAGCGGCTCGGAGCCGTGGACGTCCCGCAGCGGTTCGGCGACCTGCGCGTAGCGGCCCACCGAGAACGCCGCGTCGGACCAGTCGAGCAGCAGCGACGTCCGGCGCGCCTGCACCCCGGCGACGGCCGGATGCCCGCCGAGCCGGGTGTCGCCCTCCAGGACCTGTGATCCCTGCCAACACGCCCACGACTCGCCGAACAACTGGCACGCCGAGGCCGCCGCGCCGCGTTCCCAGGCGCGCCGGCCCTGCTCGGCCAAGCGGTCGAAGGCCGCCAGGTCGAGCTGTTCCGGATCCACCGTGAGCAGGTATCCGCCGCCGGTGCTGCGCAGCAGCCGGCCGCGTTCGCCGGCCCGCGATTCGGGCTCCAGGGCCCGGCGCACCTGGCCGATGTAGGTGTGGACCAGCTCCCGGCAGGTGCGGGGAGGATCCTCGTACCACAACGCGTCCACGAGATCCTGCACCGTGACGACGCGCCCGTGCCGTACCGCGAGCAGGCCCAGCACCGCCTGCTGCAGGGGCGAACTCATCTCGACGGCCACGTCGCCGCGCAGGATGGTGAGCCGGCCGAGGACCCGGATCCGGATCCGGCCCGCAGCGGCGGGGAGCGGATGCTGCCGGACACCGCCGGGCAGTGGACGCGGACGCGCGGAGGCGGGCCCGGCAAGGCGCTCGGCCAGTTCCTCGGCGGTCAGGTCCAGGGCTCGGGCCAGACGGTGGATCGAGACCGCCCTGGGCTTGGCGACCTGGCCGTCTTCGAGGTATCGCAGAGCCCGGACGCTCATCCCGGCGCGTCCGGCGAGCTCCTTCTGGCTGATACCCGCCGCCTCGCGCGCACGGCGCAGCGGACTGTCGTCGTCCCGGACGGTGTGTGCCTTGCCGGCCATGGTTGTGCCATCGCTCCCCGGGATCCCTGCCGTGGACCCCGGGGATGATTCTGGCACCGCTGGTAGGCCTCTGATATGCCTCGTGCGGAACCTGTCATCGGACGGTAAGCGCCGCCGGCGCTCGCACGTGGATCCCACATGCGACCGCCGGCGGCTCGGTCACCCGTTGCCGGGCATCACCCCGTGGCGGCGATGTCCAGGACGTTCTTTCCCACGTACACCCAGCTCGTCCACAGCGCGCCGGCCTTCACGTAAGCCGTGCCGCTGCTGTTCAGGGTGAAGATGAGCGGACCGTTGCCGGGATCGCTGCCCACGGCGATCGAGGCGGCCTGGGTGTGCTCGTCGACCCAGTTCGTCGAGAGCCCGCCCTCCTTGGCGAGGACCTCGCCGTCGGCGCGGATCGCGGTGATCAGCGGGCCGTCGACCGGGTCGCTGGCGACCGCGATCTGGGTCATGCCGCCCGCCTCGTCCACCCAGTTCGTCGACAGGCCGCCCGCCTTCGACCAGACCTCGCCGGTCGAACTCAGGGCCGTGATCAGCGGGCCGTTCGCGGCATCGCTGGCCGCCGCGACGTGGGTCATGCCGCCGGCTTCGTCCACCCAGTTCGTCGACAGGCCGCCCTCCTTGGCCCAGACCTCGCCGTTGGACTGCACGATCACCAGCAGCGGGCCGTGGACCGGGTCGCTGGCGACCGCGACCTGCGCGACGTCGCCGGCTTCGTCCACCCACCCGGCGGACAGGCTGCCCTCCTTCACGTACAGCTCCCCGCCGAAGGCGACGTACGCCACCAGCGGACCGTTCGCCGGGTCGCTCGCGGCCGCGACCTGGGTCGCCGGGCCGCCTTCGTCGACCCAGCCGGCGGACAGGCCGCCCTCCTTCGCGTACACCTCGCCGTTGCCGGTGGAGGCGACGAGCAACGGACCGTTCGTGGAATCGCTCGCCACGGCCTGGTGCGCGGCACCGGATATCTCGAGGTTCCACGACGCGCCGCTCAGCGCGCCCTGGGAGGCGTAGGTGTTGCCGTCCGTGCTTCTGGCGCCGAGCACCAGGTTCGGGTCCGAGAACGCGGTGTCCGGCACGAAGCCGGCCGTCCCCTGCGGCGTGCCGCTGCCCGTGGGCCCGTCGTAACCGGTCTGGGCGGTGCACAGGTAGGTCGGGCTGCAGCTGCCGTTGCTGCCGCTCGTGACATCGTTGAGGTGACCGATGTGCGCGTACGGATACGACGCGGGGTACGTCCCGGCGGTGATGTCGTTCGCCTGGGCGTACACGGCGGCGATGATCGGGGAGGACTCGCTGGTGCCTCCCACCTGCGTCCACCCGCCCGCGTTGTAGCTGTCGTAGACGGCCACGCCGGTGTTCGGGTCGGCGTCCGCCGAGACATCGGCCACGGTGCGCCGGGAGCAGCCGGTGTCCGACTGCCAGGCCGGCTTCGCCTCGTAGGCGGAGCAGCCGGAGCCGGTGCCGGACCAGGCGCTCTCGGTCCAGCCGCGGCCGTTGCCGCCGGTCGACAGCGAGGTGCCGCCGACCGCGGTCACGTCGGGGGAGGCAGCCGGATACATGACCCCGTAGCCGCTGTCGCCGGCGGAGGCGGTGATGACGACGCCGGGGTGGTTGTAGTAGGCGGTGTCGAGTTGGGTCTCCCCGCTGAACTCGGGCCCGCCGTAGCTGTTGGAGACGTACTTGGCTCCCTCGGCGACGGCCGAGTTGACGCCGGCACCGAGGTCCCCGTAGCCGGCGCTGTTCGTCTCGACCAGCAGGATGTGGCACTGCTGGCACAGCGCGGACACCATGTCCACGTCCAGCGTCTCCTCGGTGGCCCAGCCGATGGTGGCGCCGGATGCTGCGGCGGGCAGCGGCGCCGGGGCACCGAGCTCGTTGACCTTGGTCACGCAGCCCGACAGCGTCGTGGGGTCGCAGGCGGCCAGGCCGAACTGGGCCCGGTAGGCCGCGTCGTCCGCGACGATGGCGGGATCGTCGTAGGCGTCGACGATCGCCACGGTGGTCTGCGGACCGTTCGCGGTCGCCCCGACCCCGTAGGCGCTCTGCAGGTCGGAGGGGAAGTACCCGTAGCCCCAGGGCGTGTTGAAGGGCGCGGCGGTGCCGCGAGCCAGTGGTCTGAGATCGGTACGCCGCTGCGCGAGGCAGGTCGCGGATCCCGGCTTGGGGGCGGCGCAGGCATTTTCGACCGCGGGTTTCGCCGCGGCGTGCGCGGCCATGACGGCTGCGTCGCTGATGCCTTTGGGCTTGGTTTTCGTGGGCGTACTCGTGGCGGCGGCGCGGTTACCGGCACCGGCACCAGTGGCCGCGGAGGACTGCGGAGCGCTGGCGAGCCCCACCCCGAGCACCACGGCCACTGCGGCCAGAGTGCTCAGCGCGCGCCGGTGCTGGTGCGTTCGGTGTTGCGTTCGGTGGTGCGTTGGCGGCCGATGGACGGCCGCGACCGTGCGGCGTTCCTTGAACAAGGTTCCCTCCCTGTGTCGTGCGCGGAGAACCCGCGCCTGAACCACGACAAACGTAGGAAGAAGCACCGGGCACCGGGCTAGAGCCGCCCGCGTGCGCGAGCAACGCCCTGAACTGGTCGCGGGCTGTCGACCCGTGAACAGGCGGCAGAAAGGGGCAAGAGCGATCGCGGATCTCGCCCCGGAACGAAGAAGACGCCAGAGGCCCCCGGCGGATCAGCCTGCTGAGCCGTTCCCGCCCTCGTCAGAGGCCTGGTACGCTGCGTACGCCGGTGTTCATTAAGGGGGGCTCGATGGCCGACGTCGGGGATCGGATCGCGGATCGCTTCGTGCTGCGGGCGCTCATCGCGTCCGGCGGCATGGGCAATGTGTGGCGTGCCTACGACGAGACGCTGCGCGTCGAGGTGGCCCTCAAGCAGGTGCGGCTCGACCCGACGGCGACCGACGCCGAGCGGGCGAAGCTCATCGGGCGTGCTGAGCACGAGGCCCGCAACGGCGCGCGGGTCCGGGACGCGCCGAACATCGTCGCGGTCTACGACGTGGTGCTCGACGGCGGCGCCCCGTGGCTGGTGATGCGGCTGGTCGAGGGGCGCTCGCTGCTCGACGAGTTGGCGGCGCGCACCCGGCTGCCGGTGGCCGAGGCGCGGACGATCGCGGGCGGCCTGCTGGCCGCCTTGGCCGAGGCGCACGGCAAGGGGATCATCCACCGCGACGTCAAGCCGGCGAACGTCATGCTGGCCGCGGACGGCACGGTTCTGCTCGCCGACTTCGGCATCGCCAAGCACCACGCCGACACGACCCAGACCACGCGCGCCATGCTGATCGGCTCGCTGCAGTACATGTCGCCCGAGCGGCTGGACGGCGAGGACGTCAAAGCCGGCGACATGTTCGCCCTCGGTGTCACGCTGTACGAGGTGGTCGAGGGCGTCTCGCCGTTCCACCGGAACACGCCGACCGCGGTGATGGCGGCGATCGTGCGCAAGGACCCGGAGTGGCCGCGGCACGCCGGCGATCTTGAGGGCCTGATCATGGCACTGCTTCAGAAGGATCCCGAGGAGCGGCCGACGGTCGAGGCGGCGCGGCAGATGCTGACGGCCGGGCTGTCGGGCGCGGCGAACATACCGAACGTGCCGAGCGAGCCGAAAGTGCCGAACGCGCCGACGAAGGTGATCGCGCCGCCGGGCCAGACGAACAGTCTCGCCGCGGTGGGCCTCATGCCGACGACGAGCTCCACGCCGCCGACGACCTCGTCGAGCGCCGGCAAGAGCAGCGGCAACGACGTCCTCGGAGGCCTGGGCCTCATCCTGGCCCTCGTGCTCCTCATCTGGCACCAGCCGATCTGGAACTACGTCCACGACCACTTCACGCACGCGACGCCGTACGACATCAAGAACATCAAGGAAGGCCAGTGCTTCTACGCCGCCCCGATCGGCGGCGCCTCGATGCCCTGGGCCCCGATCGCGTGCTCGGCCAAGCCGCCGACCGGCGAGGAGGTCTGGCAGGTGCTGCGGCGCTTCGACGACCCGACGGCCCAGTGCAACACCACCGACGTCCCCGGATGGAACGCCACCTCGGACGGTTCATGGCGGCCCGCCGACAAGTCGTATCTGCTGTGCTCGGCGGTAGTGAACAGCGGCACCGTGGCGGCGAACTAGTGTCGCGTGAACTGAATCATTAGACAGTCCGTGTGTACGTGCGATGGTTGCTGTCATGGAAAGCGAGGCGAATCCGGACGGCGACATTGTGCTTGAGACGAGTCGCCTGTTGCTCAGGCCGTGGCGGGTTGCCGAGGCTGTCGTCCTGCGTGAGCTGTGGACCGAACGTGATCCACGGGTTCCGTCGCGTCGCCGCATCGATGCCGATGGCCATCCCACGCTTGCCGAGCTGGAAGATTCGATCCGCACCGGCCAGCAGTCCGCTGTCGGGTTGCTGGCGGTCGAGCGCAAGGCCTCGGGCGACGTCGTCGGCTACTGCGGGCTGGTCGACAGTGGGCGAGGATCGGCAGGGGAGCCGGAACTGGCATTCGAGTTTCTGCGCCGAGTCTGGGGTCAGGGATACGCGACTGAGGCCTCGTTGGCGGTGCTGGAGTGGGCGAAATCGCTGGGGTATGGGCGTCTGTGGGCCACGGTCTGGGATTGGAACGTCGCTTCTCGCCGCGTGCTGGCCAAAGTCGGGTTCACCGAGACCGGGCGGACGGAAGTGGACCCGGTGCATGGGACCACCCTGTTCACCACGCGACGGCTCTGACACGGATACAGAATAGGTACTCTTATGCCGTATTAGGTAAGAATCGGACGTAACGCCGTACGGTGAACGGGAGTGACTTGATGCTCTGGGAGGCTGTGCCGACCGCGCTGGCGGCGTCGTTCTCCCCGGCCACGCTCGTCGTCGTCGCCGGCCTGCTCGCTCGGGAGCGCGGGCGGCAGCTGTCGCTGGCCTTCCTCGCGGCGGCGGCCGCGGTCACCCTCATGGTCGGCTTCCTTGTCGTGACTGTCCTGGCCGACACCAGGATCGACGACAGCCGGCGCCATCCGACGGTGCCGCCCGCTTTGGACATCGCGCTCGGCGTGGCGGCCGTGGTGTTCGCTGTGGTGATGCTGCGCCGTCCGCCGCGGGACAAGAAGGAACGTCGGCGCGAGACCCGGTTGGCCACGGCCGTGGTGTTGGGGCTGGCGATGGGCTCGCCGTCGCCGATGTATCTGATGTCGCTGCACTCGGTCGCGCAGGCGAAGCCCGCGGTGGGGGTCCGCACCGCCGAGGTGATCCTCATCGCGGCGATCGTGTTGCTGATGGCCGAGCTGCCGATCCTGACGTACCTGGTCGCGCCGGAGCGCACGTCCGCGATGCTCGGCAGCGCCAACGCGTGGTTCGCTCGCCACGGCCGGGTCATCACCGTCGTTGTCGCGGCCGGTGCCGGGTGCTACTTCGTGGTCAAGGGGCTGGTCAGGCTCCTGTGAGCGGTGCTGCGGACGAGGCCGCGGCTCAGTCCGGCTCAGTCCGACCGAGTCCAACTCAGCCGTCCTCGCTCGAAGCCCCCGCGATCCGCGCCCGCGCATAGGCGGCCTTGACCGCGGTCGTGAGCGTCTCGATGTCGTACGCGCCGTGGTGGCGCCGGCCGTTGATGAAGAACGACGGCGTGCCGGACACGCCGCTCAGATCGGCGGAGTCGACGTCCTCGGCGACGCGGTTGGCGTGGACGTGGCCGCGCAGGTCCTCGGTGAAGCGTGCCAGGTCCAGGTCCAGCTCGGTCGCGTAGCGCCGCAGGTCGACCGGGGTCAGGGCGTCCTGGTGCGCCATCAGCAGGTCGTGCATCGGCCAGAACGCGTCCTGGCGGGCCGCGGCCTCGGAGGCCTCTGCGGCCAGGCGGGCCCGCGGGTGGACGTCGTCGAGCGGCAGGTGCCGCCAGACGTACCGGACGTCGCCGAACTCTGCCAGCAGGGCCCGCACCACCGGCTCGGCCTGGCCGCAGTAGGGGCATTCGAAGTCCCCGTATTCGACGATCGTGACCGGGGCCCGGGCCGGGCCGCGCACGTGGTCGCGGTGCGGGTCGACCGGGACCGCCAGGTCGATGATCGACTCGGTGGTGCCCAGCAGCGCGCGCTGCCGGGCCGGCTTGGGCAGCAGCGCCGTGATCCGGAAGACGGCCCAGGCCAGCGCCGAGGACACCAGCGCCGCGGTGAGCACGCCGAGTTTGGCCTGCTCCAGCTGCACGCCGTGGAAGGCCAGGGTGGCGATCAGCAGCGACACGGTGAACCCGATGCCGGCGGCCGCCCCGGCGCCCGCGGCCCCGGCCCAGCCCACCGGCAGCCGGACCCGGCCGCGGCTGGCCCGGGTGAGCAGCCAGGCGGAGCCCACGGTGCCGGCCGGCTTGCCGACCACGTACGCGATCAGGATGCCCAGCGTGATCGGGGAGGAGTAGGCGTCGGCCAGGAAGCGCGCGTCGATCGGGATGCCGGTGTTGGCCAGCGCGAACAGCGGCACGATCGCATAGCTGGTCCAGGGGTGGTACCAGCTCTGCAGCCGCTCGTTCGGTGAGATCGCGGCCGACACCCCCAGCCGCGCGCTCTGCGCCAGCTCGGCCGTCGGCTGCTCGCGGAAGCTCCGGAACCGCTCGCTGGCCTGCTGCAGATCGTCGCGGGCGGCGGGATAGGCGAACGTCAGCAGGCCGATCACCAGCCCGACGGCCACCGGGTCCACGCCGGACTTGAAGAACGCGACCCAGGCCGCGAGCCCGATCACGAAGTACGGCGGCCCGTAGCGCACGCCGCGCTGCCGCAGCACCAGGACCAGCGCGAGCAGCGCCAGCCCGACCAGCAGCGCGACCAGCTCCACCCGGCTGCTGTAGACGAAGGCGATCACCAGGATGCCGACCACGTCGTCGACCACCGAAACGGTCAGCAGATAGGTGCGGACCCGCAGCGGCAGACCCCGCCCGACCAGCGCCAGCGCGCCCAGCGCGAACGCGGTGTCGGTGCTCATCGCCGCGCCCCAGCCGTGCCACGACGAGTGCCCGGCGTTGACGGCCAGGTAGATGGCGACCGGCACCACCGCCCCGCCGACCCCGGCGGCCAGCGGCAGCGCGAGCTGGCTGCGCCGCCGCAGCTCGCCCATGTCGAACTCCCGCCGCGCCTCCAGCCCCACGACCAGGAAGAAGAAGGTCATCAGCCCGGAGTTGACCCAGCCCCGCAGGTCCTGGTCCACCCCGTAGCGCCCGACGGTGACCGCCGCGCGGGTCGCCCACACGGTGTCGTACCCGGCCGGCGCGATGTTCGCCCAGGCCAGCGCCACGACCGCGGCGGCGGCCAGCAGCGCCGCACTCCCGGTCTCGGTGCGCAGGAACTGCCGGCGCGGAGTGCTCCGGTCGTCGGCCGAGGTCATCGCGGCTTCCGGGGCCGGTACAGAGGAGCGCAAGATCGCCATACCGGGATTCTGCCGAATCGGAGGCCCCGCGCGCTCGGGGAGGGAGGCGAGGGATGTGCGAATTCTTCGAGTTTCGGGGTTCTCGGGGCTTTCGGGGGTGCGGGGGCGGTGGTTGCGGCACCGGCGATCGCGGCGGCGGCGATCGTGGTGTCACCGCGCGCCGCCGACACGCGGGATCGCGGAGCTCGGATCGGTGCCGGCGAACGCCAGCCCGATGACGAAACCCGCGACCTCCTCCAGTTGCCGGACCCGGTCCAGCGTTCCGAACAGGGCCGGCACCGCGCCGACATCGCGCACGAGCCGGCCGACGAGCTCCACGGCCGCCGGGTCGTCGCCGCAGATGGGTACCGTTACGGGGGAGTCGGCACCGTTGGCGGTTCCCGCCGACCACTGCTCGGCGGGAACGAGATGGAACGCCTTGACGACGTGCGCCCCCGGCGCCAGCCGGCCGATCCGCTCCGCCGCCGAATCACCCGCGTCCGTGAGCAACACGCCTACGCCGTGCTCGACGGCGTTCGTCGGATCGATCAACGGCGTCCCCGCCAGCGCGCCTTCGCAGGCTCCTGATTCGCGCAGCATGTCCTCCACGCCGGCCCACGCCACGGTGAGCAACACCGCGTCGCACCCGGCGACGGCCTCGCGCGGGGCGGCGGCCCGCACCCCGTGGCCCAACCGGTGGGCCAGGGCCTGTGCCCTCGCCGGGGATCGTCCGCCGACGACCACCTGGTGCCCGGCGCGTGACCAGGCTTCGCCCAACGCCGCCGCCAGTGTTCCCGTCCCCAGAATGCCGATTCTCATGGCCGGTTCCTTCTTGTGTGTCGGACTCACGCTGATCGTTCGCGAGCCACGGTAGGGAAGCCGGTACGCACCGATCGGTAGGCATCGGGGACGCGATAATGGCAGCCGCCATGAGTAACCACGAAGACCACAGCGGCGAGCTTGTCGTCGACTGCCAACTGCGCGCGGGGACCGAGCTGTTCGCGCACACCTGGGACCCGGTCGTGCTGGTGGCGCTCCGGCCGGGGCCGCGCCGGCGCCGCGAACTGCGTACGGCGATCGGTGGCCTCAGCGACAAGGTGCTGACCGAAGCGCTGCACCGGCTGCTCGCCAGCGGCCTGATCGACCGCCGCGCGCACGCCGAGGCTCCGCCGCGCGTCGAGTACGGCCTGACCGCCCTGGGACGGAGCCTGGTCGACGGCCCGATGGAGGCGTTGGGCCGCTGGACGGTGGAGCACGCTGCCGAGCTCCTCGAAGCTCAGGAGCGCGCCGCGTCGTAGCGGTGATGAAACCTGACACCCGACGCCAACCGGCGGCGCGCCTAAGGCAGCGCGATCGGCGGACGCGGCCCGGTGCGCCGTTGCCCCGGCGGGAGCAAGAGCACTTCCAACGCGGTGGCGCACGCCGCGGCCTGCTCGGCGAACCATCCCAGCCGGGCGCTGGCCATCGCCTCGGGGGAGGAGCGCAGCGCCAGGGCGAAGCGGGCTCGGTTCGCGTTGTCCAGGACCGGGACGGCGACGGTGCGGACGCCCGCGCTGGACTCGCCTTCGTTGAGGGCGAAGCCCGCGGTGCGGACGCGTTCCAGTTCGTCGCGCAGGTCGCGGGGGTCGGTGATGGTGCGGCCGGTGAGTTGTGGTCGGGGGAGTGCGGCCAGGTCCGCGTCGTCGCCCCAGGCCAGCAGGACCTTGCCGAGGGCGGTGGAGTGCAGGGGGCGGCGCAGGCCTCGTGCGCCGTCGCGGTCCAGGGAGCCGCCGACCAGGATGACGGCGTGCTCGGCGACGCGGGTCGCCAGGTCCGCGGTCGCGCCGGTGCGGGCGGAGAGCTCGGCCAGTTCGGGTTCGGCGCGGTGCAGGCCCCGGCGGTGGTACGCCAGCCGGCCCAGTTCGGCCAGGGACGGGCCGAGGCGGTAGCGGGCCGTGGCCGGGTCCTGTTCCAGGAAGGCCTCGTTCGTCAGGACTTTGAGCAGGCGGTGCGCGGTCGACAGCGCCAGGCCGGTGCGGCGCGCCAAGTCGGACGCGGTCAGGTCCTGGGGGCTGTCGGAGAAGCACTGCAGGAGCGCCAGCGTCCGGTGCACGGCCTGTGCGCCCTCGCGCGGCGCCGCCGGTGCGGAATCTCGGTCCATGCGCTGGAGTATTCCATATTGTGGGAGATCGTGGCGCCGGCAACGTGTCTGGCACCGAACTAATCCCGCAGTGTGGACGATTTACGCGCAGTGATTGTCTTCGCTCGGCTCCTCCCGGATAGTGGAAGCCAGGCGCCGGGCCGGCGCCGGCCCGGGACCGCCGGGCCACCGGGACAGGAGGGAGGATCGCGATGAACGCACACGGCACCGACCGCCCGCGCCCGCGACCCATCCCGGTCCGCCCCGCCCTGACAGCACGCCGCCACGTCGATCTGGTGCGCGTCTCCAGCGCCATCTGTCCGGTCTGACCTCGCCCGGCGGGCCGCGCCGACCGATCGCTCCGGTCGCGCCGATCGCATAGATCTCACTGATCGCATTGATCCACCCCGCGGATCCACCCCGCCGCGTCTTTCTCGTTTCCCTTCTTGCCTCCGGAGTCGTGCCTGCCCCCAGGCGCGCGCCGGCCCATCCCCCCTGTGAGGGCACTGCTATGCCGACACCCGCCGCCCCGATCTCCCCGCTCGTCCCGCCGACGCTCGACACCCTCTGGTTCACCCGCTGTCCGGTGCCGACCGCCACCGGCATCGCCGCCGACCGCGGCTGGCTGGCCGCCGAGTTCGCCGCTGACGGCCTCGCGGTCCGCTCGCTCCAGGACGCTGGTCCCGACGTGCCGCGCGACCGGCACTTCACGCACGCCCTGACCGGCCTGTTCCGCGAAGGCGGCAACGTCCCGGCGCTGTGGGCCCGGGCGGCGGGGGAACGGACCCGGCTGATCGGCCTGACCTGGATCGAGGAACGGCAGGCGATCCTGGTCCGCGCCGAGGACCGGGACCGGATCGCCGAGCCCGGCGACCTGGCCGGGCTCCGGATCGCGGTCCCGCGCCGGGACATCGCGATCGACTTCTGGCGCGCGATGGCGCTGGCCGGGTTCCGCGGCGCGCTGGCCGCCGCCGGGACCGGCCTGGGCTTCGGCGACGTGACCCCGGTCGAGGTGGTCGCGGCGCCGTCGGCGGGGCAGTGGATCGCCGAGCTCGAAGCGCTGCGCGCCGGCCGGGTCGACGCCGTGTACGTCAAGGGCGCGCTGGCGGTGGAGGCGGCCGCCGCGCACGGCGCGGTCATCGGCATCGACCTGGACGCCTTCGCCGACCCGGCGGTCCGGATCAACAACGGCACGCCGCGCCCGGTCACCGTGCACCAGGACCTGCTGGACCGGCATCCCGAGCTGGTGGTCCGCTTCCTGCGGGTGCTGGTCGAGGCCGCCGACTGGGCCGCGTCGCACCCGGGCGAGCTGGCCCGGATCCTGGCCGCCGAGACCGGCGCCGGGCCCGAGGGCGTGGCCGGTGCCTACCGCGGCGCCGGATCCTCCGACCTGCACCTGGACCTGTCCGAGCACCGCCTGGGCCTGCTGGCGCGGCAGGAGCACTTCCTGCGCGGCCAGGGCTTCCTGGCCGCTCCGGTCGACGTCGCGGCCTGGGCCGCGCCCGAACCGCTGGCCGCCGCCCAAGCGTCGGCCGCGCGCCGGTCCGCCGCGTCTGTCTAGCTTCCGGCTGCCCGGCAGCCGTGTCCCGACATCTTCCACAGCCCGACAAGGAACCCTGATGAACGCTCCGATCCGCCGAATATCCGCCGTCCTGACCGCCGCCGTCCTCGTGGCCGCCGCGGCGGCCTGCTCGTCGTCGAAGTCCGCCTCGTCGCAGGGCTCGAACACCGACGCCGCCGCGCTCGCCGGTTCGGGCAGCGTCACGATCCGCATCCCCGATCCCGGCAACTCCGGCGCGCTGGCGCTGGGCAAGAAGGACGGCACCCTGGCCGCCGCGCTGGCCAAGGTCGGCGCGAAGGTCGCGTGGACCGGGAGCGCCGGCGCGTTCGCCCCGGCCGCGCAGGAACTGGACGGCGACCAGCTGGACGTCGCAGAGGGCTCCATCACCTCCGCCGTCGCCGCGCTCGCCCAGAAGCCCGGCTTCAAACTCTTCGCCGCGGTCGCCCCGGACAAGGTCGGCGAGGGCATCCTGGTGAAGGACAACTCGGGTATCACCAGCGTCGCGGACCTGGCCGGCAAGAAGGTCGTGGTCTGGCACGGCGGCTCCAGCGAGTACCTGCTGCTCAAGGCACTGGCGCAGAACCACGTCCCGGACTCCGCGGTGCAGCGGGTGTATCTGCAGCCGAACCAGAGCGCGGCGGTGCTGCACTCCGGCCAGGTCGACGCCTGGGCCGCCTGGGCGACCTTCTCGATCTCCGAGCGGGCCAACGCCGGCGAGCACTTCCTGGTCACCGGCGGCGACATCGGCTCGCAGAACTACGCGGTGTGGGCCGTGCGCAACGAGTTCGCGAGCAAGCATGCGGCGGTGGTGAAGGCGTTCTACGACTACCTGCACGAGGTCGAGACCAAGCAGGCGCAGAACCCCGAGGCCTACCTCAACGTGTTCCACAGCTCCGGGCCGGACGCGGTGTCCGGCAAGGAGAAGGACCTGACGGTCCAGGACTACCGGGCCGGCAGCCCGACCTCGCCGATCACCGCCGCGGATCTGGCGAACTTCAAGGAGGTCGCGCAGTTCTTCGCCGACGAGAAGGTGACGCCGGGCCTGGTGGACCTGGCGCCGAACGTGATCGACGTGACGACGCTGGCGGGGTCGTGATGACGGCGCTGGAGTCCGACACGGTGGCGGCCGTGGAGCCGGCCGTGGAGCCGGCCGGGCCGACGGAGCCGACGAGGCCGACCGAGCTCGCCGAGCCCGCCGACCCGACCGCTCCCGCTCGCGAGCCCGACCCCGCTCCCGCTCGCGAACCCGCTCACGCTCACGCTCACGAAAGCGAACCCGACCCCGAACCGCTGGACCTCGTCACCCCACAAGTCCGCCGCCCGCGCCGCCGCCCCCGCGGCCTGGCCTTCGCCCTGCGCGCGCTGGGCCCGCTGGTCATCCTCGCCGGCTGGTGGACCGCCTCGGCGACCGGCGTGCTGACCAAGGACCTGCTCGCCTCGCCGCCGGACGTGTTCCGGCAGGCCGTGGACCTGTGGCGCAGCGGGCAGCTGTCGCAAGCCCTCACCGTCTCCCTCGTCCGCGCCGGCACCGGCCTGCTGCTGGGCGTCACGGCCGGGCTGGTCCTCGGCGTCACCGCGGGCTTCTCCCGGATCGGCGACGACCTGCTCGACTCCGCCATGCAGACCCTGCGGGCCCTGCCATTCCTGTCCCTGGTGCCGTTGTTCATGGTCTGGTTCGGCATCGGCGAGGCCGCCCGCATCATCCTGATCGCGGTCGCCACCACCTTCCCGATGTACGTCTCCACCGCCGGCGCGGTCCGCAACGCCGACCCGAAGCTGCTGGAGGCGGCGCGCGCCTTCGGGATGGGCCGGCTGGCCATCGTCCGCCGGATCGTGCTGCCCGGCGCGCTGCCGGCGATCCTGTCGGGCCTGCGGCTGTCCACGACGCTCAGCGTCATCGCCCTGATCGCCGCCGAGGAGATCAACTCCACCGCCGGTCTCGGCTACCTGATGGCGCAGGCGCAGGACTTCTCCCGCACCGACATCCTGACCGTCTGCATCCTCATCTACGGCCTGCTCGGCCTGACCGCCGATGTGGTGATCAGGGCCCTGGAACGCGTGCTCATGCCCTGGCGCAACGCGGTGGGAGGGACCCGATGAGCGTCGCGGTGCGAACCGACGGTGTCCGGCGCGAGTTCGGCGGCCGGACCGTGCTCGGCGGCGTGGACCTGGAGATCCGGCGCGGGGAGTTCGTGGCGCTGCTCGGCGCCAGCGGCTCGGGCAAGACCACGTTGCTGCGGCTGCTTGCGGGACTGGACAGCCCGGACTCCGGCACGGTCCTGGTGCCCCGGCAGCGGACCGTGGTCTTCCAGGAGCCGCGCCTGGTCCCCTCGCAGCGGGTGCTGGGCAACGTCGCGCTCGGCCTGCCGCGCGGCGCCGCCACCCGCGCGACCGCCCTGGCGGCGCTGGCCGAGGTCGGCCTGGCCGGCCACGCCCGCGCCTGGCCGGCGACCCTGTCCGGCGGCGAGGCGCAGCGCGTGGCGCTGGCCCGGGCGCTGGTGCGCGAGCCGGGGCTGCTGCTGCTCGACGAGCCGTTCGCCGCGCTGGACGCGCTGACCCGGCTGAAGATGCAGGACCTGGTGGCCGACCTGGTGGCCCGCCACCGGCCGGCGGTGCTGCTGGTGACGCACGACGTGGACGAGGCGATCCGGCTCGCCGACCGCGTCGTGGTGCTCGGCGGGGGCGGGCGCCTGGTCCTGGACGAGCCGGTCGCTCTGGCCCGCCCGCGTGACGACGCGGACCCGGCGTTCCCGGTGCTGCGCCGCCGGCTGCTCGCCGAGCTCGGCGTGACACCGGTCGTCCAGGAGCGCGCGGCATGACCGTCCTCGACGACGCCCGCGACCTCCAGCCCGAGCTCGTACGACTGCGCCGGTCCCTGCACGCCGAACCCGAGACCGGCCTGCGTCTGCCGCGCACCCAGGAGAAGGTGCTCGCAGCGCTGGACGGTCTCGGTCTGGAGATCACGCTCGGCAAAGCCCTGACATCGGTGACGGCGGTAGTGCGGGCCTCGCGGCCGGACACCGCTGCGGTCCCGACCACTCCGGTCCCGGCCGCCCCGGTCCCGGCCGCCCCGGTCCTGCTGCGCGCCGACCTCGACGCGCTCCCGCTCACCGAGTCCACCGCCCTGGACTACGCCTCCCGAACCCCCGGCGCGGCCCACGCCTGCGGCCACGACCTGCACGCGGCGATGCTCGTCGGCGCCGCCCGGCTGCTCGCGGCCCGCCGCGAGCAGCTGCCCGGCGACGTCATCCTGATGTTCCAACCCGGCGAGGAAGGCCACGACGGCGCCCGCCTGATGCTGGAGGAAGGCCTGCTCGCCGCCGCCGGCCCCCGACCGGCCGCCGCCTACGCCCTGCACGCGGCGTCCACCGCCCCGCTCGGCCGCTTCGGCACCCGGCCCGGACCCGCCCTGGCCGCGTCCGGCACCGTCGAGGTGCTGTTCCGGGGCAGCGGCGGCCACGGCGCCTGGCCGCAGACCGCACGCGATCCGATCCCGGCCCTCGGCGCGGCGATCGGCGCGCTCCAGACCATGGTCACCCGCCGGTTCGACGCCCTGCAACCGGTGCTGGTCTCGATCGGCCGGGTGGCGGCCGGCACCGCGCCGAACATCATCCCGGAGACCGCGCAGCTCGCGGCCACGCTGCGGGCGTTCAGCGCCGACGCCCACCGGCGGCTGGAAGCCGAGATCGACCGCGTCGTCCACGGCATCGCCGCCGCGCACGGTGTCGAAGCCGAGATCACCCACAGCCCCGGCTACCCGGTGACGGTCAACGACCCGGCCGCCACGGACTTCGTCGCCGCCGCGTGCGCCGACCTGTTCGGCGCCGACCGCTACGCCGCCGCCGAGCGGCCCGCGCTGGTCTCCGACGACATCGGACGCGTCCTGGCCGAAGTGCCCGGCGCCATGGTGTCGCTCGGCGCACGCCCTCGGGGCCTGGACGCCGAGCACGCAGCGCCCAACCACTCGCCGCACGCGGTGTTCGACGACGCCGTTCTCGCCGACGGCGCGGCGCTGCTGGCCGAACTCGCTCTACGACCACGGAAAGAAGCCTCCTGATATGCCCCGCATTCACATAGTCCTGCCACCGGCGGCCGACGCCCCGCCGTTGGCCACCCTCCCGGGCTCGTTCACCGACGTGCGTCCGCAGACAGTCGATCCCTTCCTGGCGCTCGCCAAGGCCGCAGATCTGGCCGGGCTCTCCGGCATCGTCGTTCCGCACGACCCCCAGGGTCCCGAACCGCTGGTCACCGCGGCCGGACTGCTGCGCGCGACCCGCCACGTCACGGTCTTCGCCGGGATCCAGCCCTGGATCGCGACGCCGCAGTACACCGCGAAGCTCTCGGCCTCGCTCCAGCGCTTCTCCGGCGGCCGTTTCGGCTGGTACCTCGACGACACCGCCGAATCCGCGGCGTTCGTCGGCACCGCCCGCGAGTTCTGGCACCGCCCCGACGGCCTGCCCGACGTGCTGTCCGAGCACCCCTTCCCGCACCTGGCCACCGCCGGCGAGGGCGGCACGGCACACCTGGACGTCGCAGGCCTCGAACCCGACGCCGTCACCGCGCTGATCCAGGAGCGTCGCGGCGCGGACATCGCAGAGTTCTTCCTCGCCGTCGGCCACGACCCCGGCGAGGTCTACCGGATCGGGGAGTACGTCCTCCCGGTCCTGTCCCAGGAAAAGGAGCCGGCCCGTGTCGGTTGACATCTACTGGCGCATCGCCATGGAGGGCGACCAGAAATCGCTCCACGAGCCGGGCAGCACCCGGGGCGGCTTCGCCCGGCACCTGTCCGGCGGCGTCGCCCCGGGCACCAACCGCGGCACGGCCGACGGCTTCACCCACGCCGACTACATGGCCGAGGTGGTCCGCGCCTCGGAGGAATCAGGCTTCGTGGGCGGGCTGCTGCCCTCGTTCCCGCACACCGACGACCCCTGGGCCGCCGCCGCGACACTGGCCGCCGAAACCCGCGGCTACCGCTTCATGGTCGCCTTCCAGCCGGGGTTCCTGCACCCGGTCCAGGCCGCGCGCATGTCCGCGACGCTGCAGAAGGCCACAGGCGGACGCCTGGTCTACAACATCATCTCCGGCGGCGGCGGACCCGCGCAGCTGTGGTGGGGCGACACCACCGGGCACGACGACCGGTACGCGCGTACCTCGGAATTCCTCGATGTGCTCAAGGGCGTGTGGACCGGCGACGGCCTGTTCCGGCACGACGGCCGCTTCTACCAGGTCACCGACGGCGGACTGCCCGCGGCGCTCGCCGGGCAGCCGTTCCCGGAGATCTTCTTCTCCGGCTCCTCCCCGGCGGCGATCGAGGCGGCCGGCCGGCACGCCGACTACTACCTGTCCTGGCTGGAGCCGTTCGAGGCGCTGGCCGCGAAGTTCGCCGCGGTGCGCGAGCGCAGCCCGAAGCCGCCGAAGTTCGCCGTCCGGATCGACATCCTGGCCCGCGAGACCGAGGAAGAGGCCTGGGACGTGGTCCGGCGCGGCTGGGCCGGGCTGCCGCAGGAGTCCTCGCAGGCCGGGGGCGAGAGTGGGGACTCGGTCGGCTGGCGCCGCAGCCAGGACTTCACGTCCGCCGGCGACGGCTCGTACCGCGCGCTGGAGGTGGCGCCGAACGTCTGGGGCGGCTTCCACCGGCTGCGGCCGGGCCCGGCGTTCGGCCTGGTCGGCGACTACCGGCAAGTCGCCGACCGGCTCAACGAGCTGATAGCGCTCGGCGTGGACGCCTTCATCCTGGCCGGAGTGCCGCACCTGGAGGAGGCGCGCCGGGTCGGCCGGCACGTCCTGCCGCTCTTGGAAACGAACCCGTTGACCGTGAATCCGCTGGAAGCGAACCTCTTGAAAGGAAACCCGCGATGACCGTCCGCGTCGGCTACTTCCCGCAGAACAACTCCCTGTTCGTGCTGCGCCACCTCGGCCTCCTGGAGCAGCGGCTCCCCGACGTCGAGTGGGTCGACCTGCGCGGGCTTGAGCACGGCCCGCGCGTCGACCCGACCCGCGCGCTGCCCTCGGCCCACGGCGACCACCTGTTCGACGGCGGCTACGACTTCATCGGCACCGGCTCCACCCCGCCGGTCACCGCGCAGGCCAAGGGCCACGACATCGTCTACGTCGCGGTGTCCGGCCCGCGCGTGGAGAACGGCCGCCTGGTCGTGCACGCCGACTCCGACATCGTCGATCCCGGCGGGCTCAAAGGCCGGCGCGTCGCGCTCGGCCACGGATCGTGGCAGACCACGCTGCTGCTGCTCGCCCTGGAGAAGGCCGGTCTCACCTGGTCCGACATCACCCCGGTCGACGTCTACGGCGACGCCGCCGAGCGCTTCCTGGCCCGCGAGGTCGACGCCTGGGTCGGCTCGTATCCGTACCTGACGAAGGTCGAGCAGCAGGCGGAGCTCAGGGAGCTGATCCCCACCGACGGGCTGTTCAGCCACCGCTCGCTGTGGTTCACCAGCCGCGCCTTCGCCACCGGCCGCCGCGACGACCTCGCCGCCATCGTCGCCGCGCTCCAGGAGGCGGACGCCTGGACCGCCGAGCACCCGGCTCAGGCCGCGGAGTTCTTCGCCGCCGACGACGACCGCCCGGCCGCCGAGTGGGAGCACGCCCTGCGCACCCGCCCCTGGGGCCTGCTGCCGCTGGACCCCGGCTTCGTCGCCGAACAGCAGCACGCCGCTGATCTGTTCTTCGCCAACGGCCTGATCGAGCGCTCCGTGACCGTCGCGGACGCGGTGCTGGGCGAGGTGAACGACGTCGTGCGGGAATCAGCGCGCTGACTTTCGGGCGGGCAACCCGGTTGATCGGTGAGCGGTAGGGCATTTTCGAAGAAGTGTTCGCGGCCCGCCAGGCCCTACGTTCTGCGCAGGAGTCCAATCGGACGTGCATCAGTGCCCTGCGTCGCCGACGCGTCGGTGCCGGTGTGCGTCCTCGGCGGGGCCGGAGGGGATGTCGTTGCCGAACATGCCGAACATGCCGAAGATGCCGGGGATGGTGATGGGCGGCGGGCACCACGTGCCGCTGCTCGACACGCTGGGAGCGGTGGGGCTGCTGGCCTGGGCCGCGGCCATGTGGCTGGCGGTCGCGGGGCTGGCGTTCGTCGACCGCGGGGGCAAGAAGGCCTGGATGTACCGGGCGAGCCTGACCGTCATCCTGATCGGCGTGGTCGGTCAGATCGGGCACCTGACCGAGCACGTCGCGCAGGCCGGCTACTGGATCTGGCATCCGGAGTCGCCGTCGTGGATGACGCCGTGGGGGACCGGTCTGGCCAACGGGTTCCAGCAGGTCGACCCCGGCCGGAAGACGCTGGGCATGGAGATCCTGCACCTGGTCGGCAACTTCATCTTCCTGGCCGGGCTGGCCGCGGTGATGGTCGTCACCGGCCGGGCCCGCCGGACCCGGACCCGCTGGTGGGGCCGGATGGGCGTGTGGATGCAGGGCATCCACGGCCTGGAGCACCTGGCGCTGACGGTGTCGATCTGGCTGGGCGCCAAGGAGGCCGTCGGGCTGTCCACCTGGTTCGGGCAGCTGAAGCCGGGGCCGGGCGCCACCACGTACCGGGTCTGGTGGCACTTCTGGGCCAACGTCGTGGGCTCCTTCATCTTCGCCATGGCGCTGTGGCACCTGCGCCGCGAGCGGGGCGAGATCGCCGATTCGTTCCGCGAGACCCCGGTGAACCCGCCGGCGCCGGCCGAGCCGCCGCTGCCGGTGGACGTGCTGACCTGACCGCTTCACCCCCTCACCTCGGAGGTTCAAGGCCGTGCCGCACATCGACCTTGGCAACGACCAGCCAGGCATCCGCTCGCTGTTCTTCTACCGTCCCGAGACCGCCGCGCCGCTGTGCGACCTGGTCGAGGTCCTGCTCCGCGGCCCGAGCACGCTGGAGCGCTGGGAACGGGAGCTGATCGCCACCCGGGTCTCCGGCCTCAACGAGTGCCGCTACTGCACCACGACCCACGCCGCGTACGCCTGCGAGCAGGCCCCGGCGCAGACCGGGCTGGACCTGGTCCGCTCCGACGTCATAGCCGTCCCGGCGAGCGTCGGTGCGGACATCCTCGCCGCCCCGCTCAGTGCCAAGCTGCGGGCCCTGCTGGCCGTCGCCGAGGCGGTGCAGAAGAGCGGGAAGGCCGTCACGCCGGAACTCGTCGAGGCCGCCCGCGCGCAGGGGGCGACGGATCTGGAGCTGCACGACACAGTCCTGATAGCCGCCGCCTTCTGCATGTACAACCGCTACGTCGACGGGCTCGCCACGGTCGCGCCCGAGGACCCGGCGAACTACACCGCACGTGCCGCGCTCCAGGCGGAGCACGGCTACCTGCCGGTCGTCGAGGCGGCGCTCGCGCATCAGGCGGGGCGGGACTGATCGCTTCAGGACGCTCAGCGGCAGCGTCAGGTGCGGGCCGGCTGGCTCGGCCAGGGTTCAGCGCGGGAACGGCGAGACCTTCGGCCTTAGTCCTCCGTGGCGGTTGGTTCGAGCGACTCCGGCGTGCCGGTGTCCGCGCTGCCAGCACCGTCGTCCGAACCGGAGCCGGAGCCAGAGCCGGAACCAGCCGAACCAGCCACCCCAGCCTGCCGCCGCCGCCCCGCCATCACCGCCCCGACAACCAGCGCCAGCGCGAGCACCACCAACGCCGCCGGCGCCACCGTGCCCTCCCACAGCAGCTTCGACTGGTCGTCCTTCGACTGCTTGACCGCGTCCGAGATCCCCTGCGGCGACATCTTGGTGTCCACGTCCAGCACCGCCGTCAGCGGCACCGTCCCCAGCTTCGTCGTCATCTGCGCGGTCACGATCTGGTGCGCGTCGGCGTCGACCGTGGTCCCGCTCGGCTGGTCCACCCACATCGTGGTCTTCGTCGCCGACGTGTACGACAGCGGCACCATCACGCTGTCACCGCCCGGCGGCAGCAGCGCAGCCAAGGCGCCCTGCATGTCCGGCGCCATCGTCGCGGCCAGTCCCTTGAGCACCGACACCGGCACCGCCGGCGGCAACTGCGCCAGCGTGCCCTGGTCCTTCAACGCCCCGGAGACGTCCACGGTGAACACGTACGTCGAGCGCCCGACATGGCTCTCGCTGCGTACGTACTTGGCCGTGGCCTGGGTCGCGGTCGCGCCGTCCCACCACGGGTAGTCGTGCTTGCCGGGAGCGAACGCGAACCCCACCGCCAGGCCCTGGTGCGGGTCGGCGGTGACGCCGGCCGGTGCGGCCGCCGGCATCAGGGTTTTGCGGTCCACGGCCCACGTCGAGGTCGGGTTGCCGAGCACCCCGCCGGCCCCGTTGATCGCGGTGACGTCGGACAGCACCGCGACGTTGCCGTGCATCCCGATCGCCTTGACGGTCTCCACCGCGGTGAACGGCGCGCCCTTGACGAACGCGTGCGCCAGGTCACCGCCGGTCACCGCCCGCTGATCGAGGTACGTAGCCGTCCCGGCGTAGCGGGTGACGGTGTTCTGGTCGCTCTGGACGCGCTCGGCGTCCGGCACCAGCTTGAACCGGATCACCCCCGCGACGGCGGCGCACACGACGGCACCGGCGGTGAATGCGAGAACTGATTTGCGCATGGTATCGAATCCTGACGAGCCCGGGGACAGGGAAGAAGCGCGAGAAAACCGGTACTGTGACCGTCGTCACAGCGAGCCGTGTCCGGAAGGGTAATGCCAGCTACCCGCAAGTAGGAAGAGGCAAGCTGAAGAATTCTCACCTTGACGCGGTACGGCTCCGGGTGGATCATGCACCCGCAGCCGTACCGCGCACTCCTCACCTCACGACACTTCGATGCCGTTGACCTGTGCGTTGTCCTTGACGGTGACGAACTGGACGGTGATGTGGCCACCGCTGTCGGCGGCAGCGGTGAACTGTTCGACGACCGCCTTGTTCGCGGCGCCGGCGGTCGCCAGGATGTCGAAGGAGTTCAACACCTGCGTTCCGTTGATCGTCACGTTGAACAGGCGCGCGCCTGCCGTCGTCCAGTACGTCTCCGCAAAGTGCAGGCGCACGGTGTGGCTCGAACCGGCGGTGAAGCCGGGGATGGTGTAACTGAAGTTGCCGTACCGGTTGGTCTGGTAGACGGCCGTCGGCGCCGGGTTCGCCACCCCGCTCACGTCGATCGCGTTGCCGCTGGCGGAGGTCGCGCCACCGGTGAAGTCCTCGTCCGCCGCGAACGGCGACACGGCCGGACCGCCGGAGTTGATCTGGACCGTCGTGGGCGGCGGTGGCGGCGTCGCGGACGAGGGGTTGATCTCGATCCCGTTGACCTGTGCGTTGTCCTTGACCGAGGCGAACTGGATGGTGAGTTTTCCGGACCCGCCGGCGGCGACGGTGAACTGTTCGACGACCGCCTTGTTCGCGGCGCCGGCGGTGGCCAGGATATCGAAGGAGTTCAACACCTGCGTTCCGTTGATCGTCACGTTGAACAGGCGCGCGCCTGCCGTCTTCCAGTACGTCTCCGCGAAGTGCAGCCGTACCGTGTATGTGCCGCTCGTCGGCAGCCCGCCGACGGCGTAGCCGAAAGTGCCGTATCGGTTGGTCTGGTAGACCGCGGCGGGCGCCGGGTTGTTCGCGCCGCTCAGGTCGATCGCGTTGCCGCTGGCGGAGGTCGCGCCGCCGGTGAAGTACTGGTCGGCGACGAACGGGGACACCGCCGGGCCGCCGGCGTTGATCTTGACGCCGTTCGGCAGCGGCGGTGGCGGCGGGGGCGCGGTGCCCACGATGCCGAAGATGGCCAGGCTGGCGGCCAGGCCCACGAAGACCTGGCCGTTCGTCACCACCGGCGACGTGAACTTCACGTACCCTGAGATGCCGTCCCGGGCGTTGTTCTGACTGCTGTTGTAGAGCTCGTTCCCGAGGTTCGTGGCGTCGTAGGCGCGCAGCACCGAGTCACCGCCCTCGGTCCACAGGACGCCGCTGCCCGCCGCGGTCCCGTTGCTCGAAACCACCGCGTCGCCGCCGGTGCCGCCGAACGACTCGGACGTCTTCGAGGTCGGGTTCGCCGACAGCTTGCCGCCGCTGAACGAGTAGGCCACGGTCGGCCCGCCCGACTCTGAGAAGTACACGTACTGTCCGTTCGGACCGTTGTAGAACCCCGGCGTGCTGAACAGCGACCCGACGCTTCCGACCGGCAGCTCCTGGACGATCTTGTCGATGTCCGTGCGGTTGTAGTCGGTGCCGCCGCAGACGAGGTTGGGATCCGCTGTGAAACCGCCCATGTTCGTGGTGCTCACCACATAGGGCCGCCCTTCCTTGCCCGCGCCGATCACCTCGTTCGCGGACGGGATCAGCAATGGGCCGCCGGCGCCGAGGTCGTTGTCGCCACCGCACTTCGCGGTGAACGGTGCGAAGTAGTCCTGCCGCTTGAGCGAGGAGTTCAGGCGCACGAAACTCTGGCCCATGTCGGTGCCGCCGCTGTCGGCGTCGAACGTGCCGTTCCCGCTCATGAAGTAGAGGTTGCCGCCGGGGTCGGCGGCCAGCCCGGCGCCGCCGCCCCAGATCCCGGCCTGGGAACCGTTGGCGGTGTCGTTGTATAGGTTCGCGACCGTGAACGCGTTGTTCGAGTAGCTGTAGCCGAAGATCCAGCCGTGATAGTCACCGATGTCGCAGAACGAGGTGAAGCTCACGTAGAGCCGGCCGTTGGCGAGCACGAGCGCGGAGCGCTGCCGTTCGACACTGGGATCGAAGGTGATGGTCCCGCCGACGCTGCCGGCGCCCGTACCCGGCGCCGAGCCCTGGATGACGACGGCCGGCCACTTGTCCGCGCCGGTGGTGACGTCGAGGGCGTGCAGCCGGTAGACCTCCTTGCCGTTCTCCTGGTCGTAGGCCACGACGAACATCGTGTTCGTGGCCGGGTCGATGACCGGCGTGCTGGTGATGCCGATGATCGGTTGCAGGTCGCCGCAGTCCTGGAAGGAGCTCGGCACCGCCTGCGCCCCGGCCGGCAGCAGGCTCACCTTCCACAGCGGGGGCGGGGGAGTGGTCGTGAACTGGTCGGCGTCGAAGGCGTAGACGCTGTCGTTCTCCGTCGCCGCGAAGACCACGTTGTGGGTCGCGCCGCCGATGGTGAGGTTCGGCAGGTAGAGCGGCTGGGCGTAGAGCTGGCCGTCCACCGGGTAGGAGACCCGCTTGCCGAACTGGGACGAGGTGACGTTCGAGGTGTTCAGGACGGTCTCGTTCGGATACTGGCCGCTGTGCGCGTTGTCGTTGCGCAGCGTGGTGACGGC
This sequence comes from Catenulispora sp. EB89, assembly GCF_041261445.1. Taxonomy (NCBI): domain Bacteria; kingdom Bacillati; phylum Actinomycetota; class Actinomycetes; order Catenulisporales; family Catenulisporaceae; genus Catenulispora; species Catenulispora sp. EB89. Next base: position 254,203 of record NZ_JBGCCU010000008.1, read on the forward strand.
GGTGTTCGCCGCCGCCGCGTGGGCGGGCGTGGCGCTCAGGTTCACGGTGATCAGCGTTTGTGCGACCACCAGCAGTGCGGTGAACCAACTCAGGAGGACGGAGCGCCGTCGCCGCTGTGCGGCGGATGGCGCGGGCAGGATGAAGGCTCGCATCTGGCATGCCCCTTAGGCAGGGCCGCGGCCGGGGAACTCGCCTGGGTGGGCGGGCTCCCCGGCCGCGACGAGGGGGAGCCCGCCGTTCGGCGCGGCGGCTACCAGCCGACCGCGACCACCATGTACTGCGGGTTGGTCACCGAGATGTCAGAGGACTGACCGGCGTCGTCGTCGTACGGGAAGCCGTACTGGGCGCCGTTGATCGCGTTCTGGTGCCAGAACTGTGCGTAGTAGTTGGCCGGCGCGGCCTGGTAGAAGTTCGCCGGGTTGGACTGCTGCGCCGCCGGCAGCTGCGCGACGTGCCGGTTCAGGCCGGCGCACAGCTGGGGGTTGTTCGCCATGGTGCCGCCGCACCCGAAGATCTGCGCGGTGGAATCGCTGGTGTCGCCGTTGGCTGCGGCGTAGCTCTGGAAGTAGTTCGCGTAGGCGCCGCCGGTCTGGAACGCCTTGTCGTTGCCCGGCGACGGGATGCCGTACGGCGCCTGGTCGGTCGCCAGTTCCTTGAACTCGGTCGGCACCGAGCTCTGGAACCGGCTGAAGGTCGCCGCCCGGGATTCCTGGAACGTGGCGTAGTTCTCGCCGACCTGCTGGTTGGATCCGTCGTGGCCGTGCAGCAGCAGGGCCAGCTTCAGGCCGAACCGGTCGACGCGGGTGGTGTCCACGTTGATGAAGGTCGTGCCGACGGTGAACTCGATGAAGTCGTAGTACGGGCCGTTCGGCGTGCCGAGGTAGAAGTACATCCGGCCGGCCGAGTTCGCCGGCATGTCGACGTACGGCTGCTGGGCGATCGACTTGGTCTGGCCGTTGAAGCTCCAGAAGACCTGGCTGTCGGGGTACTGGCCGTTGGTCTGGTTGACGATCGACAGTTCCAGCACGTGGGTCGCCGGCGGAATGGCCGACGTGTTACCCCAGAACGCCGGCGGCGGAGCGCCGCCGGTGCCGCTGGTGCCCACGGTCCAGCTGAAGGTCGTGCTCCCCGACGCGCCGGTGGTGTCCCTGGCGGTGACCGTCACCGTGGAGCTGCCCGCCGTCGTCGCCGTGCCGGTGATCAGTCCGGTGCCGCTGATGGACAGTCCGGCCGGCAGGCCAGCGGCGCTGTAGCTCAGCGTCTGGCCGGAAGCCGAGTCGGTGGCCTGGATCTGCAGGGAGACAGAGCTGCCGGTCGCAGTGGTCTGATTGCCCGGATCGGTCACCGTCACGGCGTCGCCGGTGCCGCTGCCGGTGCCGAACACCTGGAACTCCCACAGCGAGTAGTCCCACTGCGTGCCGCGGGCGGTGCCGTACATGCGGACGTAGCGGCCGCTGCCCGAGACGTTCAGCGTCTGCGTGCCGCCGGTGCCGGTCGTGGTCGAGGAGACCGTGGTCCAGCTCGCTCCGTCGGTGGACGTCTGGATCTGGAACGCCTTGCCGTACGCGGTCTCCCAGTGCAGGGCGACCTGGCACAGCGACTGCACCGAGCCGAGGTCCACCTGGACCCACTGCGGGTCGGAGAACTGCGAGGACCAGCGGGTGTTCAGGTTCCCGTCGAAGGCGTCGGCGGCCGGGAAGCTGGCGTTCTCCTGCGAGGAGGCGGTGGCGGGGTGGTTCAGCGCCAGGTCGGTGCCGGTGTCGCAGGTGGCCGCCGCCGCCTTCGGGGCGCCGGGCTGGCTCAGCGCCAACCCGGCGACGAGGGCCAGGACCGCCAGGACGATGGTCAGGGGTCTGCTACGGGGTCTGCTACGCGGTCGGTTGCGGGGTCTGCGGGCGGCCCGGGCGATGGATGCTGAGGACAAAGCTCTCTCCAGTACACGAGGAGGCGACGCTCCGTGCGTCGCGAGTGAATCAGCCTTCGTGCACCAGTCGGGAGGGCACCCTTGGTGGCTGATGTTGCGCCGGTGTTTCCGCGGTGTCAATCCCGGACCCGGTTCCGTAACCGATTTCGGTACCGGTTCCGGGCCGACGTGGGCGCCCGGGCCGGATCCGGCGGTCATGACTTGTTTCAAAGCTTGACGAAACTCCCCGGCGTCAATACCGTGCGACACGGCTGCCAGTCGGCCGGGGCATCGCAGAGCACGACACAAGTGATCGTGGAGCTGCCATGAAGACAATCTCTCGCGCGGCGGGCATGTCGCTGCGCCGCCTGCTGGTCCTGGCCGCGGCCTGCGCCCTGGCCGCGGTGGGGCTGACGCAGGCCCCTGCGTTCGCGGCCGGGACCCCGCCGCCGGCACCGCTCAACCTGGGCATCACCGCCAACCCCGACTCCACGCTCTCGCTGAGCTGGGACCAGACGCCGGGGGCGACGTCGTACCACGTCTACCGCGGCACCGCGGCGGGCGGTGAGGCCGCGACGCCGATCGCGACGACGACCGTCCCGAGCTACAACGACACCCACCTGAACACCACGCTGGACTACTTCTACGTGATCACCGCGGTGAACGCCGGCGGCGAGTCGCCCAAATCGGCCGAGGACTCCTCCCGGACCCCACCGCCGATCGGAACCGGCGGGAACACGCCTGGCACGGGCTCGGGCGGCTCGCTGGTCTACTACGGCAAGGACGCGCTGCTCGGCGGCTTCGACTGGTTCCCGACGCTGAGCGGCTGGTTCCCGCAGCTGCTCGGCTCCTCCGGGGCGCTCACGCCGGGCGGCCAGGTCGTCGACATGGCCTACGCGGCGGAGGGAACGATGACGTTCGACGACGTCGTGGTGCCGACCGCCGGGCTGTACACGCTCGACTGGCGGTACGCCTTCGCGCAAGGGCTGTTCCCCGGCGTGAACTTCCGGGACATGCAGCTCGTGGTGAACGGCACGGTCATCACGTCGACCGAGCACTTCCCCGTGACCGGCAGCTTCGACGTGTATCAGCACTCTGCGCTTCAGGTGCATCTGAACGCGGGTAAGAACTCGATCACGCTGGGCGCCACCAACGGCCACGGGGTCTCCCGCGTCGACGAGCTGACCGTGAGCCCGGCGACGGCCTCCGCGCCGAGCGGCCCGAGCAACCTGACCGGGTCCGCCGGCAGCGGGTCCGTCACGCTCAACTGGACGGCCGGCAGCGGCGCGACGTCCTACGGCGTCTACCGCGGCTCGACCATCTCCGACGGAGAGGCCACCACGCAGGTCGCCACGGTCGCCGGTACGAGCACGACGTTCACCGACACCGGCCTGAAGAACGGCACGACGTACTTCTACTTCGTCGCCGCGAACAACGCCACCGGCGTCTCGCCGGACTCGAACGAGATCTACACGAGTCCGGGCGAGGCCTCCTTCAGCGGGACCAACCTCGCGCTCAACGCGGACGCCTACGCCTCGTCGATCGAGGGCAACGGCACTCCGGCGGCGGCCGCGACGGACGGGTCGTTCAACAGCCGGTGGTCCAGCGCCGCCTCCGACCCGCAGTGGTTGATGGTCGACCTCGGAGCCGTGCACACGATCAAGCAAGTGGTTCTGTACTGGGAGAGCGCGTACGCCAAGGCCTTCCAGATCCAGACCTCGAACGACGGGACCACCTGGACGACGGTCTACTCGACCACGACCGGCACCGGCGGCACGCAGAACCTCGCCGTCACCGGCACGGGCCGCTACGTGCGGATGTACGGCACGCAGCGGGCCACCGGATACGGATACTCGCTCTGGGAGTTCCAGGTGTACGGGAGCTGATTTCCCCGTCGCAGGCTATCGATCACCGGTCATCGGCCGTGGGCACAACCGCCTACGGCCGATGACCGATGGCGCCGTTGAGGAAGCCCTCCAGGGGCAGTATCGCCGCGCCGAGCACGACCGATTCCGGGCCGAGCCGGCCGAGTTCGACTGTCGTCGCCGCGAACGGGTGCCGGAGCGAGTAGCGTTCCGCGGCCGAGCGGATCGCCGGCAGCAGCTTCCCGCCGAGCAGCAGGCCCGCCCAGCCGCACAGGATGACGCGCTCCGGGTTGAACAGGTTGATCAGGTTCGCGATCCCGATGCCGAGGTATTCGGCGGTCTGGGCCAGCAGGGCCTGTGCGGCCGGCGAGTCGTCCATGGCGACCAGGGCCGCGAGCGCCGACTCCTCGTCTCCGGCGGACGGGGACGGAGGCGTGAGCATGGACGTGGACTCTGACGGGGCTGCCGCGGCCGGGCCCGTGAAACGGTCCAGGATCGCCTCGGCGCCGACGTAGGCCTCCAGGCAGCCGTAAGAGCCGCACCGGCACCGGCGGCCGTCGGCGATGATCGTCGTGTGCCCCCACTCGCCCGCGCTGGAGTTGACGCCCCGGTAGATGCTGCCGCCGGAGACGAGCGAGGCTCCGACGCCGGTCCCGATCAACGCCACCGCCGCGGTGCGCGCGCCGCGTCCGGCACCGAACCACAACTCGGCCTGGCCCGTCGTCTTGGCGCAGTTCTCCAACCGCAGCGGCAGGTCGGTGTGGGCGCGGAGCAGCCGCTCCAGCGGCACGGCGTCCCAGTGGACGCTCTGGCCGTGCACCACGGCCTCGGGACCCTGCTCCACGATCCCCGGCACGCCTATGCCGACACCGAGGACCGACGCGGGGTCCACCGCGGCGTCGGTGAGGACGGCGTGCAGGCTGTCCGCGACGGCCCGTACCACCGTGTCCATGTCGTACTCGCCCGGACCGCACGACAGATCGGCCTTCGCGCGCTCGACCAGCGTCAGGTCGTACAGCGTGGTGCGCACCCGCGTCTCGCCGATGTCGACGCCGATCACGAACCCGTGCTCGGCGCAGACGTCCAGCAGCCGGCGCGGCCGGCCGCCGTCGGACTCCTGCGACCCGACCTCGGTGACGATGCCCTCGTCCAGCAGCTCGCGCACCACGTTGGTCACCGATGCGGGGCTCAGACCGGTCGCGGCACCCAGGTCCTGACGGCTGCGCGGCCGGTCGAAATACAGCGACCACAGGACCGCCGACCGGTTCTCACGTCGCAGGTCCCTGAGTGTTCCGCTTCGTCGGCCCTGCATCGGCTCCTCGTTGTTTCAAAGCTTGGCTGAAGGGTCGCTCCCGACCGGGGCGCGGGTTGGGCGAAGGAGGGGAGGACACGAGCATACATGGCCCTACTTCACCGATCCCGCCGTCAATCCGGCGATCAGATATCGCTGCAAGGCCAGGAACGCGACCACCACCGGCACGCTCACCACCAGCGAAGCTGCCATGATCTGGTTCCAGTAGACGTCGTTCTCCGAGGCGTAGTTCCGCAGCCCCACCGCCAGGGTCCGGGTGTTGTCGTCCGTCATCACCGACGCGAACAGGACCTCGCCCCAGGCCGTCATGAACGAATAGACGCCCACTGTGATGATCCCCGGCCGGGCCGCCGGCACCACGATCCGCAGCAGCGTCCCCAACGGGCCGCTGCCGTCCACCGCCGCGGCCTCGTCCAGCTCCCGGGGTATCGAATCGAAGTACCCTGCCAGCAGCCAGATCGAGAAGGGCAGCGTGAACGTCAGATACGTGACGATCAGCCCCAGCCGGGTGTTCGACAGCGTGATTCCGGTGTCGTTCCCGATGTTCACGTAGATCAGGTACAGCGGCAGCAGGAACAGGATCCCCGGGAACATCTGCGTGGACAGCACCGTCACCCGGAACACCTGCCGGCCCCGGAAGCGATAGCGGCTCACCGCGTAGGCCGCGAAGATCGCGATCACCACCGAGATCGCCGTCGAACACGCCGCCACGACCGTGCTGTTCACGAAGTACCGGCCCAGCGGAACCGTGCTCCACATCTCCACATACGGTTGGAACGTCAGGTGCGAGGGCACCCAGTCGAACGTCCCCTGCACATCGACCAGCGGCTTCACCGAGCTGCTGATCATCACGAACAGCGGCGTGGCCGTGAACAGCCCCAGCAGCGTCAACGCGATCCGTCGCGTCCAGAGGAACGACTTCGGCGGAGCCAGCGGGGAGCGGTACTTCGCGGCACCGGGGGAGCGCGCCGGACCGGGCGTGCTAGACATCAGCGGCCTTCCTTCCCCGACTGGTGGCGACCAGGTAGATCGCGGTCACGACCAGCAGGAACAGCAGCAGGAGCACGGACATCGCCGAACCCGACCCGAAGTTCCAGTTCTGGAACGAGGTGTCATAGATCTGCAGCGACAGCAGGTTCGCCTGTGGCGCGGCCACGTTCCCGAACAGCACGAACGGCGTGTTGAAGTCGTTGAAGTTCCACAGGAACAGCACGAGCACCAGCACCAGGTTCACCGGCCGCAACGAGGGCAGCGTGATCTTCCGCAGGCGCTGCCAGACCCCGGCGCCGTCCATGACAGCAGCCTCATACAGGTCGGTGGGAATGCTCTGCATCCCGGCGGTCACCACCAGGAACGCGAACGGCCAGGTTCGCCACACCGCGGTGATGACCAACGACGCGAAAGCGTTGTTGCCGATCAGCCAGAACGGCGCGTGCGAGGTCAGATGCAGGTCGTGCACGATGACCTGGTTCACCAGCCCGTGGTCGCGCTGGAACATGAACTCCCAGGTGATGGTGGCGCTGAACGCCGGCAGCGCGTAGGGGACCAGGAAGTACGTGCGCAGCAGACCGCGCCCCCGGAACGGGTTCTGCATCAGCACGGCGGCGCCGGTCCCGATCAGCCACGAGAGGGCGACCACCAGCACCGTGAAACCCAGCGTCACGTAGAACGAGTGCAGCAGGGCCTTGCCGACCGCGTTGTTGAAGTTCAGCGCGAAACGGTAGTTGTTCAGGCCCGCGCTCGGGGCGCCGGTCCAGTTGCGGATGAAGTAGATGGTGAGCTGTTTGAAGCTGATCCACACGCCGACGAGCATGGGGATCACGTGCACCAGCAGCTCGAAGCAGACCGCGGGGAGCAGTAACAGGTACGGCAGTGCTTTGTGCCGCGTCGACCGGCGGCGATCGGCCGCCGCCAGCCGACGCAGGGATCGACCGCGGTCGGTGGCTACGGTCATCGTGAGCGGGTTTCCTTCCGTTCCGGGCACGGGTACCGCCGACTGGTCGCGGCGGCCGGTTGTGGCGGCCGGTCCGCGCCCCTGTCGAGACGGGGCGTGGTCCGGCCGCTCAGCCGCGGTAGGTCAGCCCCCTGCTTCCATCTTCTGCTGGGCCTGGTTGAGCGCGTCGCCGACCATGGCGTCCGTGATCGCCTTGCCGCTGGCGGCATCCGCGAACAGGGTCTTCATGGCCGTGCCCACGGAGGTCTCGAACTGGCTCTCCTGGGCGATCTCCGGCATCGCGGTCGCCGAGGAGGCCAGGACGTTCTGCAGCACGGTGTCGTCGGAGGTCTTGAACGCCGGGTCGGAGTAGGCGTCGGACACCGACGGCAGCGAGCCGTAGGCCTTGTTGAGCGTGATCTCCTCGGGCTGGCTGGTCAGGAACTTCACGAGTTGTAGCGCGGCGTCCTTGTGCTTGGTGTTGGCGAACACCGCCAGGTTGATCCCGCCGACCATGGAGTCGATGTGCTTGCTGCCGGCCGGCGGGCTGGCCGGGAACGGCAGCGGCGCGACGCCGTACTGGTCCGCGGTCATGCCGTACTTGGCGAGGTTGGCCCCGGCGGGCTGCCACATGAGCATGGCGGCCTTGCCGCTGGCGAACTCCTGGAGCGCCTCGGTGCCGTTGGAGGACTCGGCGTCGCTGGGGTTCACGATCTTGTCGGCGGCCATGAAGTCGACGATCTGCTTGATCGCCGCGACGTTCTGCGGCGTGGTGAACGTCGGCTTGCCGGCGTCGTCGAACCACGACCCGCCCTGCTGTTCGCTGAACACGAACGCGGCGTGTGCGTTCTCCGGGATCTGGCCGGCCTCCAGGGTCAGGCCCCACTTGCCGGCCCCGTCGGTCAGCTTCTTGCCGTCCGCGACCAGGTCCTCCCAGGTCGCCGGCGGGGTGGCGATACCGGCCGCGGCGAACGCGGCCTTGTTGTAGTAGAGCCCGTAGGCCGTGGAGTAGATCGGCACGCCCACCGGCGGCTTCCCGGCCGCGCCGGTCGCGGCCAGCGCGCCGGGCAGGAACCGCCCGGTGTCGCCGATCTGGGTCATGACGTCGCTGGAGACCGGCAGGAACGCCCCGGTCGCCTGCAGCGAGGCGGACCAGGTGTTGCCGATGTTGACCACGTCAGGGCCCTGGCCCGAGGTGGTGGCCGCCAGGATCCGGTTGAGCAGGTCGTTCCAGCCGATGACCTCCAGGTTGACCTTGATCCCGGTCTGGGCGGTGAAGGCTTTGAGCTCGGGGGTCAGGACCTTGACGTCATCGGCGATGGAGCTGCCCTGGTCGCTGGCCCAGTAGGTGATCGACTGGCCGGACGCCGGGGCGCCGGAGGAGCCGCCGGTGGTCGTGGTCGACGGTTTGGTGTCGCTGCCGCACGCGGCGAGGAGCGCGGCGACGGCTGCGGCGGCGATGGTAGCGGTGGTGCGGCGATGAGCGAGTCCGTGCATTGGGACACCTTCCGAGGTGTGCCCGCCCCTGTGTCGTGGTGCATGGAGGTGGCGGGGTGTACCGGGCCTCGTGCCGGACGACAGGCCGTGGGAGCGGCCGGCCGCCTTTTTTCACGCCTAAGTTCGTGGTCCGATTTAACTTCTGGTTTAAGGTGACGTCAAGGGGATCGGGCACACGCACGACGAGGGAGGGCTCATGGCGGTCCAGGGCGGCAGGAACGTCCGCGACGTGCGTGACGTCCGCAGGTCGAACAAGTCCCTGCTGGTCCGGCATCTGTACTTCCACCGGCTGATCAGCAGGCTGGATCTGAGCCGCGCGACCGGGCTCAGCGCCGCCTCGGTGAGCAGCGTGGTCGCCGAGCTGATCGAGGGCGGCCAGGTCGTCGAGGCCGGCGCGGTGGAGTCCGAGGGCGGCCGGCCGCGCATCCTGCTGGACGTGAACGCCCCCGGCTACCAGGTGGTCGGCGTGGACGTCGGCGAGACCCACATCCGCGTCGAACGCTTCGACCTGGTCCTCAACGAACTGGCCCGGGCGGAGATCCCGGTCGTCGCGGGCCGCTACGAGCCCGAGGCGGTGGTCGCCGAGATCCAGGCCGGACTGTCCGCCGTCGGCGTCGGCGTCGGCGTCGGCGTCGGCGGGCCGGGCGCGGGCCCCGGCGTCCCGGTCCTGGGCGTGGGCATCGGCCTGCCGGGCATCGTCGTCGGCCACCCGGACTCGGTCGTGCACTGCCAGACGATCGGCTGGGACGCGGTCCCGATGGCGGCCCTGATGCGCGCCGTCACGGACCTGCCGGTCTTCATCGACAACGGCGTGAGCACCATGGGCCAGGCCGAGATGTGGTTCGGCGCCGGGCTCGGCGCCGCCGACACCGTGTTCCTGCTGATCGGCTCCGGCATCGGCTCCGCGATGACGGTCGGCGGGCTCTCCTACCGCGGGTCGACGACCAGCGCGGGGGAGTGGGGCCACGTGACCGCCGAGGTCGGCGGCCGGCGGTGCCGCTGCGGTGCTCGCGGGTGTCTGGAGGCTTACATCGGGGCCGAGGCTGTCATCGCGCGGTTCTGCGAAGTGATCGGCGCGGCCGGCACCGGATCCGCGGCCGGCACCGCTGCCGATCGTGCGGCCGCTCCGGCCCCGAAGGACGAGGAGACCGCACTCCTGGACATCCTGGCCGCCGCCCGCGAAGACCCCGCCTCGGCCCGAGCCCGAGCCGCCCGAACCGTCCTCGACGAAACGGCCCTGCACCTCGGCGTCGCCATCGGCAACCTGATCAACCTGCTCAACCCCGAACGCGTCATCGTCGGCGGCTGGGCCGGCCTGCTCCTGGCCGAACAGATCCTGCCCCGCGTCCGCGAAGTCGCCCGCGAGCACTCACTGCGCTACCCGTTCTCCCGCACCAGCATCGAACTCGGCCGCCTGGGCCGCGACGCCGTGGCCCGGGGCGCCGCGACGCTGCCGGTCGCGCGGTTCCTCGACGACGGCGGCAAGGTTCCGGTGCGGAGCTTGGTTTCGACAGCCAACCCGTAGCGAGGCGCGCCGGGTGCTCGCGTACTCCGTACTCCGAAGGTCCACTCTTCGTGTCATAATTTCGCGTCGCGCCTTCCGCCTGGTTCGCGGCTGGTAACGGCTTGATGGAGCACCGTTGAAATCCGCTGTCCGGTTTGTCCTTCCCCTTGTGGTCACAGCAGCCGTTCTCGGTGCGGCGGGATGCGCCGGCGGGGCCTCGACGACGCGGGCGGTCGGTTCCGTGGCTGCCTCGTCGACCGCCGCTGCGAACTCGTCGGCTTCGGCTTCGGCGTCCTCGGCGGCGTCGCCTTCCTCGGCCGCCGCCACCCCTCCCGTACCCACGACAGCGCCGACAATTTCCTACGTCGGCGAACTCCTGACCCGCATGAATGCCGACATGGCGTCGGCGACCAGCGTGCGCGTCACGGGCAGCTTGACCGTCGACGGGCAGAAGGCGTCGCTCGACGTCGCGCTGAACACCGCCGGGGGCGCCTACGGCACCGTCCATACCGCTCAGGGCGACCTGATCCTCCTGCGGGCCGGTGGCAAGGACTACGCGCAGGTCACGGACGACTTCATCAAGCAGCAGAACATCCCGCGGGGCTCGGCGTCGCTCGTCCTGGGCAAGTACGTGCTGCTGGATGCCGCTGAGAGCCAGGGCTTCGACCAGTTCCTGGACCTGAAGGCGTTCCTCGCCGTCGTCTCCACGACGAGCACGGATGGCGACACGATCACCGGCGCCACGCAGATCGCCGGCACTCCCGTGGACATCGTCGCCGGCGCCGACGGCTCGACGTTCTACGTGGCCACCCAGGGCAAGGCGCTGCCGCTGCGGGTGGCCGGCGGTGGGGACACCTCGGGCCAGATCGACTTCCTCGGGTGGAACACCGATCTGCGCATCCCCGGGGTCCCGCCGGCTTCCGAGGTCATCGACGCGAGCAAGTTCGCGTCCTGACGCGCGGCGGAGCGTGCCCGCACCGTTAGTCGTCAGCCGTCAGCCGTCAGCCGTGCAGTGTGACGACGTACCCGTCCGGGTCGGCGAACGCGAACGTCCGCCCGAACGGGCCGTCGAACGGCGCGGTCACGATCCGCACGCCGTGCTCGGCCAACTCGTCGTGGATCTTCTCGACGTCCTCGGCCTTGAACCACAGCGCGACGCCCCAGCCGAGCTTGTCGACGGTGTCCAGGTCGGCCAGCGCGTCGCGTACCGCGAACGGGACCGGCTGGGTGTCGAAGACCACCGCGTGCGGCGGGGAGAAGGCCGCGCGGGCGAGTCCGAGCCGCTCCTCGTAGAAGCGCGCGGAGGACTCCAGGTCGTGGACCTGCAGCGAGATGAACGACGGTCCGATGACAGCCATGAGGGAGCACCTTTCAATATCAGGAAACCTGATACTGAGACTACGCCGCCGCGTCGTCCTGTGCAAGGTAACCTGATACTCGTGGAGACCACCGACCGGCCCGGATACCTGATCAAGCAGGCCCAGCTCGCGCTGAACGCCCAGATGTCCCGCGCGCTGCACGAGCGGGGCGTCACCCTCTCGCAGTTCGCCGTGCTCACCGCCCTGGCCGACGAACCGGGCCTGTCCAACGCCGAGCTGGCGCGCCGCGCGTTCATCACCCCGCAGAGCATGAACGAGAACCTGCGCGAGCTCGAAGGGCGTACCTGGATCCGGCGCACCCGGCATCCCGCGCACGCCCGGATCCTGCAGACCGAGCTCACCGACGAGGGGCACGCGACGCTCCAGGCCTGCGACGCCGCGGTGACCGTCATCGAGCAGCAGATGCTCGCCGGGCTCGACGCCGAACAGCGCCGCGAACTCGTCGCGGCGCTGCACAGCTGCATCGCTGCCCTGAAACCCGCGCAGCCGGACGCGCCCGAAGCGCGGTGAACCACCGAAAGGCGCGCTCTACCGGTCGTTCCCATTGGGCTGCGGCAGATACGGCTCCAGCGAATGCGCCAGGTTCGGCAGCGGCATCGACTGCAGCCAGATCTGCCCCGGCCCGGTCAGCGCCACCAGGAACAGCCCGTCGCCGCCGAACACCTTGTTCCGGATGCCCGGCACCGTCGTCATCGTGAACTGCACGCTCGACTCGAACATGCCGATGTGCCCGGGGTGCACCAGCATCTGCTGGCCCTGCCCCAGCGTGTAGTGCGACAGCTCCCCGGACAGCTCGATCCAGGCCCGGCCCTGGCCGTCGAGCCGCTGGAGCACGAAGCCCTCGCCGCCGAACAGGCTGCGGCTGAACGTCTTCTGGAACGCGACCGTGGCGGAGACCCCCGGCGTCGAGGCCAGCCAGCCGTGGCGGTGCACGATCATCGGCAGATGCGGCTGGACGTCCACCGGCATGATGTGGCCCGGCACCTTCGAGGCGAAACACAGCAGCGCCGTACCGCCGCCGGTGGCGTCGTAGCGCGTCATGAACAGCCCGCCGCCGCCCGCCACCCGCTTCAGCCCGGCCATGAAGCCGCGCCCGCCGCCGGAGTTCATGGTCTGCGACATCTGCACGTTCGGCGACATCCACGACAGCTCGCCGTGCGGCGAGATGATCGACTCACCCGGAGTCAGCAGGAACTCCAGCACCGGCATCGTGGTGCCCTTGACGTTGGCTTGCACAGCCGCCTCCCCTGATCGCGCCCGTTTCGGGGATCTTTGTCGCGCGGCGGTGCCGCCCCCCTCGCACACCATAGCGATACCGCCGTGTAGCCGCCGTGAAGCCGGCGCCGCCTAACTTCCCCCGTGTGAGCCACCGAGCAACAAGGGTGTGAAGGAGCGCGACATGACGACAGCCGCCACCGCCGTAGAGGCGATCGGGCTGCGCAAGGATTTCGGCAGGTTCCGTGCGGTCGACGGTATCGATCTGGAGGTCCGCCAAGGCGAGATCTTCGGCGTCCTGGGCCCGAACGGAGCCGGCAAGACGACGGCGTTGCGCATGCTCGCCACGTTGCTGCCGATCGACGGCGGCCAGGCCCGGCTGTTCGGCGTGGACGTGGCCCGCGAGCCGCACCGCATCCGGCAGCTGATCGGCATCACCGGCCAGTACGCGTCGGTCGACGAGGACATGACCGCGACTGAGAACCTGTGGATGTTCGGCCGGTTGCAGGGCCTGCGTTCGGCCGACGCGCGCGCCACAGCGCGCCGGCTGCTGGAGCAGTTCGGGCTCGAAGAGGCCGCGGACCGGCCGATCGCGCAGTTCTCCGGCGGCATGCGGCGCCGGCTGGACCTGGCCGCGAGCCTGATCACCCGGCCGCCGCTGATCTTCCTCGACGAGCCGACGACCGGCCTGGACCCGCGGACCCGCGGCCAGATGTGGGACACGATCCGCGGCCTGGTCACCGAGGGCTGCACCGTGCTGCTCACCACGCAGTACCTCGACGAGGCCGACCAACTGGCCGGCCGGATCGCCGTCCTGGACCGCGGCCGCAAGGTCGCCGAGGGCACCCCGGAGCAGCTGAAGGCCTCGGTCGGCAACTCGACGCTCCAGCTCCAGCTGTCCCCGGGCGCCGACGAGGAGCAGGCCCGGCAGGTCGTGACCCGGGTCGCCGGCGCCGAGCCGGTGCTCACCCCGGAGTCGGGCCGGATGAACGTCCCGCTGGACACCGCCGACCGGGCCGCCGACGTGCTGATCGGGCTGCGCCAGGCCGGGGTGTCGATCATGTCGGTCAGCGTGGCCCAGCCGACGCTCGACGAGGTCTTCCTCGCGCTCACCGGCCACGGCACCGACTCCGGCGACGACACAGCCCACGCATCGACCGCGACCAACGACACCGTCCGGGAGAACCAGTGAACACCGCAACGAACACCGCAACCACAGCTCTGACGGCGACCGCCCCCGCAGTACCACTCCACACCGTCGACCCCGCCGCCGCGGTCGCCGCCGCCCGCGCGCACAGCACCCCCGCCGAGATCGTCGGCCAGACGCTGATCATGGCCTGGCGCGCGCTGAAGAAGATGCGCCGCAACCCCGAGCAGTTCTTCGACGTCACGATCCAGCCGCTGCTGTTCACCGCGATGTTCGCGTACATCTTCGGCGGCGCGATCTCCGGCGGGGTGAAGGCGTACCTGCCGGTGCTGATCCCGGGCATCGTGGCCCAGACCGTCCTGACCACCTGCATGTCGACCGGCGTGCAGCTGCGTGAGGACATGGAGAAGGGGGTCTTCGACCGCTTCAAGTCCCTGCCGATGGCCCGGATCGCGCCGCTGGCCGGCCCGATGGTCGCCGACCTGGTCCGCTACCTGATCGCCGCCGGCCTGACCTTCGTCGCCGGGCTCGTCATCGGCTACCGGCCCGGCGGCGGCGTGTTCGGCGTGCTCGGCGCGATCCTGCTGGCGATCGTCACCGGCTGGTCGCTCGCGTGGATCTTCACCTGGTTCGGCACCATCACGAAGAGCGCCAAGTCCGTGCAGGGCATCTCGATGCTGATCCTGTTCCCGCTGACGTTCCTGTCCAACGCGTTCGTGCCGGTCCAGACCCTGCCGCACTGGCTCGCCGACTTCGTCAAGGTCAACCCGGTCTCGCACCTGGTGTCCGCGACGCGCGCGCTGGCCAACCACGGCGTGGTCAGCGGCGAGGTCGGGTGGACGCTGCTGGCGTGCCTGGCGGTGATCGTGGTCTTCGCGCCGCTGTCCACCTGGAGCTACCGCCGGCACATGTAGCGCGGGGGAGACGTCAGCAGTCTCCTGACCCGTCGGCCGAGGGCAGCCGCCGCGCCGCCTCCCGGGCCTCGGCCAGCAGGTCGGGCGGACGGCGGTCGGCGTACTCGGCGCGCCGCTCGTGGAGCCGGGCGGGCAGTGCCTTCTCCGCCTCCGCCGCGATCCGCTCCCACGCCATCGACGGCAGCATCCGGTTGTACGCGAACCGGTCGGCGAGCGCGAGCAACCGCAGCGCGTCCGCCGCCGGTGCGGCCCGGTGCAGCAGGGCCCACGCGCCGAGCGCGAGCAGCAGCAACCCGGCGGCGGGGTAGTCCAAGCGCTCGTTGTCCTTGGTCAGGACCTTGAGCGCGTTGGCGCGGCAGATCGAGAACCGTTCGCTGCCGTACACCCGGTCGTCGTCGGCCGCGTACCAGGCGTACGCGTTCAGTACGAGCGCGTCGCCGAAGTAGCTCCACAGCTCGGTTCCGGACCGCATGGCGTCGGGGAGCTCGTTCCGGCGCATCCAGGCCGCGCTTTCGCGGTACAGCCGCAGGCCGCCTTCGGGATCGCCGGAGGCGAGCAGGAGTTCGGCGCGGCCGATGTGCGCGAAGACGTCCGTGCCGTACGAGGCCACGCGCACCTCGATGCGGTCGATCCGGGCCAGTTCCTCCCGAGCCCGGGTCAGACGCCCCTCGCTGATGTCGCAGAGCACGAGCAGGGCGCGCAACTGCGCCTCGTCCTCGTTGGCGCCGAGCCGTTCCACCACCGGCAGCGCGGCCCGGGCGTGCATGACGGTGGCGGCGCTGTCGCCGAGCTGCATGCTCAGCTCCGCCAGCAGCGCGTGCGGCATCGCCGTGGCCCAGGGGCCGAGGTCGGGATCGGCGCCCGAGCCGGATCGGGCGCCGGAGCGCGAACCTGTGCTTGAACCAGAACCAGAACCAGAGCCTGCGCCTGAACCAGAACCAGAACCTGAACCAGAACCTGCGCCTGAACCAGAGCCTGCGCCTGAACCTGAACCAGAACTGGTGCCAGAACCAGAACCGGCGCCTGAACCAGAACCGGCGCCTGAACCAGAACCAGCGCCTGAACCAGAACCTACGCCTGAACCAGAACCAGCGCCGGAGTTCGAACCCGCGCCCGAACGGGACTCCGCCAGCGCCAGCACCCGCTCGGCCGCGGCCAGCGCGCCGACCAGATCGCCCTCGTTCTCGCAGTGCCGGCTGAGCCACAGGCTGGCGATCGAGGCGGTGTGCCAGTCGGCGTCGGCGGCCTCGGCGGCCAGCTCGCGCAGCCGCGCCGGAAACGCCTCGTCGACCTCGGGGGAGCAGGTCAGCAGCACCTTGACCAGGGCCGCGACATACCCATCGGCGCCGGACGCGGGCCCCAGCCGGCGCAGCACGGCGAGCAGGTCCGCGTTGTACTCGCCGGGCAGCGCCAGCGAGTTGTTCAGCGCGATCGCCACGGCGGCGCGTGCGGCGTCCGCGAGCTCCGGCGGCGGTTCCCAGTCGGCCAGCGCGTCCCGCAACGCACTGCCGAGCACGAACATCCGGATGTGCTCGCCGCGCATCATCCACATCGTGCCGAGCGCGGCGACGAGCTGGACCAGGGAGCCCCGGTCACCGTCGGCGAGCGCCCCGCGTACTTCGTCGGCGAGGTTGGTCTCCTCGACGCCGAGCGCGTCGATCGCCGCGAACTGCCCGGCTCCGGCGAAGCGCAGCCGTTGCGCGCCCACATACGCCACAGCCCACTCGCGCTGGGCCGCGCGGGCCTGGTCCTCCTCGCCGGCCTCCGCCAGCTTCATCCGGCCGAACTCGCGCACCGTCTCCAGCATCCGGTAGCGGACGCCGGCCGCGTCCTCGCGCACCGTCACCAGCGACTGGTCGACCAGGCCTCGCACGACGTCCACGACATCCACGGCGTCCACGGCGTCCACGACATCCACTGCCTCGGATCCGAGCACTGATTCGGCCGCCCGCAGCGTGAACCCGTCGTGGAACAGCGCCAGGCGGCGCAGCGCGCGCTTCTCGGCGTCGTCGAGCAGGTTCCACGACCACTCGATGACCGCCAGCAGCGCCCGATGCCGGTCCGGCGCGCTCCGGTCGCCGCCGCGCAGCAGGGCGAAGCGGTCCTGGAGCCGCCGGTCGATCTCCTCGACCGCCATCACCCGGACCTTCGCGGCGGCCAGTTCGATGGCCAGCGGCAGGCCGTCGAGCCGGCCGACGATGCCCGCGACGACCCGCTCGTCGAGCCGGGCGTCCGGCCGCGCGGCCCGGGCCCGCTCGCCGAACAGCCGCACCGCGTCGGCCGCACCGAGCTCGCCGAGCGGGTAGACGCGCTCGGCCGCGATCGCCAGCGGCGCCCGGCTCGTGGTCAGCACCCGCAGATCGGGCGTCGCGGCGACCAGGAACGCGACCAGATCGGCCGCCGCCCCGATCAGGTGCTCGCAGTTGTCCAGCACCAGCAGCCCGGGCACCTGCGCCAGTTGCTGCGCGAGGCGGGCCCGGAAGTCCGCCTGCTGCCGCGCGGTCAGGGTCGTGCGGCCACTGACCGAATCGCGCACCCCGAGCACCGACCCGACCTCCACCGCCAGATCCTCGGCCGACGTGATCCCGGCCAGCTCGACGAAGTAGACCGCCGCCTGCTCGGCCTGCCGCGCCACGACCTGCGCCAGCCGCGTCTTGCCGAGCCCGCCGGCCCCGACGACGGACACCACGCGCGCCCCGGCCAGCGCGGCCCGCAACCGCGCCAGGTCCTCGTCCCGGCCGATGAGCTCGGTCGCGTCGTAGCGCAGACCGTGGCGGACCGGCCGATCGAGCGCCAGCAGGCCGCGCTGCACACGCCGCAGCGTCTCGCCGGGATCGGTGCCGAACGCCTCGCGCAGGTCGCGGCGGTGGCGCTCGAAGCGGTCGAGCGCCGCGGCCGGGCCCCGGACGGCACCTTCGCTGCGGAGGAAGTCGGCGAGGAGCGATTCGTCGTGCGGGGACGCGGCATGCGCCGACTCCAGCGCGGGCAGGGCTTGCGCGTGCGCGCCGGTGCGGCTGGCGGCCCGCGCCGCGATCGTCCGCGCGGCAGCGAGGCCTTCGGCTGCGGCTCGGCGAATCTCAGCGAGGGGGCCGGACTCGTCACCGGTCCGCGAGCCATGGTCCAGCGCGAGGGTCAGGGCCTCCCGCGCCAGCTCCGCCGCGCGGGCCGGGTCGTCGTCGAGCACGGAGGCCGCGTCGCGGACCAAGCGCGACAGGCGACCGCTGTCGACGTCATCCGCCCCGACGCCGAGCCGGTATCCGACGCCGTCGCGGACGACGGCATCCGGCCCGCAGGCGCTGCGCGTCCGCGACACCAGCACTTGCAGGGCCTTGAGCCCGTTGCCCGGCGTCGTATCGCCCCACACCAGACCGATCAGCTCCGCCGACCCCACCGGCCGGCCGCCCCGCTGCGCCAACGCCGCCAACAGCGCCCGCGGACGCTCACCCACGACGGGGACGCCGCGCCAGCGGACGTCGTCGAGCAGGGTCAGCGCGATACTCACCGGCCAAGTTTAGATGCGCGGGAGGAGGATCCGATCAGCGCCGGGTCACGGGTCAAGACCGGGCGGAGTCCGCCCCCACAATCCTAGTCCGGCCATGAACAGCAACAAGACGCAGAGCCGTGACCGCGAAAACCACCGTCACCCGAACCACGAACTGCGGCCGGACCCCCCGGCGCCGCGGCCCGGTCACACCTGGCCCGGCTCGGACGGCCGTCCGCGGCCCAGCATCCCGCTCAGCTCGCCGGCGAGCGCGACCGAGGCCTCGATCTCGACCTTGCGGATGGACACGCTCTCCACCAGGAAGCCGAACGGCGTGCCGAGCTTGCGGCAGAAGGCGATCAGGTCCCTGGCGTTCGTCAGGCACTGCTGGTAGGACTCGGCCAGCGTGTCGTCGGCGTGGCGGAGGGAGTTCTCGAGCCAGCGGGGGACGTCGACGCCGAGCCACTTGAGGAACGTCAGCGTCTTCGCCGAGCCGCACACCGAGAGCGTGAACAGGACCGGCCTCGGCTCGATTCGCTGCTCGCGGCAGGCGTAGTAGTAGTCGGAGACCATGCTCTTCGCCGCGTCGGCGTTGTAGACGACCTGCGAGATGAAGTACGAGCATCCCGCCTGCTGCTTGGCGATCAGCCGCAGGTGCTCCTCGGGGCGTTCGGTGATGGCGACGCCGCCGAGCAGCAGGTCCGGACGCACGTCGCGGCGCAGAGCCTGCGCCTCGGACAGACGGGTCCGCACCGTCTTCGCCTTCGACGACGCCCCGACGAAGACCGACAGCACACGGTCCGTGTCGGTGGTCTCCAGCCAGGTCCGCAGCTCCGACTCCGGGTACTTGCCAACGCACCGGTAGATCACCGCCGGACGGTTCCACTCGCCGAGGTACTCCGCGTGGTACACGGCCGGATCGAGGGTCGGCAGGTAGGGGAACGGCCGCTCCGCCGGATTGCGGTCGCTCTCGTCGTCGATGTCGTACAGCGCCAGACCGTCCACGGTGAGGAAGTCCAGCCGTGCCAAGGTGGCCGCCGTGATCTCCCGGATCCGCTCCGGCGCGGTGCTCAAGCGGGGCGGCGTGATGCCGAACAGGACGATGCCGCTCTCGGCGTCGGTCACCAGCGTCCGGAGATCAGCGTTGTCACTGTGGTCCACCATGAGCCGGAAGTTAGCAGCCCTTCTACCGGGCGGCAGACGGACGTCACTCTGTGAGACCGGCGCTCGGCGCTCGCTACTCCCGCTCCGCCCACACCGACAGCCGCCACGCCATCTCCCCGGAAGCCGGAACCCGCGCCTGCGCGTCCGGCCCCGCCTTCGCCAGGTCGAAAGCCCGCCCCAGCATCGGCTCGATGCCCACGCTCCGATACGGCGCCCCCGCCGGCCAGCCCTCGAGATTGCGCCACAGCGCGGTCGAGACCGGTTCGGCGTCCGCCTCCAGGCGCAGCGTCAGCCGGTCGGCGCCGTCGGCGACCGTGACCTCGCCGGTGGCCAGGGTCGCGGCGGTCGCGCTGCCGTCGGCCGCGCCCAGCAGATCCAGCCGGGTGCCGGCGGGCGCGGGCCAGGGGCCGGTGGCGATCGGGTCCGCGTCCTCGAACACCGTCGTCGACACGCCGGCCGGCACCACGACGCGCGCCTGCTCCGACAGGTCCAGCAGTGCGTGCGCGGCCCACAGGAACCCGAATCCGGGGTCGGCGGCCAGCCGGTAGTCGGCCACCACCACGCCGCCGGCCTCGGTCAGGGTGCGCGTCAGCTCATACCGCTCGGTCGCCACCATCGCCGCGCCGTCCGCACGCCGGGCCCACGGCCTCGCCCACACCTCGCCATGGTCCGGCGCGCCGCTGATCGTCGGGAAACACTCCTCCAAGCCGCCGGCGTCGGCGAACTCGTCGCCGGGCGCGGCACCCGCCCGGCGCGGCTCGTCCCGGTGCCACAGCCACTCCCGCCCGCCGCCGGACAGCGACGTCCAGCGGCCGCCGTGCTCCAGGTCGGTCAGGACTTTCAGGCCGACCGCGCTCACGGTGCCTCCAACGATCGGAAAGATGAGTTGTCGGCCCGTACTTTGCCGCCTCAGGCTCGTCCGCGTCCACGCAGACAGCCGTCGAGCAGCGTCGCCGTCGCCTCGGGTGCCTCCACGGGGAAGTGATGGCTGCCGAGGTCCGTGAGCACGATGTCGAACCGGTCGCCGTAGCGCTCCAGTGCTTCGGGCGCCACCAGGTCGCGGATCGCGATCACGGTGATCGGCGGCTTCGTCTCCAGCAGCGCGGCGTCCATATACCGGTACTGGCTCAGGGCTGAAGGCCTACGCGGCTTCGCCGCCGCGCGCGGTGGTGCGTCGTTGGTAGAGCGTGAAGGCGAGCGATGCCAGTGCCACGCACATCAGGGCGAGCTCGCAACCCAGAGCCAGTTCGACGTAGAACGTGTCTCGCGGCGAGTCTGACAGCCTGGGAGACGCCCCTGTCGCGTAACGCAGCATCGTCCCCCCGAATTCGGGCAGGCCGGCCAGTGCCAGCGCTGCCGGCCAGACCGCCGAGGACCTGACGCGCCAGAGCGCCACGATCAATGCCGCCGCGTAGAGCAGCGCCGGCAACCCCGGGGTGTGGGAGATGCCATCGAACTCCCACATCAGGTCGTCGACGGTCTTTCCCCGGATCCAGAAGGCTACCGCGATCGCGGCCAAGGCCGTGTACCACCAGACGCTCCCGGTGACGCGTGGCGCTCCGCGGTGGAATATGACGACGGCTACTGCGAGGACCAACAGCGGTGTGAAGACGGAGAAACCGCCGTACGACCACATACTGGCCAAGCTCCAGTACTGCCACTGTATGTTATGCAGCACGTAAGCGCCGTAGGCGACGCACAAAGCCCGTCCGCTCCAGGACCATCCCTGAATGAGCGCCGCGATGATACCGGCCTGCAGGAGTACGGGGATGAAGGAATAGCCGATGCGCGCGCCGAAGGCGTTCCACTGCATCAGAAGCCCGAACTGGAACACGAGGTAGACCAGGACGGCTCGGCGCGCGATGTCCGCGGCCAGTTTTCCTCTCGACCCTCCCGTGTCGGCGATGGTGAGCCGTAGACGGAGGCCGAGCATCGCCACGGACAGCACCTCGCGTGCCTTGGGCTTGCTCTGTCCGGGCTTCGCGCCGTCCATGAGCACCGCGAGCATTTCCTCGGCGTGCTGGGCCTGGTAGGTGCGCGGCAGCAGTCTGAGGACTTTGCGATAGTCCTTCTCCAGCGCGTCGCTCGTATTGCTCGTGTCCTTCACGGTGCTCATATTGCGCCGCCCTTCGTGTCCAGCTTCGAGTCCAGCCCGGTGCCGCGGGCTGGCGTCGTGAACTTCTTCAGCCGCGAGATCGCCACCGCCGCGTCGGCCGCCATGCGGCTCGCCTCGGCGGCCAGGACGGCGGCGCCGGCGTCGGTGAGGCGGTAGTACCTGCGCAGGCGGCCGTTCTCGACTTCGTCGCGGTGCGGTTCCACCAGGCCGTCGTCCGACAATCGGGTGAGGGCTCCGTAGAGGGTGCCGATGCGCAGGTCGACGCGGCCGTCGGTGATGCGGCGGACCTCTTGGACGATGCCGTAGCCGTGGCGGGGTTCGTCGATCAGGGCCGTGAGGATCAGGAACACCGGCTCCGTTCTGCCCAGTGGTTTCATGGGAGAAGATATATCGGCTTGCGATATATGAGCGCAAGGTGCCTGGTGCGGAAGCGCAGGCGTGTCAGAGTGCGGACGCGCGCAGAACCGTGAGCACGAGCGTCCGGGCGACCGCGACGATCTCCGCCACCGCGACCTGCTCCCGCGGGCTGTGCGCGAGTTCGACGTCGCCCGGGCCGAACTGCAACGTCGGGATGCCGGCCGCCGAGTACAGGCGCAGGTCGCTCCCGTACGGCACGCCCCGCTCGCGCGGACGCGGGCCGCCGGTGAGGTCGGCGTGCGCGGTCTGCACCAGGTCGCGCAAGGGGTGGTCGGCGGGCAGCCGGCCGCTGGCGAACTGGCCGCCGGTCCAGGTCACCACTGCCGGGTGGTTCCGCAGCCAGGGGTCTTGCGCGCAGGCCTCTGCGACGCCGGACTCCAGGTCGGCGCGCGCCGCGGCCGGGTCCTCGCCGAGCCGGACGCCGAGCCTGCCCTCGGCGACCAGGAGGTCGGGCACGCTGCTCACCCAGCCGCCGGCCTGCAGGGTGCCGACGGACAGCGCGTAGGGGATCGGGTACTCGGCCATCAGCGGGTCGAGCGCGGCGCGGTCGTTGCGGCGGGCCTCCAGCCGCGCCAGTGCTGTGTGGATCGGCAGGTAGGCGTCGATCGCGCTGACGCCGACGTCGCGGGTGCTGGCGTGCGTGGCCTTGCCGGGGACCTCGATGCGGAACGTCAGCGCGCCGGCGTTCGCGGTCGCGAGGGTGCCGGAGGTCGGCTCGGTGATGATGCACGCGTCGCCGGTGTGGCCGCGTCGCAGGGTGCCGAAGGCGCCGAGTCCGCCGTCCTCCTCGCCGACGACGAAGTGCGCGGCGAGGCGTCCGCGCAGGCGCACGCCGCTGGCTCGGATCGCGGCGAGCGCGGCGAGGTTGGCGGCCAGGCCGGCTTTCATGTCGCAGGCGCCCCGGCCGTGGATCACCTCGCCGGTCGCGGCGTCGCCGGTGACGCGCGGCGTGAAGGGGTCGCCGTCCCACAGCGCGAGGTCGCCGGCCGGGACGACGTCGACGTGGCCCTGCAGGATCACGGTCGGCCCGTCGGCGTGCTCCGGCGTGGTCGCGACCAGACCCCACGCCTCCTGCCGCGGCGCCTCGGTGCCCGGGAAGCCGGGGTCGGCGCGGAGTTCGGACAGGTCCATCGGCCACAGGTCGACGTCCAGGCCGAGCCCGTCGAGCCGGCGAGCCAGCGTGTGCTGGAGCTCGGATTCGGCCGCGCTGCCGGTGACGCTGGGGACGGCGATGAGGTCGCGCAGGGTGGTGGCGATGCCGGGTTCGTCGAGGGCGGCGAGGGCGGCGGATTCGTCGGCGGTGAGGGTGGGAGGCACGCGTGGTCCTTCCGTCGGGGCGTGGTCGCCTTACTGGTCGCGGATCGAAGACACCAGGCCCTGCTGATAGGCGAAGGCGACGGCCTGCGCACGGTCCCGGGCGCCGATCTTCGGCAGCAGGTGGTTGATGTGGCTCTTGACGGTCGTCTCGCTGACCGCCAACCGCTGCGCGATCTCGGCGTTGGCCAGGCCTCGTGCGATGAGCTCCAGCACCTGCGCCTCGCGCGGCGTCAGCCCGGCCGGCAGCGGCGGGTCCGCCTGCGTCTCCGTCGCTGTCGTCGTCGGTGCGGCGGCGATCGCCGCGATGGCATCCACGACGTGATGCTGCACCGCCGGATCGAGCACGGAGCGGTCGTCGACGACGTCCCGCAACGCCTGCTCGATCTGCTCACCGCCGGCATCCTTGGTGAGGTAGCCGCGTGCGCCGGCGCGCAGCGCGTCGAGGACCGAGCGGTCGTCGGCATAGGTGGTCAGCACGATCACCTTGATCCGCGGACACTCCTCCCGCAACACCCGGATCGCCGCCACCCCATCGCGCCGAGGCATGCGCAAATCCATGAGCACGACATCAGGACTCAGCCGATGCGCCATGTCGATCGCCTCATCCCCATCAGCGGCTGTCCCCACCACCTCAACCCCCGGCAACAACCCGAGAACCAGCGCTAACCCCTCCCGCACCACCCGCTGATCATCAGCGGCCAGCACCCGAATCACCGCCCTCACACCGGCACCCGCAACACGACCCGGAACCCGCCCCCGGTGGCGCCCGCGCTGAGCGTGCCGCCGAGGAGCTCGGCGCGCTCGCGCATGCCGGTAAGGCCGTAGCCGGTCGTGGCGGGCGCCGGAATCAGAGCCGGAGTTCCATGCGCCGCCACCGCACCAGCACCAACGCTCGCTTCCGAGCCGGCACTTGCCCCGGCGCTCATGCTTGCTGCCGAACTCATCCGCGCCCCCGAACTCGCCCCCGAGCCCGCACCTCCGCCGCTCGCCGCTGCATCCACCGAAGCTCGGGCCGGTGCCAGGTCAGCGGTTGCTGCCGAAACCATCGCCCCCGCGCCTGCCCTCGCTGCCGCGTTCACGCCGGCTGTCCCGCCGCCCGCCACCGCCCCCGCAGTCGCCGCCTCAGCCTCCGCCACCACCGCCCGCGCCGCGACCCCGTCCCCGCAGTCGAAATCCTCGACCGACAACAACACCTCGTCCGCCGCGTACGTCATCCGCACCTCGACCCGCGCGGCGCGCGCGTGCTTCACCACGTTCGTCAGCGCCTCCTGCGTCACGCGGTACACCGCCAGGCGCGCGTCGGGCGGGACTGTGCGGGGCGGGCCGGCGGCGGCGAATGTGCAGGGGATGCCGCTGTGCTGTTCGAACTGGCCCGTCAGGGTGCCGATGGCGTCCGGGCCGGGCAGCTGTTCGCCGCGCAGCATGCCGATCGCGTGCCGGGCTTCGGCGAGGCCGTCTTTGGCCAGTTCGTGGGCGCGGTTCACGACGTCCGGCAGGCGCGGGTCGTCGGGGGCGGCTCGGGCCAGCATGCGCGCGCCCTCCAGTTGCAGCATCAGCCCGGACAGCGAGTGCGCCAGCACGTCGTGCATCTCGCGCGCCAGGTGCTGGCGCTCGGCCATCGCCGCCGCGCGGGCCTGCGCGTCCCGGCTCTGCTCCAGCTCCGCCAGCAGCGCCTGGGCCTTGCACTTGGCGTCGCGCAGGCGCTGGAACATCGCCATCATCAGGCACACCGCGACGATCGGGAAGCACAGGACCGCGCTCTGCGCCAGCGACGTGTGCCGTTGCGCCTCGGCCGTGACCACCGCGAAGACGGCGACGGTGACGGCGGCCAGCGCCCGCGGCCGCTGGAACAGCCGGGCCGCGGCGATCAGCAGCAGCGTCCCCGCGCCGGGCAGCCCCGCGTTGCCGCGCTGCTGCACCCACAGCAGCGTGAAGGAGCCCGCCGCCAGCACCGCGACCAGCGGTATCAGCCGCCGTACCGGCGCCTCCAGGTTCACCACCGAGCCGAGCAGGCCGACGACCAGCGCGCCGAGCGCGACGGAGACCACCAGGCCGGCGCCGTGCCGGCCCGGGTGCGGATCGGTGCGCAGGGAGATCGCGATGCCGCCGATCGCCAGTCCCGTCGCCGACACGCCACGCAGGACGTACCGGTGGTCCTCCAGTCGCCAGCTCCCCATCAGGCTCACGATCAGGAGTGTAGGTCCCGGTCGCGGCGCGGTCATGGTGCGCAGGGTGGACATGATCCGCCGCACGCCTCCACCCACGGGTGGAAGCGGTCCGCCCGGCGCAGGAACCGGTCCGGCCCGCCGAAGTCCATCCGGGCGCCGATGACCGCGTGCCGGACCCGACCCGATACTCGGCTCATGCTCCTGACAAACGGCCCGTCACGCGGCCAGAAACGCATCCTGACCTGCGATCGGAGGTCTTGACCTCCCGTGCCCGGACCCCTGCGACTACGACACCTGACCCGCCGCTTCGGCGCGCTCACCGCGCTCGACGACCTGACCTTCGACGTCCCGGCCGGCCAGGTCACCGGCTTCCTCGGCCACAACGGCGCGGGCAAGACCACGACCATGCGCGCCGTCTTCGGCCTGACCGAGCTGGACTCCGGCGAGGTCCGCTGGGACGACGCGCCGCTGGGCCAGGACCAGCGCCGCCGCTTCGGCTACATGCCCGAGGAACGCGGCCTGTACCCGGCGATGCCGGTCGGCGACCAGCTCCGCTACCTCGGCCGCCTGCACGGCCTCAGCGCCCGGGCCGCCGAGCGCGCCGTCGACACCTGGCTGGAACGCCTCGGCCTGCCCGGCCGCGCCGCCAGCAAGGTCGAGGAGCTGTCCCACGGCAACCAGCAGCGCGTGCAACTGGCCGCCGCCCTCCTGCACGACCCGGACCTGCTGGTCCTCGACGAACCCCTGGCCGGCCTGGACCCGACCGGCATGGACGCGATCGGCGAGGTGCTGGTCGACCAGGCCCGCGCCGGCAAATGCGTGCTCTTCTCCAGCCACCAGCTCGATCAGGTCGAGGACCTGTGCGAGACCGTCGTCATCATCGCGCACGGACACCTGGTCGCGACCGGGACGGTGGACGAGCTCGCCGCCGGCGGCCCGCGCCGCCTCGTGGTGCGCGTCGAAGGAGACCGTGATGCCACGTGGGCCAAGGAGCTGCCGGGTGTCCACATCTCCGAATCGGAGCGCGGCGCCGTCCGCCTGGTCCTCGACGAGGAGACCGACAGCGACACGGTCCTGCGCGCGGCCATGACCGCCGGCCGGGTCACCGAATTCGTCTTCGAACGGCGCCGGCTGTCCGAAGTGTTCCGAGAGGCGATCGCGTGAAGAACTCCCTGCCGTTCGTGCTGCTGGCGATCAGCGTCACGGTGACGGCGATCCGCGTCCGGTCCCGCTTGCGGGCCAGAGCCACGAGGGATGCGAAGTCTGCGATAGGCGCCAAAGACGCGAAGCCCAAGCGCCCGGCGCGCGCCTGGCTCGACAGCGACTTCATCACCGCCTCCCCGCGCGCCCACGAACTCGGCCTGGTCGCCGGGCGGGAACTGCGCGAGCGCCTGCGCGGCCGCCTCTTCCGCGTCGGTACGCTGCTGATCCTGGCAGCGGTCGCGGCGGCGATCGTGATCCCGACCCTGCACAAGAACCACCCCACGCCGCAGAAGGTCGGCGTCGTCAGCACCCTGACACCCGTGGTGCGGTCCGCCGTCCAGGCCGCGGCCTCCGCCGCGGCCGCCGGCACCGGGACCACCGCCACCCTGATCACCGAACCGGACGCCGCCGCAGCGCGCGATGCCGTCCAC
Organism: Catenulispora sp. EB89; assembly: GCF_041261445.1. Classification (NCBI taxonomy): domain Bacteria; kingdom Bacillati; phylum Actinomycetota; class Actinomycetes; order Catenulisporales; family Catenulisporaceae; genus Catenulispora; species Catenulispora sp. EB89. The sequence continues at coordinate 281,170 of NZ_JBGCCU010000008.1, forward strand.
GCCGGCCAGCTCACCGTCGCGGTCATCGACGACCCGAACCAGGGCGTGAGTCTGCTGGTCGACAAGTCCCCGGATTCGAAAGCCACCTCCGTCACGGCGCAGTTCGTCCGCTCGCTGTCCGTGGTGCTCGGCGAGGACGCGTCCTTCCAATCCGCAGGCCTCTCCCCACAGCAGGCAGCGCAGGTCGCCGACACCAAGCCGTTGTCGATCAGCAGCCTGCAACCGGCCTCCAAGAAGCCGTCCGGCGCGTTCTCGGTCATCGGCATCGTCCTGATCTTCATGATGCTGACGCAGTACAACACCTGGACGCTGATGGGGGTGATGGAGGAGAAGTCCAGCCGCGTCGCCGAGGTCCTGCTGTCCGCAGTCCGCCCCGCACGCCTGCTGACCGGCAAGGTGCTGGGCATCGGCGTCGCGGCCTTCGCTCAGGCGGCGCTGATCGTCACCTTCGCCTTGGTCCTGGCCGAATCGGTCGGCTCGACGCTGATGCGGGGGAGCGGACCGCTGGCCGTGGCCGCGTCCCTGACCTGGCTGTTGCTCGGCTACGCCTTCTACAGCTGGGTCTACGCCGCCGCCGGTTCCCTGGCCGAGCGCCGCGACCAGGTCCAGAGCCTGGCGCTGCCGCTGAGCATGCCGATCCTGTTCGGCTACGCGATCTCGCTGTCGACGATCACCGGCGGCGCGCCGTCCACGTTCTACCGCGTCCTGGCCTACCTGCCGCCGACCGCGCCCTTCGCGATGCCGACCTTGGTCGGGTTCGGCGACGTCGCGTGGTGGCAGTTCGCGGCCTCGGTCGTGATCAGCATCGCCGCGACGGTCGGCGTGGCGCGCTTCGCCGCCGTCGTGTACCGGCGCTCGATCCTGCGGACCGGCCGGCGCGTGGGCCTGCGCGATCTGTTCGGCGGCGGCCGCACGGCGTTCAGGGCCGCGAATTAAAACAGTGTTCTGCGAAGCTTTGCCTGATTCGCCGAACCGGCTCCTCTCCGGTGCCGTTTCACCCCCGGAAGCCACCATCGGCATAAGGGGAAGAGCATGCACCTACCGCGAATCAGCTCCGGCATCGCAGCGGCTGCCGTACTTGTGCTCGCAGCCGGGCCCGCCACGGCGGCCGGCGGATGGACGGCCGTCGCCGCGCCGCCGTCCGGGCAGAACGCGTTCCTGGTCGCCGCGGCCTCGACGTCGGACATCGACGCCTGGGCCGTCGGCAGCCAGGGTGGCGCCGGCACCACGAACCTCGGCTCCAAGGCTCTGATCGACCACTGGGACGGTACCGCCTGGGGCCAGTCGGCGGTGCCGGCGGTCGGCGAGCCGACGGCAGCGCTGGACGCGGTCAGCGCCAGCGGGCCTTCCGACGCCTGGGCCGTGGGGCAGATGCGGCAGCAGCGCTACCAGTTCCTGCCGCTGGCGCTGCACTGGAACGGCAGCGCCTGGAGCACCGTGAACATCAGTGTTCTGGGATCCACCGAAGTCCTCGGTGTCGCGGACGTCAGCCGCACCGACGCCTACGCCTTCGGCAGCTACACCCACAGCGGCCAGGCGGCGCACTGGGACGGGACCGCCTGGACCACCTTCTCGCCGCCTCAGCCCGCCAACAACAACATGGGCGCCAGCCTGACCGCGATCTCCGCTGACGGGCCCGACGACGTGTGGATGGTCGGCTCGGCGCTGGAGCAGATCGGTGCGAGCGCCTACCAGAACGAGCCGTACTCAGTGCACTGGGACGGTACGTCCTGGTCGCTCGTGCCGATGCCGCCGGTCGGCAGCAGCAACATCAACGCCGTTGACAACCTGTACGGCCTGAAGGCGAACAGCCCGACGGACGTGTGGGCCGTCGGCACGTCCGGCGTCATCGACTCCGTGGGGAGTTACAGCACCCTGATCGAGCACTGGAACGGAGCCACCTGGACCAAGGTCCCCAGCCCGAACGCGGGCACCGACCCGCTGCTGCACTCGGTGACTACCGCCGACGCGGCGAACAGCGTGTGGGCGGTCGGCGACGACGTGGTCCCCGGCACGACCCGGCGCCAGAGCCTGACGCTGCACTGGGACGGCAGCGTGTGGGCGGTCGTGGCCAGCCCGAACGCCGCCGGCGCGTCGACCACGCTCAGCGGTGTCACCACGACGCCCGGCGCGTCGATCGTGCACGCCGTGGGGTACTCGGACTCCGGGACCACGACCCCGCAGTACAACCCGTTCGCGCTGCGCAACGGCTGATTCCTGTACCGCGGAACCCGCCGTTATACCTGCCGCGAGACCCGCCGCGGCCCGCCGCGGTTCGCCGGGGATTTAGAACCCGTATACGCCGCTGTGGCCGGTGGTCCGTAACGTGCGGCTGTGAGAGCAGTCGCCGAGGGGCCGCTGGCCACCGTGAACAACTGGCTCAACCAGAACGTCGTGCCCGCGGGGGTGGTGACCGGCGCGGTCCTGGCCCTGGGCGGTGTCCTGTGGGCCACGCTGGTCAACCGGCGCCGGCTGACCTGGTCGGTGGTCTACGACGCGCCGATCAACATCGACGACCAGGATCTGTGGACGATCAAGTCCGCGCAGACCAACGAGGGCATCGAAGTGCCGCAGCTGGTGGTCCTGGAGATCCGCAACGCCGGGCTGCTGGAGGTCCGCGAGGAGGACTGGGACAGCCGGCTGAAGTTCGCCTTCACCGGCGTGACCGTCGTGGACCTGAAGGTCCGCAACGACAGCTCGCACCGGCGGCACGGCACCGAGAACACCGACGGCGTGCGCGACCGCGTGGAGAAGCAGCGCTCCGAGGACCGGCGCGCGGCGGAGCGGGCCCGGAAGCTCACCGCGCGGTCCAGCGACGACGAGCGGCGCGCGGTGGAGCAGGCCGAGCTCGTCAAGCTGTTCCCCAAGGAGGAGAACCGGATCCAGCTGCCGCCGTTCAACCTCAACCGCGGCGCGAGCTTCCAGGTCATGGCGCTGCTGGACGGCCCCCGGGAGCGCAACGCCCCGATCGGCATCGTCCGCTCCGGCGACGTCACCGGCGGCCGCATCCACCGGGCCGGCGGCAACCGGCGCCGCCGCACCGCCTGGCAGTCGCTCGTGGCGGTGGTGGCGCTGGTGGCCGGGATCGGCGCCGGCGTGTGGGTCTCCAACAGAGCCCTGACACCGCGGGCCCTGTGCGCCTCCGGGCAGCTCCAGCTGGAGGGCTCCACCGCCTTCGCGCCGATCGCCACCATCGCCAAGAACGCCTACGAGCAGCAGTGCCCGAACGCGCACATCAGCGTCTCCCCGGTCGGCAGCGGCACCGGCCTGGACCAGTTCGGAACGCAGCTCGGCGCGGCCCGGGAGCTGGCGATGGTGGACGGCCCGCCGGACACGACGCCGGCCGGCCTGACCCCGAAGCCGGTCGGCGTGGTCATCTTCGCGGTGGTGGCCAACCACGACGTGGCCGGCTCCCTGACCGCCGAGACGGTCCGCGGCCTGTTCACGGGCACCACGCCGCTGGGCACCTACAAGCTCGTCGGCCGCCCGGACGGCTCCGGTACCCGCACCGCGTTCCTGGACACCGTCGCGCAGACCCGCTCGAGCGTCGTGAGCGACACCCCTTGCCCCGCGTCGGACGACCCGGGCCCCAAGCCCAGCAGCTGCACCGCGGCGACCACCATGCAACTGCTCGCGTACGTCAACGCCACCCCCGGCGCCGTCGGCTACGCCGAGGCGGACGCGCTGCCGTTCTTCCCCTCGGTGGACGTGGTCGCCCTCGACGGCCGCCTCCCGACCCGCGACGACGCACTGCACCACGCGTATCCCTTCGTGGCCACGGAGAACCTGTTCGAAGCGGCGAACCGCTCGGACCTGGCGAACGACTTCGTGGGCTTCCTGACTTCGGACGCCATGGCCGGCCGGCTGCATGACGACGGGTTCATCCCGTGCTCGGAGATCGGGGGGGACGGACGTCTCGGGGATGTGCACCTGAGACCCGGCTGAGCATCTCCGGCGGCGCGTAGGCCTGCCGGAAGCTGGCGAAGACCACGTTGACCGCGACGACGCCGGCCACCAAGGCTATGGATCCGATGACGAAGAGCAGGACGCCAGGCTCCGAGGATCCCGCCCAGCGCTCCCGCTCCTGCCAGCGGGCCCACCAAGCCGGCCCGGACATGCAGGTCGTGAATGAGATAGAGGACCACGATCGACTGACAGGCGGTGAGCGCGAGGTTGGCGGCGGCGGCGAACGAGGCGATGCCCCGGAGGTAGGGGTCGCGGACGACGAAGCGGAATCCGTCCGCGACCTCGGTCCGCAGCGAGCGCTGATCGGCACGCGAGGAGCGGGGAGAATCGCCTGCGGATCCCGCATGCCCCGCACGCCGCGGCTATCGGCACGGTGATGAAGACCAGCGCCATCGCCAGGTCGCACAAGACCATCAGCGCGCGCCGGGGTATTCGCCCCACGCAAACCCCGGCCGGGAGACCGAACACCAACCACGGAAGCCATATCGCCGCCACCAACAGGCCCACCGCCAGCGGGCCCGCTTTCAAGTCGGTGACGGCCACGAGCGGCAGCGCGACGGTGGTGATGCTGCTGCCGGCGTTGCTGATCGTCTGGCCGCTCCACAGCAGCCGGAAGTTGCGGTCGGCGAGCAGGCCCCAGCGGGAGCGGCTTGCTTGGCCAGTCTGGCCGGCCGCGGGAGCGTCGAGCGGCGCGTGTTCGTGGTCTGATGCGGCGATGTTCGCGGTCACGGCGCGGCCGGCACCACGTGGCCGAAGGCCAGGACCGGCTCGCGTTCCTGGCCGTCGTCGGGCACGGGCCGGTGCGACCAGGCGTCGAACAAGGCGATCAGCTGCGCCCCGAACTCGCGAGCCTCGTCCGGGCTCAACCGCAACCAGGCCTCGGCCGAGACCGCGCAGTCCTCCCGCCACTGCTCCGGATACCCCGCCCGGCGCGCAGGCCACGATCGCGCCGCCGCTACGTGTCGATCCAGCATGAGCGAGCCGGCGGCGTCGGCGACCGCGGCATCCGCCGGACTGCCCTCGAAATCGGCGCGCGCCCACCGCATCTCCGCCGACGTCTGCCGCCACCAGCGCTCCCGCCGGTCCCGCGCCAGCTCGGGAACGTCCTCGACCAGCCGGGCTTCGGCGAGCACGCGCACGTGGTGGCTGACGTTGCCGACCGCCTCGTCGGTGCGCTCCGCGAGCATTCCCACGGTCGCCGGGCCGTCGACCGTGTGCAAGAGCTGTCGTGCGAGCGGAAAATCCGCTGCCGCCGGCGGCAGCGCTGCTCGTAGGCTTGCCGCATGGCGTATCCCGATGAGGAGGATGGCGTCGGGCTGAGCTTTCGCGGCGGACAACCCGATTGAGTTGCTGGGCCTCGTCACGGTTTACGAAGACGTGCAGCCGAAGGAAGACCAACCTTATTGGTGGCGCGAGAAAACCGATTGGAGCAGACCAACGCTGGGGGAACAACTCCTCGACCAGGCGATCGCCGTCGAGGAAGCCCGCGTGGCAGAGTTCGCCGCGCTGAGACAGAGCGACCCGCGAGCCTGGGGGCGGAGGCCCGCGCGGCCGTCGGAGAAGTCTGGGTCGGCGCCCTCAAAGAGGAGTTCTGGGTCCGAGGCTGATCGGGGCGACCAGCAGGGCCTGGATGACCAGCCTGCGCGCCGGCTCGGGAAACCTACCGGCTGAGCCTGTCGGCTGAGTCCGTCAGCTGATACCGGATCCGGTGCCATCGCCCAGGTCGTGACACCGGATCCGCCACTGGATCTTCGATAGAGTCCCGCCATGGCCATCCGGAGCGCCCAGCCATGACCGCCGACCACGCCTCCGCGCCGTCCCCCGGCCTGCGCCGCATCGCGGTCCTCGTCCTGGAGGGGGCGAAGCCGCTTGACGTCGGCATCCCCGCGCAGGTGTTCACGACCCGGGCCAGCATGCCCTACGAAGTGCGCGTCTGCGGTGCCGCGCCCGGGCTCGTGACCGGCGGCGACGGCCTCGCCTACCACGTCGCTCACGGCCTGGAGGCTGTGGCCTGGGCCGACATCGTCTTCATCCCCGGCTACCGCGTCCCGGACCGCGACGATCCGCCGCCGGCCGTCGTCGAGGCGCTGATCGCGGCGCACGATCGGGGCGCGCGGCTTGCCGCGATCTCCACCGGCGCGTTCGCGCTCGCCGCCACCGGCCTGCTCGACGGTAGGCGCGCCACCACGCATTGGCACTACACGCGGGCGCTCGCGCAGAAGCACCCGCGCGTCCACGTCGACGAGAACGTGCTGTTCGTCGACGAAGGCAGTGTCCTGACTTCGGCCGGCGCCGCCTCCGGGATCGACCTGTGCCTGCACATCCTGCGCGGCGACCTCGGTGTGGCCGCGGCGAACCACGCGGCCCGGCGCCTGGTCGCGGCGCCGTATCGCAGCGGCGGGCAGGCGCAGTACGTGCCGCGCAGCGTGCCGGAGCCGCTGGGGGAGCGGTTCGCCGCGACGCGCGAATGGGCCCTGCACCGGCTCGACGAACCGCTCAGTCTCGAATCCCTCGCCGAGCACGCGGCCGTCTCGGCGCGCACGTTCTCCCGCCGCTTCGTCGAGGACACCGGCTACACGCCGATGCAGTGGGTCATGCGGGCGCGTATCGACCTGGCCCGGGAGCTGCTGGAGCGGTCGCAGCGCGGCATCGAGCAGATCGCGCACGACGTGGGCCTGGGCACCGGCGCGAATCTGCGGACGCACTTCCAGCGCATCCTCGGCACGACTCCGAGCGAGTACCGCCGCACCTTTACGCGCGGCGAGTGAGGACGGCGGCCACCACCCGGTGTCCACCACCCGGTGTCCACCACCCCAAGCCCGTGGCGCGATCCTTTCGAACCATGGCGCCCACGCCACTGCCGGGCCCGATCGGCGCACGCGAAACTCATGGTGACGGAAAGGAAACAACCATGACTCGCATCGCCATCAACGGATTCGGCCGCATCGGACGCAATGTCCTGCGTGCCATGCTGGAGCGCGGCAGCGGCCTGGAGGTCGTCGCGGTCAATGACCTCACCGACCCGGCCGCCCTCGCGCGCCTCCTCGCCTTCGACACTACCGCCGGACGGCTCGGCCGCCCGGTGAGCGTCGACGGAAACGTCCTGGTCGTCGACAACCGGCGGATCACCGTGCTTGCCGAGCGGGAGCCGGACCAGTTGCCGTGGGCGGACCTCGGGGTCGACATCGTGCTGGAGTCGACCGGCCGGTTCACCTCGGCCAAGGCCGCCGGTGCCCACCTGACCGCGGGGGCGAGGAAGGTACTGGTCAGCGCGCCGTCGGACGGGGCGGACGTCACGCTCGCGTACGGGGTCAACACAGAGGTCTACGACCCGGCCCGGCACACGATCGTCTCCAACGCCTCGTGCACGACCAACGCGCTGGCGCCGCTGGCCGCAGTGCTCGACGACCTCGCCGGTATCGAGCACGGGTTCATGACCACGGTCCACGCCTACACGCAGGAGCAGAACCTGCAGGACGGTCCGCATCGGGACCCGCGGCGCGCGCGTGCCGCCGGCGTCAACATCGTTCCGACCACGACCGGCGCGGCCAAGGCGATCGGGCACGTGCTGCCCAACCTGGACGGCAAGCTGTCGGGCGACTCGATCCGGGTGCCGGTGCCGGTCGGTTCGATCGTCGAGCTGAACACCACCGTGGCGCGTGACGTCACGCGCGAGGATGTGCTGGCCGCCTACCGTGACGCTGCTCAGGGCCCGCTCGCCGGCATTCTGGAGTACTCGGAGGACGCGCTCGTGTCGTCCGACATCGTCGGGTGCTCGGCCTCGGCGATCTTCGACTCGGCGCTCACCCGGGTCGAGGGGCGGCACGTCAAGGTGGTCGCCTGGTACGACAACGAGTGGGGCTTCTCCAACCGCGTGGTCGACACGCTGGAACTTCTCGCCGCGGGCTGAGGTTACGGACTGCGGGGCTACGACGCTACGAGGCCTCGTTGGCCGGGACGGCGGTCCGTATGCGGCGCACGCGGGCCCCGGCGTCGGGGTGCATGCGCAGCGCCGTGCCGGTCACGCACAGCGAGAACAGCGTCAGGATGAGGAACGCGACGGTGTAAGCGGTCCGCGCGTCCGGGGTTCCCGGCAGCAGGTGCCCGAGCGGGCCGCCGGCGCGCAGGGCGATGGTGGACACGGCGATCGCCAGGCCGGCGGACATCTGGAAGGCGGTGGCGGCGATGGAGTTGGCGTCGCGCATCTGCTCCGGGGCCACGTCGCTGAACGACACCGTGCTGAACGCGGTCAGCGCCACCGAGCGGGCGATGCCGCTGATCAGGACGACGGCGCAGGTCAGGACGATTGGGGTGGTGGCGGTGAGCAGGCCCGCGGCGGCCATCGCCGCCGCCATCGCCAGCGTGGAGGCGACCAGGACCGGCCGGAAGCCGAAGCGGTTGAGCAGCGGGGTGGTGCTCGGCTTGATGCCGATGTTGCCCACGAAGATGAACAGGACGACCGCTCCGGATTTCACGGAGCTCCAGCCGAAGACGTTCTGGAAGAGCAGCGGCATCAGGAACGGCCCCGCACCGACGACGATCCAGAACAGCGAGCCGCCGCTGACCGACGCGCGCAGCGTGGGGATTCGCAGGACCCGGAGGTTCACCAGCGGCGCCTCGGCCCGCAGCAGGTGGCGCGTGGCCGCCGCGAGCAGCGCGAGCGAGACCACGGCGGTGGCGATGGCGGCGGTCCAGGAGATGTGCGCGTCGGAGAACAGGTGGCCGGCGTAGGTGAGGCCGCCGAGGCCCGCGCAGGTGAGGACGACGCCGAGCCGGTCCAGGCGCGGCGGCCGCTCGGTCGGTGTCGCCTCGACGACGCGCCAGGCGATCGCGAAGGCGACGACGCCGAGCGGGATGTTGATGCCGAACATCCACGGCCAGGACGCGTAGGTGGTGATCAGGCCGCCGGCCAGCGGCGCGACGACCGGCGCCATGAGGCCGGGCCACACGACGTAGGCCATGAGCCGCATCAGGTCCGACTTCTCGGCGCCGGCCAGCACGATCAGCCGCCCGACCGGCACCATCATCGCGCCCCCGAAGCCCTGCACCACCCGCATCGCGACCAGCACCGGCAGCGTCGTGCTCAGCGCGCACCCGAGCGAGGCGAGCGTGAAGACCGCGATCGCGGCGAGGAACACCGGCCGCGTGCCCCAACGCCGCGTGAGCCACCCGCTGAGCGGTATGAGCGCGGCGAACGTGAGCAGGAACGAGGTGATGACCAGCCCGATGGCGGCGGAGCTGACGTGCAGCGACCGCGCCATCTGCGGCGCGGCGGTGGTGACGATGGTCCCGTCGAGCATTTCCATGAAGAAACACCCGGCGACCAGGAGTGCCTTGGCGCGATGCGACTTGTCGATCATGAGCGTGCCCTTCCTGCGGTGCCGGGGCGGGGGCGCGGCGGCGGTTTTAGAGTAGACGCAACGTTGCGTCTACTCAAGGCGCGCTGGTGAGGGCCGGGGTGCGGTGGGATTTGGGGTGCTCGATCATGCCGACCGGCCGACTGCCCGACCGCCTGGCTCGCCTGGCTACGTGCCGGACCGACTGGCTCGACGCCCCGGGCTGGCCGCGCCGCATCGCCGCGGCACCCATCCGTGCCACGGCGGCCGTGCTGGTGGTACGTGATCGCGCCGCTCGACCGCGCCGACTTCCGCGTTCCGTGGCCGTGCCGTGCCGTGCCGCATACCTCAGCTGTTAGGCGTCTCCCGCCAGCAGCTTCCCGAACAGCTCCACCGTGCCCGGCAGGTCGCGCCGCAGTGTCGCCAGGTCCAGTCCCTCGTCGCCGACTACTGCCAGGAGGGCGTGCTCGCCGATGGCGGCGAAGACCACGTGGCCGCCGGCGGCGCGGATGACCGAGTCGCGGAGGCCGCCGAGGCCCATGTGGGCGGCGGTGCGGGTGCCGAGGGCCAGGCCGGCGGCGCAGAGGGCGGCGAGGGATTCCTGGTCGGCGGAGCCGGTGTCGGATGCCACGAGGAGGCCGTCGGTGGTGGCGATGATGCTGTCGGTGACGCCGACGATCCGCTCGCGCAGGGCTTGGAGTTCGGTGACCACGGCTGTGGATGAGGTCGGTGGCTTCACGGCATGCTCCTTGGCACGTGTAGTGGTGCGGCCGAACGTCGCGCGGCCGAGGTGGCAGTCGGCTGATGGGGGCGTTGCGGGCTCGTGATGCCGGTCAGGGCAGCCGGTCGAGGACGTCGCGGAGGTGGCGCAGCGTCTGCTCCGCCGGTTGGGCCGGGGTGATCGCCGCCTGGCCCCGGAGCTGGGACGGTTGCGGCACGCGGCGCGGCAGCCGGGGATCGCGCGGCTCGGCCTCGGACGGCGCCGGGGCAGTGCCCTGCGTCGCCGAATCGTCTGGACCGCCGACCGGGCCGCCGCCCGGACCGCTACTCGGGCCGCCGCTCGGATCGCTACCTGGACCGCCGCCTGGTGCGGCAGTCGGCGCTGCCATCGGCTCGGTCGGCTGTATCGCCCCGGCCGGCTCGCGCGCTGCGGCCGCCCCGGCCGGCTCACATGGCCTGGCCGCCCCCGTCGCCTCGATCGGCGCCATCACGTAGGCGCCGCGCACGTCGTTTCCGGCCTCGCGGCCCGTGGGAATCATAAGCTGGCCCTTCCTGACGCGGTTCCACTTCCTGATGGGTCACGAGGCACCCGGCGCGGCAGCTCGCCCCGACTCTCCGGCCGGCCTTCCGCGGGCGCGGCGCGCCGCGCCGTGATCGGCAGCGCCGCCACGGCCCGGGGCGCCTCCCACTCCACGAGCCGCCGGGCCCGCAGGCGCGCGATGTCGAGCATCGCCGCGTACACCCCGCAGCCCAGGAAGAACGCGATGTCGCGCGGCGTCCGCCGGCCGTTCGCGGCGAGCAGCACAGCCTGCTGACGCGCGGTCAACGCGCCCGGTTCGACCCGCGTCGCCGGACGGCACCGCGCGGCGGCCAGCTCGGCGAGCGAGCCCCAGCTCCGGGTCAGCGCGGCGATCCGGCGCGCGGTCTCGTCCGCGAGCGTGCGCGGCGACTCGCCCGGCCACGCCGCCAACTCGGGCGGCACCGACCCCTCGTGCACGGTCCAGCCCTCCGCCGGGTTGAGCGCCATGGCGAAAGCGGCGTCGTAGACGGCTGCGATGCAGACCGCCTCGAGTTCCCCGTGGCCGATCAGCCCGAGGTCGGTGAGGACGGAATTCAAGTTCCCGTCGCCGTCCGCGCCCTCGGCGACAACAGCGGCGCGACGGCTGACCGCCGCAGCCCACTTGTCCTCGTCGACGCGCCCGGACCGGATGAGCAACGTCTCGACCGACGGCGCGTTCGGCGTGTCCACCGCGACGACCAGCCCGCGTCGCAGATGGATCGTCCCGCCCGGAGCCCCGGACACCTCGACGGCCCCGGTGAAGTCCTCGGCCAGCAGCTGCGCCAACAGCGCGGGAACGTTGCGCGCCGCATTCATGTCAGAATGCTCTCTGCCAGATCAGCGGCCTCACGCACCGCCAACGCGAGATTCGAGCGCTCCCGCTCCAGCACCAGAACCAGCATCACCGCGTTCAGCGGCGACCGCCCCGGCACCGCCTGTACCACCTCGTGCAGCCGGCTCCCGGTGATCACGACGCTCTCCAGCTCGCCCTGCGCCCCGGCCTCGTGCAAGCCCTCGGTGATCAGCCCGGTGAGTTCCGCCATCTCGAATCCCGTACCGACCGCCGAAAAGTCGCCCGCCGCGCGGTATGTCAGACCCGTGACCTCGTCCACCAAAGCGGCTCCGATTACTCCAGGAGATTCGAACGCTGCGGAGAGCGACATTTCCAAGCCGGGCACCGGAACCCCTTCACGTCGCGATATGTGTCAGGTTACTTTAGTCGCCGACTGGACTAACGGCGAGCTCGGATCCAATTCCCTGCGAGCCCGTGATCGGCAGCCACGAAAAATTCCGGAGTGAGGAAGTCCGCCCATGAACATCGAAGCCGCGCTGAAAGAAGCGATGACGGTCGACGGCGCCCTCGGCGTGGCCCTGGTCGACTACGAGAGCGGCATGTCCCTGGGCTTCCTCGGCGGCGGCCCCGGCCTGGACCTGGAGGTCGCCGCGGCCGGGAACACCGAGGTCGTGCGGGCGAAGATGCGCACGCTGGCCCGGCTCGGCCTGAACGAGACCGTGGAGGACATCCTCATCACCCTCACCGGCCAGTACCACGTGATCCGCCTGCTGCCGAGCGCCGGCGGCGCCCTGTTCCTCTACCTCGCGCTCGACCGCTCGCGCGCCAACCTGGCGCTGGCCCGGCACGAGCTCCGCCGGATCGGCTCGCTTGTCGAGGCCTGAATATAGACGGCCGGATATAGGCGGTCCTTGTAAGGCGCCGGCGGGTGCGAAAAGGGCTGATTCACCCTTCTGTTGCACGCCGGATCCACCGTGCGCGGATGCGGGATGAATCCGCCGATTCCTTCGGTGCCGCCGGCAAGTCGGACGGGGATATCCGAGATGAATGGCTCCGACTATTCATCTCGCCGTCCGGCGCGGGTAAGTTCGAGCCCATATTCGTGACAAAGCGCAGTGAAGTGTCGGCGGGCTTAAGTATCAGGCCCCTGAAACCGCCCGCAGCCCTTCCAGCACCCGGTCGACCCGCGGCTGCCCCGCCTCCCCACCGCGCGTCAGCGCGTACACGGTGCGCGTCATCGGCGCGGCCAGCGGATGCAGCCTGATGCCCGTCGTGTCGGCGGGCAGCGCCATCCTCGGCACGAGGGCGACGCCGGCGCCGGCCGCGACGAAGGCGGTCAGCACCGAGAAGTCGGTGGCCACGGCGATCGGCGCCGGGACGAATCCGGCCGCCCCGCACGCGCGGCGGGTGAACTCGTGGCACGAGATCACCCGCGGATCGGGCATCAGCCACGCCTCGTCCCGGAAGTCGGCCAGGTCGGCGGGTCGGTCGGGGGCCAGGCCGTGCGCGGTCGCGGTGTCCGGGTGCACGGCCAGCAACACAGGGTCCTCCATCAGCCGGTGCTGCTCGCATCCTGCTGGCAGCGCGCGGGGGAGCAGGCCGTAGGCGTGGGCGATCGCGACGTCGGCTTCGCGGCGTTGCAGCAGCTCGATCGCGGCTTCCGGCTCGGCCTCGGTGATCCGCAACTCGGGCCGCAACTGGGGCCGCGATTCGGGCCGCAACTCGGGTCGCGATTCAAGCCCCGCGCCGCTCTCGTCCGCCAACAGCCGCCACAGCGGCGGCAGCAGCACCCGCGCCGCCGAGGGGAACGCCGCGATCGACACCACGCCGCGCCGCCCGGACCGCAGTGCGTCGAGTTCGGCGTCCGCCGCCGCCAGGTTGCTGAGGATCACGTCGGCGTGCTCGACGAGCCGCCGCCCGGCGAACGTCAGACGCAGCGTGCGGCCCTGCTTCTCCAGCAGCGGGACGCCGGCCTCCTTCTCCAGCGCCGCCAACTGCTGCGACACCGCGGGGCCGGTCAGGTGCAGCGCCTCGGCGGTCGCGGTCACGGTGCCGTGCACCGACAGCTCCCGCAGCAGGCGTAGCCGCCGGACGTCCATCATGAAGCCAGCCTTCCGGAATGACAAAGAAAGGGTAACTGGATCTTTCCTATTCTAGGCGCAACGCTGGATCCGTGAACCCCCGCGAGCTCTCCCCCCGGGCCCTCGCCCTCGCGGCGACCGTCGTGCTCTGGGCCTCAGCCTTCCCGGCGATCCGGGTCGGCGTGCCGGGCCTGGGCGTCGCCGGACTGTCGGTGGCCCGGCTGGCCGTGGCGTCGGCGGCGCTCGCGCTCGTCGCGCCGTTCCTGGGCGTGCGGTGGCCCGCGCGGCGCGATCTGCCGCGGATCGCGCTGTGCGCGGCCACCGGCATGAGCGCCTACCAGCTGCTGCTCAACTGGGGCGAGGTGCACGTCGCGGCCGGGACCGCCAGCCTGCTGATATCGATCGCGCCGGTGTTCAGCGTCCTGCTCGCCGCCGCGTTCCTGGGGGAGCGGCTGACGCCGCGCGTCGTCGCGGGCAGCCTGATCGCGCTGGCCGGCGCGGCGCTCGTCGCGCTCGGCGGCGGTTCGGCGCAGGTGTCCACGAGCGCGGTGGTCGTGCTCGCCGCCGCGGTGGTCCAGGGCGTCTACCACTTCGCGTCCAAGCCGCTGCTGCGCCGCTACACAGGGTTCGAAGTCGCCTGTTACGCGATGTGGGGCGGCACGCTCTTCCTGCTCCCGCTGGCCCCGACCGCCTGGCACGCCATCTCGCACGCCGCCTCGCACGCCGGCGGCTCCGCGCTGGCCGCCGCGCTCTACCTCGGCGTGGCGCCGTCCGCGCTGGGCTTCGTGACCTGGGGCTACGCCGTCGCCAGGTACCCCGTGGCGCGCTCGACGGCCGCGCTGTACCTGGTGCCGCCGGTCGCGCTCGGCGTGGCGTTCGTCTGGCTCGGCGAGACCCCGGGGCTGCTCGAACTCCTCGGCGGCCTGGTCGGGATCGGCGGCGTGATGCTGATCCAGCGGCGTTCCGGTGACGGCACTAGGGACAACCTCCCCTCGACAGCGTCGAAGGCCTTTTCGATCACCCGTTGAAATCAGACGGCTGATACGATCCCGAACACAAGTTCTGCGGTGCCGCGTAACACGGGGGTGATGGCGGCAGCACGTTGGCGTTCTCTTGCCGGTTTTTCCACGGCCCCCTTGGCGCGGCTCCCCGTTTTGAGGGAAAGGAAGCCGTGACCGCACACAAGACCAGGCGTCGAACCGCGTTCGGCACCATCCTCGTCCTGATGCTCGCACTGCTCGGCCTGGCACCGTCCGGGGCGAGCGCGGCGTCTTCGTGCCCGCCTGGCGGGTCCCACTGCTACTCCATCGGCCGGCTCTACCGGAGCGACTTCACCGGTATCTACGGCGACTGGCACAGCAACAACATGTATCTCAACGACTACAACGGATCGCAACACATCAACTCCGAGATGTGGCTGGCGATCCCCGGCGGCGGCTGGGTCGAGACCGGGCTCACCAACGCCAACTCCAGTTCCGACCCGAACCCCTGCGGCTGCACGGCCTACGAGGTGTTCTGGGACGACGCCGCGGCCAACAACGGCGGCTACTGGCAGCACTGGGTCGCGAACGTCAGTCCGGACGGCACCGACCACTGGTACGAGATCGTGCACGGGAACAACAACACCTGGAACGTCTACCACGACGGCTACCTGGTCGGGAACAGCGCGAACGCCGCGGCGCAGTACGGCGTCCGCCAGGACGTCGGCGGCGAGGTGGCCTCCAACAGCCTGTCCAACGTCCACGTGGACTGGTTCGAGATGACCGCCGAGTTCCGCGACGGGGCGGGGAACTGGTACTGGAGCGACGGCGGCGCCTCGGTCCCGACGCAGTACATCGACAACCCGCCCTTGACCGGCTACTGGGTGAACTCTGACTGGGTATGGGAGCACAGCTGATGAGTCAGAGCTCGAACTCCGCCAACAGAACGAGGGAGTCTAAGATGCGCAAGAACCTGCGCTGGGCTGCTGTCGGCGCGGTCGCTTTGCTGTCGATCGGCACGGGAGTCGCCTTCGCGGCCTCCGGCAGTGGGAAGAGCGCCGCCAAGCCGGGCCCGGCGGCCGACACCAGCCTGGCGGCGTGCACGGCCGCCGGCCGGCCGTACTGCCCCGGTGCGGGCCAGCCGCAGGGGGCTGACCCGCAGGCGGCAGGTGCCCCGGGCGCTCTCGGCGTCGCGGCGCCGGCCCAGCCGATGGCCGAGCAGGAAGCCGTCACGGACGCGCTGCGGCTGCTGCCGCCGGCCCCGGCCGGCGCGGCGCCGATGGCCGCCCCGCACCACGTCGACACCAAGATGACGCTGGCCGCCTACGAGCAGAAGGCGTACGGCGGCAAGCACGTCAACACCGCGTTCTCGCCGCAGACCAACGTGTGGGTCATCCAGGTCGACGCCCCGGCGGACACCGCGGTGGAGAACGTGCCGCAGGGGACGAAGCCGACCCAGTACAGCCACTTCACGGTCGTCTTCGACGTGACGAGCCACCACTGGATCGAGAAGCACCTGTGGTGATCGGCCGGCTGTAGCTGGTAGGTCCGCGAGTCGCGGCCGCCGTCGGCACGTCCGAAGCCGACGGCGGCCGCGGCTACTCCGCCCGCACGTCCAGCCCGAGCGCGACAGCCAGCACCACCGCCTGATCGGCGGTGATGACCGCGTCGCGCATCTTCACCTCGGTCGGGTCGAACGCGGACAGGTCGCTGCCCCGCAGGTCGCTCTTCTCGAACGAGGCTCCGAACACCCAGGAACCCGACAGATCCACATCGCGGAACTGTGCGTCCCGGCACTTGGCACCGGTCAGGTCGGCCTCGCGCATCCGGACCCCGCGGAACACGGCGCCCCGCAGGTCGGCGCCGGGCAGGCCGACGAACGACCAGTCGCCCCCCTCGACCTTCAGGGCGCCGAACGTGCAGTCGTCGAACATCGAGCCCATCACCTTGGCACGCGTGAACGACGCGTCGAACAGCGAGCTGCGGCGGAACGTGCAGTTCGCGAACGCCGACCCGGTGTGCACCGAGGCGTTGAACCGGCAGCCGCGGAAGACGCACTCACTGAACGCGGCGCCCTCGCTGACCACCTCGGTGAAGTCGACGTCGAGGAACGCGACGCGCTCGAACGCCTCCTCGCCGAGCCGCCGGCCGTACCAGTCCTCGCCGTTGATCGTCGAGGTGGTCTCCGGATCGGGGGCTCCGCCCCTGCGCTGCGCCATGATCCCGACCGTATCGCGGGGGACTGACGGGATCGTGGTCCTACGCCGGAAGGTCGTCGGGCCGCAGCCCCACGCAATCCAGCGCCCAGAACGCGTCGGAGTACACGAAGGTGCCCGTCATCCACTCCTCGTGCGAGGACAGCGTGGCGACCTGGAACGCGCCGGGCGGATAGCGCAGCGACGGCGGCCGGAAGCCCAGCTTCGTGGCGTCGGCGAAGCCGTGCTTGCCGTAGTAGTTCGGATCGCCTTCCAAGAACACCGAAGGAATGCCCTGGCTGTCGGCAGCCGCGAGAGCGTCCGCGACGAGCCGAGTACCGATGCCCCGGCCCTGGTACTCCGGCAGCACGCCCAACGGCGACAGCGACAGCACGTCCACCAGCCGGCGCAGCGCGTCCAACCGGCAGGCGCTGAGCATCACGTGGCCGACGACCCGCTCGTCGACCGTCGCCACCAGCGATGTCGGCGCCAGAGCTGCCGGGGCCGCGCGCAGTGCGTCGACCAGTGTCGGAACGCGGTCACCGTCGCCGAACGCCTGCCTGTGCACATCCTGCACCGCCGCATGATCGTCGATCCGCTCAGGCCGGATCACCACCAGAGGAAGATCGTCGCGTGCGCTCACGGCGCCAGGCTAACTCCGCACCAATCGGCGCGCGACCGCATTAACGCCCAGCCCTCCATCGCCATCTCAAGCTGTCGGCCACGCGTTGTACGTTTCTCCCCATGACTCAGGGGACGACCTATCTGGAGCTGTCCGA
This sequence comes from Catenulispora sp. EB89, assembly GCF_041261445.1. NCBI lineage: Bacteria > Bacillati > Actinomycetota > Actinomycetes > Catenulisporales > Catenulisporaceae > Catenulispora > Catenulispora sp. EB89. Next base: position 298,579 of record NZ_JBGCCU010000008.1, read on the forward strand.
AGACAGCGGCAGCGCGCACAAGTTCTACGAGGTGACCGTCGCCGGCACCGTCGTCGACATCCGCTACGGCCGCATAGGCACCGACGGTTCGCGGCAGACCTCGACGTTCCCCACGGTCGAGAAGGCCGAGGCGGCCGCCGCCAAGAAGATCGGCGAGAAGGTGCGCAAGGGCTACGCCCCCTCGGTCATGGGTGCCCGGGCCGCGCGCAGCATCACCCGGCGCGCGGTGGTGTCGGCTCCGTCGACGGCGCGCGCCACCGCGCCGGTGCTGTGGCGCTTCCGGACCGCCTCCAGCGCCTTCGGCATCCACATCGACGGCGACCGCTGCTGGGTCGGCAACCAGTCCGGCGACGTCTACAGCCTCGGCCACGACGGCCAGGTGCTCTCCCGCTTCCAGCTCCCCGACGGGGTCAAGTGCCTGGTGGCCGACGACTTCTGGATCTACGCGGGCTGCGACGACGGCTCCGTCTACGACCTGTCCGGCAAGATCCCGCACGCCGCCTACCGCATCCACGAGGACGTCGACATCTACTGGCTGGACATCCACGAGGGCGTCCTGGCGGTCTCGGACGCCGGCGGGCGCCTGGTCGTCATCGACCACGAGGAGGAGCACCAGTGGTCGCGCAACAGCTCCGGCACCGGGGCCTGGATGGTGCGCGGCGACGACGCGGCGATCTACCACGGGCACAGCGCGGGCGTCACCGCCTACGCCGCCGACGGCGGCCGCGAGATGTGGAACACCAAGACCCCCGGCGTCGTGCTCTTCGGCTGGCAGGAAACCGACCACGTCTACGCCGGCACCGGCCGGCACGTCGTGCACAAGATCGCCAAGGCGGACGGCCGCGCCGTCGCCGAGTACCGCTGCGACAACTCGGTCTACTCCTGCGCGACCGCCCCCGACGGCCGCTACGTCTTCGCCGGCGACAGCGCCTCCTCCGTGTACTGCTTCGCCGCCGACGGCCGGCGCCTGTGGAAGCTCCGCACCGGCTGTGGCTCTGCGCTGTCCATGCAGTACCGCGACGAGCGCCTGTACCTCGTCACCACCGACGGCTCCCTGGCCTGCGTCGACGCCACCGAGTCGGCCATCACCGCGGCGCAGGGCGGCGTCGTGCCGACCGTGCTCGACGTGAAGGCGAGCGCCGCGATGCCGGTCGCCACCCCGACCACCACCATCGCCACCACGACCTCGACGGCCGCCGGCACCGTCGTCGAGTGCATCGACGACCACGGCCGGGTCCGGGTCCGCGTCGTCGGCACCGGCTACCAGACCGGCTGGAACGTGCAGTTCCCGCGCGACATGCGGGTCGTCGGCGCACGCTACGTCGTCGAGGAGATCCACGAGGCCAGCCGCGGGTTCTACCGCGTGCGCGGGGATATCAAGCGTCTGGTCTGAGACCGGGATCTCCACCCTTCTCCACCCTG